>JAAZLO010000056.1 GCA_012689375.1 Bacillota bacterium | reverse complement strand
GACCCCTGATCTTCGTACACTCCCAGAACAAGGATCGTAATTGAGTGATTCCCATCTAAAACACTCATCTGAGTCATAGTGTATAATATCTACGTCTCTGCAATCAACAAACTTCACATCATGGGGAATAAAGTCTTTACTAAGATCATAATCAAAATTGCACACACCGGAATAACATGTGAAAATCTCCCTGATTCCCCGCAGGCCGTATCTTACACCGGTTTTTAAGAAGCATCGAAAACCATCTTCGTAAATTCAATCAACCCTGTTTTAATTTGTGTTATACAGCCAACGGCAACAGAGGACCCGCAAAAGAGGCAACCCAGTTATTTGTTTTTGCCGCCAAGGCTGATGTTCAAAATACCTATGCCAAACATGGTATTGATGCTAAGGTATCAGTATTATTCGGATCTAAGTTAAGCCTGCCTGATGTAAGTATTGGAGCAGAAGGTGCGGTTAGAATGGGGTGGGAGGGGAAGATGGACTTGTAATTACAGGTGAACCCGGGAAAGATATACTTGGGGTATCCCCTGAAAGAAAAGATTACCCTTTACTATCATGAGTTTGAGAGGTTTATCGTCCACCCTGTCAAGGGGTATCTACTCCCCGAGGGTTCAGCAACAGTAGAATTTAATGATATCCCCGCCATGGTATTTTTAGGTGCTGAAGACTTTCCTATTTTACCTGGGATGAATTATTATTTCAGGCATTATAGCAAACCAAGTAAAAATGATGAGCCCTACACTTTAACAAAGGATGATATCGGAATCGGCGAATATTTATTGCAGACTAGAATTACCGGGAATTGCAGAGTAGACTTCAAATGTGACGTTTGGTTTAAACAACTACAGTATAAACGCAGGGTATAAAAAAGGTTAAAAATACCGCAGCAACAAACTGGGATATTGGGTATGGGATTGATAAGGAGGCCCTCAACAACAGCAAATACGATGAACTGCTTGGGCAGTTGTATGGTGAAGATTTTAATGGTGAAGAAGAACTGGAGAACTATACCCCCACAGAATTTTCCCTCAAGCAAGTATCTAAGCTTAAAGCAACCCGGGATGTTGAGGTTATAAGAAGTCTTGAATATAACCCAACCGGATATTCAATAGGTGCAAATGTAGGTGGGCTTGTTGCTGATGAATTCCGTGTCAATGCTGCCCTTTCATAGGCCGATTCCCAGGTGATGCCATAGTTAAGTTTGATGCAGGAGATAGCATAAGGACTGGTTTCAAAGTTTTAAAAAAGGAAGGTATGGGTATCTGGGAGTATGAGGAAAACGGAGAAGAGCCAGAAGAATCAATAACAGATATAGAAATTCCGGATTACTCGGAGGTTTGGGCAGATTCAAAACCTTATGAAGATCTTGCTGAGACATTGAATGGTTTTACAAATATAGATACACGTAAAAAGACATACACCGATACAAAAACAACTGCACTTAAAACACAAATTTCAGCTACATATGATGTAACAGATGGATTGTTTTTAGGCGGAGGATTTTTCTATAGTCAGTGGTAATTTCCAATAAGGACTTATTGAAAATTACCACTGAAAATATTATTGCAAGTGGGTTTAATATTGAAGCTGGGATAAGGTTCTAGTCCTAAAGTTATATAAATAAGGGAGTTATCTATTTCATCAGGCAGAAGGACGTCACATTTTTCACCTTTCATATGTGGCGTTTCCCTAATTTTTGGCTCCTCCGATTCTAATATGTAACTATCAACCCGCCTATCCAATATTCCAGTGTACTCATTATTTTCCGGAAATATAAGCTGATATGACCCTTAGGCATATATCAGCCGGTGTTCACGTTTTGTGTATGTATTGTTCTGTTTTTGGGATGCCGGAAACAGCAAGTCTTTATAAGAAAATCAATAAAGGAGGGTTAAAGATGTTGGTACCTTTTCGGATACCTGGGGAAAAGAAACTCAGGTACATTGTAAGGTTAGTGTTGTTCATATTAATATGTACCTTGGCTACCGGCTGCTTACCTAAGGGTTCTATACCACAGGTTTATATTATTGAACCGGGGAATTTCGGAGATTATCTAATATGGAAGGCACAAGGGGCCTCCTACCT
>JAAZLO010000005.1 GCA_012689375.1 Bacillota bacterium | reverse complement strand
CTGCCTCCGGGGATCTCTCCCTTTATGTTTAGGGTTCCCGTGCCTCACCTGAGATATGCCACTGATTATGACAACCTAAACTGATTTTCTTTATTGTGTGTCTCCGATCATTTACGGGAAAACAATGCAAAGAAGAGAGATAGTATTATACTTAAAATAATGCATGTGGTGATAGGAAAGAAAAATGTGAAATTACCTTTTTTAACAACAATATTCCCGGGTAACTTTCCTATCCCCGGAAATTTGCCAATGAGGGTGATAACAGCCCCCAGTACAAGTAAAATAATACCTAATAACATAAACACTTTCCCTGTGGAGCTTGCACCGTTCACCTTGGGTCACCTCCGCAGCTTCCAAAATATTATACCATACCCGACAGCTCTCTCCCACGGCTCAGATAGTTTATAAATCCAAGCCTATACCATAATTATAGTAATTATACTCCCGATGAAATAGGGAACACTTAGGGAGTAATTACAGCCTTTAGGTGAATACATTGCAAAACGGAACCCCCGGCTTAATACCTTTACTGATAGTTTCATTTCTCCCCGGCATTTTGTGGGTTTGGTTTTTTTACAGAAAGGATAAAAATCAACCCGAACCTGTTTCCCTTGTTATAAAGGCGTTTATCTACGGTGCAATTTCAGTATTTCCCGCAGCTCTTGCAGAAGCCCCGTTCCGGCAGTTTATATCTGACGGAACTCCGGGTATAGGCAGGCTTTTCATTATAAGTATCCTGGTTATCGGGCTTGTAGAAGAAACGGCAAAATTCATCGCAGTAAAACTGGCAGTCTATGATCATGCTGAGTTTGATGAAATTATCGATGGTATAATCTATGCAGTATCAGCAGGTCTTGGATTTGCCGCAGTAGAAAATCTTTTTTATTCTGCAAGGTTTGGTATTACTGTTGGCTTGTTCCGGGCATTCATTACAGATCTTGCCCATGCCTCTTTTTCCGGAATAGTCGGGTACCATATGAGTCTTGCTAAATTTCACGGAAAGAACACTTTTCTGGTATTAGGAAAAGGGCTTATAACAGCTATAGGCCTTCACGGTCTTTATGACTTTTTAATAATCTCGGGTTTAATGCCCCCTTCCTTCGGTATGATCATGGTTTTCGCCACTTACGTTTATTTAAACACTAAAATCTCAAAAGCCCGGAAGATGTCTCCCGGACAAGATTCTTCAAATCCTACCATCCCTGAAGCAACCTGGAAAAACACCCCTGATCCGAAAGATAATGATTACACCGAATAATACACATTGAATAAAGCCGGCATTAAAGCCTTTGGAATCGAGGAACTAAGATATGTACCGTCCGAAGTCTGTCCCTATGGCAGAACTCTATGGACTATGCTAAAATTAATGTGATGAGAGGAGGAAGGAAAGTGGCAGGTCATTCTAAGTGGGCAAATATTAAGCGTAAGAAAGCCAAGGTTGATGCTGAACGGGGAAAGATATTTACCAGGATTTCTAGGGAACTCCTGGTAGCAACACGTGAAGGTGGACCTGATCCTTTGGAAAATTTTCGGCTTAGACTCGCAATGGATAAAGCGAGAGCCGCAAATATGCCGAATGACAGCATTCAAAAAGCCATTAAACGCGGGACCGGAGAATCCGGAGCTGAATTATTTGAAGAAATTACTTACGAAGGATACGGTCCGGGCGGGGTCGCAATTATGATAACTGCCATGACAGATAACAAAAACCGTTCCGCCTCAGATATCCGCTATGTCTTCTCGAGAAATGGGGGAAACCTGGGAGAAACCGGTTGTGTAGCATGGATGTTTAATAAAAAAGGCTTGTTTTCCGTGGATATCAATGAAATCGATATGACTGAGGATGAACTCGTAAACCTTGCAATAGAGTCAGGTGCGGAAGATTATGATTTTGACGGCATAAATATTGAAATTTATACTGAGCCTCAGGATTTTGAAGAAGTCGAAAACTTCTTCAGTTCCAGGGGAATTCGATTTTCTACCGCTGAAATAACTATGCTTCCGCAAAATACAGTGAAAGTAACAGGTAAACCTGCCCAACAGGTCCTCAGCCTTGTAGAATCCTTAGAAGATCTTGATGATGTACAACAGGTCTACGCCAATTTTGATATCCCTGATGAAGAATTGGAAATTATCGCCCGGTAATATTTTTGATTTATACCGCCATTGCAATCAGGCCGTTATTTGCTGAATATCAATAAATTAATTTAATTAGAATTAAAGAAACATGGTTGATTTACCATGTTTCTCTTATTTGTACGAATACTATTATCAACCCTGGGTATTATAACAAGGAAATTCACGCATAATGTGTGACTGTACCTCCTACCGGGTCAATGAAAAGCGTATTCACCGACCCAAGGGAAGGGATGTTATGAACCACAAAAGCAAATTACTGACAACCTTTTTAATCCTTATATTATTATCCGCCGGCTTAAGCTATGCATATTTTAGTATCAAAGTCCCTGATAATACAAACAAAACAAAGGAAAAGCTTTCAGGCCTGACAAAGCTTGATTATCCTGGCAGTATTCCCTGGAATGGACTTAAACAAACAAATATAAGTTCGGCAAACCCGACTAAAATCAATTCCCGTACAGAAATTCTTTACCGGACCCTTTACCAATGTGGGCATGGGGAAACTCACCAAATATCCGCACCCCCAGAAATGATAGGACTTTCCAGGGATGAACTTGCTAAACAAATTGAACCGTGGTCAATCACTGAGTTCTCTGAAGATCAAGTAATCCTGTTTCAGAAAAGACAAGGGATATCACCAATATGCCTTCAAAACATGCATATTGGTGAAAAAGACGGATGGGTTACAGTATTCTATGGGACCCCGGACAATCGTTGCCGACCCAAAAGCACAACACGAATTAGGATCTCAGGCCTCCCGCCCGGGGAATTAGACGATCTTAAAGCGGGTATACGTGTTTCGGACGAAGAAGAACTATTACATATTTTGGAGGCGTTGGCAAGCTGGGCAGACGGCTAATCCTGATCAGCTTATAATATATTCTCTTATAAAATGAACGAAAAATAAAAGAAAAACCGGAAGTCTGTGAAAAATTTGGGGTTCACCTATTGACAAATTCAAATAAGCTTTAGTAATATTATATCAGATTGTTAGCACTCTCCCTTGGCGAGTGCTAAATTTCCGCTAAAAGGAGGTAATGATAAATGGTAAAACCGTTAGAAGACCGGGTAGTAGTAAAACCCAGCGCTGAGGAAGAACGTACTAAGGGTGGAATTGTATTGCCTGATACTGCTAAGGAACGGCCCCAGGAAGGTGAAGTTGTTGCAGTTGGTCCAGGCAAATTACTGGAAAGCGGCAAACGCGCACCGATGGACGTTAACCCTGGCGATAAGGTGATTTTTGCTAAGTACGGCGGAACCGAGATAAAAATTGAAGGTGAAGAATACATGATCCTCCGCCAAAGCGACATTCTTGCAGTTAAGTAATTCGATAATTGTTGAAGAGGGGGTATACATAAAATGGGAGCTAAACAACTTGCTTTCAGTGAGGAGGCCAGACGTGCCTTAGAAAGGGGCGTAAATAAGGTAGCCTCTGCTGTAAAAGTTACACTTGGCCCGAGAGGGCGACATGTTGTTCTTGAACGAAAATTTGGATCACCTACCATTACTAAAGACGGCGTGACAGTGGCCAAAGAAATTGAACTTGAAGATCCGTATGAAAATATGGGCGCCCAGCTCTGCAAAGAGGTTGCATCTAAAACCAACGATGTAACAGGAGACGGCACCACAACAGCTACCGTGCTTGCCCAGGCAATTGTTGCGGAAGGTCTCAAAAATGTTGCTGCAGGCGCAAACCCTATGTTTATAAAAAGAGGTATTGATAAAGCGGTAGCTGCAACAGTAGAGGAACTCCGAAAGGTTGCTATCCCTGTTGAAGGAAAAGAAGACATAGCAAACGTTGCAGCTATATCCGGCAACGATCCTGAAGTCGGGAAAATGATTGCCGAAGCAATGGAACTCGTGGGAAAAGACGGTGTGATTACAGTTGAAGAATCAAAAGGAATCGAAATTACCGTCGAAAAAGTCGAGGGAATGGAATTTGATAAGGGTTACATCTCCCCTTATTTCGTAACTAACACCGAAGCAATGGAAACTGTTTTCGAAGATCCCTATATTCTTTTGCATGAGAAAAAGATTACTGCAGTAGCTGATCTTCTCCCGCTTCTCGAAAAAGTCGCACGGGTAGGCAAACCCTTTGTTATTATTGCCGAGGATCTTGAAGGGGAAGCTTTGGCAACTCTCGTAGTTAATAAGATAAGAGGGACCTTGCAGGTAGCAGCAGTCAAGGCACCAGGATTCGGAGACAGAAGAAAGGCTATGATGGAAGACATTGCCGTCCTTACAGGTGGCACCTTTGTTTCTGAGGATCTCGGCATAAAACTAGAGAATCTTGACATTGATATGCTTGGCCAGGCAAAGACAGTCAAGATCGATCGCGAGAGCACCACTATAGTTGAAGGACACGGAGATCAGGAAAAAATTAAAGGCCGTATAGCCCAAATCAAGAAGCAGATTGAGGAATCTGACTCTGATTATGATCGTGAAAAACTCCAGGAGCGCCTTGCTAAACTTGCAGGCGGTGTAGCAATAATCAAAGTCGGGGCTTCAACTGAAACTGAACTTAAAGATAAAAAACACCGAGTAGAAGATGCCTTATCAGCAACTCGCGCAGCAGTGGAAGAGGGCATAATCCCGGGGGGCGGAACCACCTATGTCAATATTGCCCCTGCCCTTGATAAAATCAGCGCTGAAGGTGATGAAAAGGTCGGTGTACAGATCGTCAAGAGGGCACTTGAAGAGCCTCTCCGCCAGATTGCAAATAATGCAGGCTTAGAGGGATCGGTTGTTCTTGAGCGTGTCAAAAACCAAGAAAAGCCCGGAGTTGGTTTTGATGCAGTAAGCGAGACTTATGTGGATCTCCTGAAGGCAGGTATAGCTGATCCGGTAAAAGTGACAAGATTTGCTCTTCAGAACGCAGCAAGTATCGCATCAATGCTTCTTACAACTGAAGCTTTAATAACCGATGTACCTAAAGAAGAACCTCCAATGCCACCATACCCTCCTGGAGGAATGGACTACTAGGTTGAGCTACTTGACCCAAAAAGCAGCCTCGGATCAATCCGAGGCTGCTTTTTATTAAATTGACAGGGAATTATCAATCCTCAGGGAATAGATTCCTGATATCTTTTCCGTCAACCTGAATATAAGTCCCGGGGACATCCCCCATTATTAAAACTTCCGTTATTGGAACTTGCGTAGTTATGTTATCTGTAGTTGCCATCAGGGGGACTATAATTTGCATATGCGCAATAATCTCAAAGTAGATTTTATGGCGAACCTGGTTTATGCCTGCTTGTTCAAAATCACTGAGTACCCTCGTAGTAATGGTACCGACAGGTGTAATTGAAATACCAATCCTGGGACCTACATTTGCCAAAATGTGAGCCCCGAGAATCTGACCCAGGGGAATCCTGACTCTTGTATCACCGATTTCATTTAAATATTCCTGTACCCTCAGGGTTACTTTGGATATTAATCTGTCGATTTCTCCTGTATTAGGCTGGATAAGTACGATTTTCCCTGTTTTGTCCGGGAGAAAGGCATAGAGATCCTCCCATCTTATCCCTCCGGCTATCTCCAAAGCCACAGCAGAGGCCACAGCTTCCGTTGCAAGTGTCCTTGCCTTGGCTGAAGCAAACCTGTGGAGAGTGGGTTTAAGACGCCAATCTATTATGAAAAACATTGATATGATCAGGATTATCGATAAAAAAACCCAACCGGCAATAGATTCCCGCTTTGGCTGCCTCCTAGGTTTCCCCGTCCAACCGGGCCTGAACAAACGGGAACCCCGGGTTTTCGGTACTACCCGGGCTCTATGGATTAAGCCGGCAATCCTACGTTTATAATATCCGGCCATCCCCTGCATCCTCCTACTTATGTATGGATATCTTTCCATACTGAACAACGCTGCCCGCAGTCTCCTTCAATATTATTCCGGTATAAGCAAAACAGCCGGCACTTATTAAATCATATTCAACGGAAGCAGGGAAAAGAAAGATGTTACAAACCTATTTGGATTTTGACAAATCTACGCTTGCCTACTTTAATAATCATTCCGGAATGTACAGGAATATCCCTTTCAGGATCTTGTATCTTCGCACCGTCGACAGTTACACCACCTTGCTGAATAAGCCTACGCGCCTCACTGTTACTGTTTGCAAGACCTGATATTACCAGAAGTTTTGGAGGCCATATTTTGCCTTCCACAACCTGATCGGCGGGGACTAAAACATCTGGGATGTTTTCAGGCAGGCCTCCTTCACGAAAGACCGTATCAAACCCTTCTTCAGCCTCAAGAGCAGCCTCATGACTATGGTAGAGCGTGATAATCTCGCGGGCAAGCCTCCTTTTGGCATCGCGGGGATGGAGCCTACCCGAAGTAAGCGCATTACGTATGTCCTCAATTTCATCCTCAGGAAGCCTGGTTGTAAGTTCAAAATAGGTCATCATCACGTCATCGGATATAGACATAACTTTACCATAACTTCCTCCCGGATCTTCTGTAACACCTATGTAATTATCTAGGCTTTTACTCATTTTCTTTACGCCATCAATCCCTACCAAAATAGGCATTAAAACCGCAACCTGAGGTTCTTGATTAAATTCACGCTGAAGTGTCCTGCCGAATAATATATTAAACTTCTGATCAGTACCTCCGAGTTCCACATCAATATTTAAATTAATTGAATCGTAAGCCTGCATAAACGGATAGAAAAATTCGTGGATGTAGATAGGCTTCTCCTGGTAAAACCTATGGCGAAATTCTTCCCGCTCCAACATCCTTGCAACTGTATACTTGGAAGCCAAATTAATTACGTCCCTAAAATTAAGCTTAGAAAGCCATTCCCCGTTAAATCTGGTGTGAGTACGGTTAGGATCTAATATCTTGAATGCCTGTTCCTGATAAGTCTTGGCGTTTCTCATTATTTCTTCCCTCGAGAGCTGAGGCCTGGTTTGAGATTTACCGGAAGGATCCCCGATACTCCCGGTAAAATCCCCTACTACTAGAAATACTTCATGCCCTAATTCCTGGAACTCACGCATTTTTCTAAGAACCACTGCATGCCCTAAATGGATATCAGGGGCGGAAGGATCTAACCCAAGCTTAACCCGGAGAGCCCTTTTTGTTTTCATAGACTGCTTAAGTTTCCGTTCTAGGTCCTCCTCAGACACAATTTCGGCGCATCCTCTTCTTAGGATGTCCATTTGCTCCTTAACTGTCAATTCCCCCGCCTCCCGGTATTGCATATTTTCCATAATTGTCTACTGATTTGTATATTCGGATATTATTGGACGAGCAGATTTAGTTTAGCATACCCCAAGTTACAGCGTCAATGATACCCCTCCTCCAAGGGTGGATTAACGCAAATATGGACTACTATGGTATAATTAAATGTAATAGTTGGGTGGACAGCCTTAAATAAAATGCCTAGCTTGAAAGAGAGGCGTCACGGATGTCGAAGGGTATTGGCCGCATTCTATCAATCCTGGCTATTAGTATTATTTTCGTACTTTGCATCGGATCCGGGGTTTTAATAGGTTTCGTTTCAACTGTACTGAAGACTATGCCCCCGCTGGGGGAATTCGAATACAGGCCTATTGAGGCCACTGAAATATATGATACGAACAACAAGCTTATTACTAGATTATATGTGGAAAATCGGGTGTGGGTACCTTTATCTGAAATTCCAAAGGAACTGCAGGATGCAGTTATCGCAATTGAAGACTGGAGATTCCGTGAACATCACGGTGTGGATTTTACGGGGGTGGCAAGAGCCATTCTTGTGGATATCCGCAAAGGAAAGATTGTGCAAGGTGCAAGCACCCTCACGCAACAACTTGCAAAGAATGCCTTTCTTACCCATGAAAGAACATGGGCAAGGAAGCTCCAGGAGCTCCTGTATGCCATACAATTAGAACGTACTTATACAAAAGATCAGATCCTTGAATTATATTTAAATGAAGTATATTTCTTCCCAGGTCAGGCAGTCTATGGAGTCGAGGCTGCGGCACAAGGATATTTCGGAAAAAGCGTCCGGTACTTGAACCTGCCTGAATCTGCACTTCTTGCCGGAATCATACGGAATGCATATATTTATTCCCCGACGCAACATCCTGAATCCGCCAAAGCGCGCCGTGCCGTTGTCCTTAAACGCATGGCAGATTTAGGATATATATCAAACGAACAAGCAAAATCATCTATGGAAGCACCTTTGGGCGTAATTGAGCAAAGCCAGTCTAAAAAGGCAGCTCCTTACTTCATTGATTATGTACGTGATCGGCTTATATCGAAATATGGTCATGAAACTGTATTTAAAGGTGGCCTGAAGATCTACACGACCTTAGATTTAAGTCTTCAAAATCTGGCAAACCAAGTGCTGCTTTCAAACCTGCCGGAAGGAGGCAAAAATGCTAAGGGGCTTACTCAACCCCAGGCAGCCATGGTAGTATTGGATGCAAAGGAAGGCTATATAAGGGCAATGATTGGGGGAAGAGGTGAGGATGAATTTAATAGAGCCACAATGTCCTACAGACAGCCAGGCTCTGCTTTTAAACCTTTTGTGTATACTGCTGCGTTACAGGCAGGTTACACCCCTACAACCCTATTGGATGATTCACCTATTGAATACATTATCCCTGGTCGATCCGAACCGTGGGCACCGGTAAATAATGATAATAAATTCCGGGGTCCGGTAACGGTACGCAAAGCTTTGGAGGACTCTATTAACGTCCCGTCTGTAAAACTTCTGGAACAAGTAGGAGTTTCCAACGCAATTAAAACAGCAAAATCTATGGGAATAACAAGTTTGGTAGAATCAGGCAGTTCCAACGATATGAATCTATCGCTTGTGCTGGGAGGATTAACCCGTGGTGTAACTCCGCTGGAAATGGCGTCAGCCTATGCAGTATTCGCTAATCGGGGAATCAAGGCAGAACCTATAGCAATACTCAGGGTAGAAGATAAAAACGGTAATATATTGGAACGAAACACCCCGAAAAGAACCATAGTCTTGGATGAACAAACTGCCTATGTTATTACTGACATGCTTATGGGGGTCATTAAAAGGGGAACAGGAAAATCGGCCAATATAGGCAGGCCTGCAGCAGGAAAGACAGGAACGACATCTGAATATACAAATGCCTGGTTTGTAGGGTTTACCCCTGATCTTGTAACCTGTATTTGGATAGGCAATGATGAGCAGCAGGAACCTATGGTTTACGGAGGAACCAGAATCGGAAGCAGCAAGGCCGCAGCAATCTGGGGAGCGTATATGAAAGAGGCACTTAGAAATACACCTATAAGTGAGTTTTCCGTGCCTACAGGCATCGTTTTTTCCAAGATTTGCCTGGAATCAGGCGGTCTTGCAAGTGAATTATGTCCTGCCCCAGAAACTGAGGCTTTCATTGAGGGAACTGAACCTAAGAACCTCTGTCATCTGCACACAAAAGCAATAGAAGTAAATGTCTGCGCCGAATCAGGACAAATTGCAACCAGGTATTGCCCCCCGGATCAAATAGAAAGACGTAGATATCTGGCATCAAACGGTCTTAGGATCCTGCCTGACGGAACCATAGTACCTGAAGAATCAATTCCGAAGGAATCATGTAAAATGCATACGTGGTGGACAACAGGTGTACTTACACATTAGATTACACTACCTTTCGTACATTGAAACTATTGTTACTCCGTCACCTCCCTCAGATAATCCTCCGGGCAAAGCTGCCTTTACATGAGGATGTTCCTTTAAGAATTCACGCACTGCCTGCTTTAAAACACCTGTCCCCTTACCGTGGATAATCCTTACCTTTGATAATCCCGCAAGGCAGGCATCATCAAGATATTTATCCACTTCACTTATTCCTTCTTCAACCGTATGTCCCAGTATGTTCAGTTCAGTACTGATAAAACCGGCTTTTTCCCGGGTGACAGGGGAAAGATACACTTGTCCTGAATACGAAGGTTTTTTCGGAAAGCTACCTTCCTTTTGTACAAATAAATCTTCAATCGGCAGGCAAACTTTCATTCCGCCTAATTGGACCTCTGCATTGGAACGATCCTCTGATACCCAGTTGACTTGGCCTGCCTGACCCAGCCTAGCCACAAAGACCATAATACCTGTTTTTACATCATCCGGATCCAGGGGCCTCAAATTCTCTATTTTGTCTTTCCCAGTGCTTATGCCGGTCAATTCTTTATTGATAGAAGGCACCCTGTCCGCTATTTTTTTCAGTGCTTCCCTTGCTTGTCTGGTCTTATCATCAATAATGCTTCTTTGATATCGGGAATCATCACGTAATTTTTTTATAATTTCATCTATATCAGCCCTTGCCTGTCTTAACATTTCATCCGCCTCAATTTTTGCCTTTCTGAGGATTTCCAATCTTGCATCTTGTATTTGCTTTACTTCAATTTCCCGCTCTGATCGTAATTTTTCTTCCTCCTCTTTCGCTCTCCTAGCTTCTTCCCGCTCCGTTTCAAGTTCTTGCATGGTTTGTTCCATTTTTTCTATGATAGAATCAACTTGGACTCTGTCTTTTCCAAGACAGCCCCTGGCAACATCGGTTATCTCATCAGGCAATCCTAGCCTTGAGGCTACATCAAGTGCACACGATCCCCCTGGCAATCCTATAATCAGACGGTACGTGGGTTTAAGGGTTTCAATATCAAACTCACATGATGCGTTTTCCACACCTTCGTGTTCGTATGCAAATGTCTTTAATTCACTAAGATGGGTCGTGACTGCAGTAAAAGCACCCAGTTTATGAAGGTGCTTAAGAATAGCCACACTGAGGGCCGCACCTTCCCTGGGATCCGTTCCCGCACCAAGCTCATCCAGGAGAATGAGGGAATTGGAATCCGCCTGTTTTAAGATTCTGATGATATGGCTCATATGAGAGGAAAACGTAGACAAGCTTTGCTCAATACTTTGTTCATCACCGATATCGGCAAAGACTTGAGAAAACACAGGTAATTGTGTTCCGGGCAAAGCCGGAATATGCAAACCTGCCATTGTCATCAGGGCAAAAAGGCCTATGGTTTTCAGGGTAACGGTTTTACCTCCTGTATTAGGACCTGTAATCACTAAGGTCCTAAAATCCCTCCCAAGTTCAACATCGACAGGCATAACATTACCTGAAAGAAGGGGATGTCTTCCCTTACAGATTTTAAGATGTCCCGTACTTATCACATCCGGTTCCCCGGCATTCATGTCAAAGCTGAGTTTGCCTTTAGCCAAAGCAAGATCTATAGCGGCAAGTGCAGTTAAACTTTGCAAAATTTCAGAATCAGCATTACCTACTCGGTGAGATAATTCCTTCAGAATTTTTTCAACTTCTTCTTTTTCTTTCCGTGCCAGTGAAGTCAAATCATTATTTAGATCCACTATAGCCATGGGTTCAATAAAATAAGTCAAACCACTTGCAGATCTATCGTGGATTATTCCCGGCACCGCTGCCCGTGATTCCTGCTTTACAGGCACAACAAATCTTCCAGAACGCAAAGTGATAATGGGCTCCTGTAAGTATTTTGCAGACTGCTGCGATTTTATGAAAGCATCGAGCTTATCCCGGATCCTGTTATTAATCGTACGTATTTGTGACCTTATCCTGGATAATTCAGGGCTTGCATTATCCACCACGTTACCATATTCATCGATACACCGTCGGATCTCTTCAACTATGCCGGACTGGGGAATAATTCCCTCAGCATGTTCCCTGAAAATCGAGAAACTATCGTCTAGCCCTATAATGAAACTTCTAAGCCTCATTGCTGCAATTAATGTCGATGATACATCAAGGAGCTCCTCAGGTGTAAGTGTCCCTCCTATAACAGTACGTTCCATAATACTACGAAGATCACGGACCCCACCAAGGGATACATCACTTCCTGCAGACAGAATTGCTTTAGCTTCAGTAGTTTCTTTTTGCCTTCTCCTAATCTCATATTTGTCAGTAACAGGCGAAAGCCTGTCAGCAAGCTCCTTCCCCCGGGTAGTTGCAGTAAGAGCCGTGAGGCTCCCTTTTATCTTGTGAAATTCCAAAACACGGATTGATCTTTCATCCAAATTCATAAACCCCCTGACATGCGCTGATCACATATCAACCATCAGGGCTTATTATAACATTACGGAAACTCCGAAAACAGATTTCAATGTAGAGGTGGCCTTCGGGTTGCAGTGTCCGGAAAATCATCCAGGCCATCCTTATCCTGTTGTTCGAGGATATTCCTGGCAGCCTGCTTAATGAATTCATCCCTTGCATTTTCAGATAACCAAACAACATAGCCAGGGTCTTCCTGTGCTACCTGGCCAAGGGGTTTCCTGATATATTTACCGAAGGTCAGGATTAAATCTTCAGGGTTGTCGGGAACGGACACTTCATCAGAAAAGAGTGTCCCCCCGAGCTCTTCCAAAGCTACCATGTCTATACCGACAGCATCCCTCATAGCCCTGGCTTTCGCCCTTGTCGCAGCCATTCTCAAAAGGTGCGGTTGTATTGTCCGGTTAACGCTTTCGGGAGATGCATCCCCAAGTTCCTTAAATATCCCGTCTTCAGTTTCAATTTCTGCTTCCACCACACCGTACATCCCATTATCCGTTGAGGGAATTTGGATAACTTTCGTGTTTATACGTTTCAGCCCGCGTTGCCTTACAAGCTCCAAGAGACCGCCGTATAAAACATAGTCCCTACCTTGGAGGGATTTGACGAACCGCTCGCGGAATTCATTAGAAAGTTCCATAGTAGAGATCCCACCCTATTCTTCAGTCTTCAGATCCTTAAGTTCAGCAGCTTCCTTTTTCGCAATATACAATTCCCCAGATGTATCAAGGGTTGCAAGTAATACATCTGAAGGATCAGTTACCCCTTTCTTTTCCAGCTCTTCTTTGAGCCATGCCATTGTAAGGTTAAGCTGATCAAGATATTTATATTTCACTTCCCCATCTAGGATAAGGGGGTAAGGCAAACCCTCATATGAGGTTGTGATTCCAAGATCCCTGGGAGTCACAGGCCTTGCCTGTGACTTCATCAACACACTTAATCTGCCTGAACCTTCAAGAATTGCAAATTCTACATCCTGGATATTATGAACATCCTTTTCCCGCAATCCTGCCAATAAGTCATCCAGGTTATAACGGAGCTCTCTTAGTGTCGCTTCCTCAATCCTCCCGTTTTTTACAACAACGGAGGATCTCCCGCAAATTAAAGATCTAGCTTTTGTATTCTTCAGTGTTATAAATGCAAATAAAATCTCGGCAGCTGCCAGCACAGCAATGGGAAGAATTGCTTCATGTATCCGAATCGATTTATCCTCCAGAGGCATAGCCGCCAGATCTGCAATCATAATGGCTACAACAAGATCAAAAGGAGCCAATTGCCCGATTTCTCTTTTTCCCATTACTCTTGTGACAAAAAGGACAAACGTATACATGAACACTGTCTTAATTATAGTTTTAATTGCTGCCGGAATCATTACAAGACACCCCTTCTCCCTTGTTTTGCAGGGTACCGGTGTTCTGTAATGTAGTATGAGTGCAAACCCGTAGGCGTATTCCGTATGTATGATTTTTAAATGGGAATCACAAGATAAAAAAGTTAGGCTCTGATACGACGGCGGGAAAGCCATGCCTGAAATTTTGATATAGGCCAGGTATTAATTACATCAGCTTGTTCAAGCCATGCACGCCTTGCAACATCAAGGCCATATGATATAAACTTAAGTTCCTCTACATTATGGGCATCACTGTTGATTGCAATATAAACCCCTGATTCCGCTGCTTTTCGTGCCCATGTGGAATCCAAATCCATTCTTTCAGGGTAAGAATTAATTTCCAGAGCAACATTGTGTTTAGCCGCTTCCTTAATAACAACATCTAAATCCACATCGTACCCGAACCGCCTGCCAAGTACACGTCCTGTGGGATGAGCAATAATATCTACTCTGCCACTTCGGATCGCCTTAACGATACGGGCTGTCATAACATCCTTAGGCTGCCCGAATGCCGAATGTACAGATGCTATAATTAGATCAAGGCTTGATAGGATTGAGTCATCGTAGTCAAGGCTGCCATCTTTTAAAATCTCTAGTTCAATCCCGGATAACACCTGGATGCCGTCTAATTCAGTTCTAAGACGCTCCAGTACTTCCATTTGCCGGGAAAGCTCGGCTTTGGATAACCCTTTTGCAATCTTCAAAGATTCAGAGTGATCAGTAATAGCAATATATTCGTACCCCAAATTTTTAGCCGCATATACCATGGATTCAATGGAGCTTGTTCCGTCACTCCAGTTTGTATGCATATGGAGATCTCCGCGGATATCCCGGGAAATCAAAAGTTTAGGCAAAGATCCTTTTAGCGCAGCTTCAATTTCACCAGTCATTTCGCGCAATTCAGGCGGAATATATTCCATTTTCAATGCCTTGTATATATCCGCTTCGTCTATGATTTCCACAGGTTTGCCTGATTCAGAAGTAAATGAGTTATTTCTCAACCTATATCCTAGCTCACAGGCAATAGATTCGAGTGCTGTATAATGTGACTTTGAACCAGTTGTTACAAAAAGATCAAAAGGAAACTTCTCAGGAGCTGTAATAATAACATCTACTTCAATATCATCGGTTGTGGTAAATATAATCCTGTCTTCCCCGGAAGAAATCATATTAGAAAATTTATTCCATTTTGCCATAAGTCCGGAAATAGGAGACGGATCTTCCGTTGAAACCAATATGTCTAAATCACCACAGGTTTCCTTGCGTCGCCTCAAACTTCCTACCGCCGCTATTGCACAGATTTCCATATGGGACCTAAGAAAATCCATAAGATTTTTACTTAGCCTGTCTGCAAGCACAAGGGGGATACGCTTTGTATTTTCCATCCTTAACCTGGTTATGCCCTTAAGTATATTTTCGGCGGTTTTCTTTCCCATTCCAGGGAGAGCCTCTAGCCTACCGTCTTCGGCAGCTGCTTCCAACTGATCAATCCCTGCTATTCCTAATTCATGAAACACCCGGGATGCAGTTTTTAAACCCACTCCGGGTATCCTTGTCATTTCCATTACCCCAGGGGGGTACTGAAGTTTCAGATCTTCAAGCGCCCCAAGTTTCCCGGAGCTTGCTATTTCCCGGGCTTTCTCCTCAATTGCCGTACCGATCCCTTGGATATTTTTGAGTTCCCCGTCTAACGCAAGTTCGGCTACATTCCTATTGAGATCTTCAAAAATATCTGCAGCCCGCCTGTAAGCTCTAATTTTAAAGGGGTTGTCTTTTTTAAGTTCTAAATAATCCGCAAATTCCCGAAAAATCGTCGCAAAACCGGCGTTATCCACAGAAACTACCTCCTACCGGGCTCAATTCAACTAAACAGCATCTGCCTTCCTTGCTTCGTTGCCGGGTTTTATTAAAATAGGGGGGACTGAACCCCTATCACTGTCATTATTTTTCGGGTCTGTAATATAGGGGATTCCCCCGGGGATAATATCCTCAAGATTTTTTAAAATCATAGGAGATAAATCTATCAGCCCTCTGGCAACAGAGGAATCATCTACAGTTTGACGTGCGCCTTCAAAAGGAAGTGCATAAACTACGAGAAGCACAATCATAACAACTAAGGCACCTTTTGCGAATCCGAAAAGTGCACCCCCCAAAGAATCAAGGATTGACACAGGTGAATACTTTACAAGTTTCCCCCAAACCCACCCAAGAACTGAAACCGCAGCCGCTACACAAATACAAATTGCAGTAAACCCAAGAATAGGGGCAAGCCCTTCAGGGACGGCAAAATAGACAATAATAAACTCCCCTGCTACATCGTAATATTTCAATGCCAACATGATTGAGGCAACTAATCCTACAAGGCCCAGGATCTGCCTGACAAAGCCTTTTCTAAGCCCTGTAATAACCATCACTCCGATAAAAATCAGGATCACGAGACTGAGCCAATCCATTTCAGTCCCCCCCTCTTTTATCTTACATCTTCTACAAGGCTCATAAGTTCAGTGTAACGGCGCTTGATTTTATTAAGATCATCAGCCAAAGAGAGGCAAACTAAAATAGCGGCCTGACCTCGGGAAAGCCTCGGATTCACAGCAAGGGCAGCCTTCATTCGCTCATCTACCAACCCTGCGAGCCCTTTAATGTATTCAGCCTCAGCATCGGAAAGGACAATATATTCCTCTTCCATAATCTTAACTGCAACCCTGTTTCTTTTTTCAACGGGTTCAGGTACTCCATAGGCCTTTTGGCCGAGCAAATCCATCACCTCCGTGGCTGCCTTCAGTTACAGCTATTGATTCTACTTCCGCTCTTTATTACCTTCTTCATACACTAGAGCATCAGGCCTTAACTTCGAATGGAAGCCCCTGTTTTTAAAGCGAGACTTTTGATGATATTAGTATGCACCTTCTCCACCTCTTCATCAGTAAGTGTCGCATCTAGACTCCGGTAAGTGATTGAATAGGCAAGGCTCTTATGTCCGGCAGGGATCTGAGATCCTTTATAGACATCAAACAAATTTACATGCTCAATGAGATTCGCCCCTGCTTCCCATATTGTTTCTTCTACTATTCCATTTTCTATGTCTTCTTTTACAATAACGGCAAGATCCCTGGTAATTGCAGGGAACCTCGGAATCTCCTTAATTTCCCGATCTATAGTCAGGGTGTCAATAAGCCTGTCTAAATCAAGTTCAGCCAGGTATGCACGTTTTTTAAGGCCTAAGGCTTCATTTATTGACGGATGGAGTTCTCCGAAATAACCTACGTTCTCACCATCTATTATGACAGTTGCAGTCCTTCCAGGATGCAATGAGGGATGAATCTCTTTTTTAAGTCGAAACCGGCGAATGCCAAGATTTTCAAAAAGGGCCTCAATTATACCTTTTATGTCGAAGAAGTCAACATCCACAGCCCGGTTCCCCCAAGTCGGTTCCCTGAGCTTACCCATAAGTGCAAGACCTACTTTTTTCCGCTCATATTTTATAGTATCCCCCTCCCCTGATCCCTCTTCACTTCCTGTTTTATCCTGCCGCTGAAAAACCTTCCCCACTTCATAAACAGCCACATCATTCCGTTGTCTGGATGCATTTCTTTTAAGAATATCAATAAGACTGACTAAAAGCGTTGTACGCAGCATTGTATGATCTTTCGAAATAGGATTCCTTACCCCCACTTTTAAAAGATCAATCGTCTCCTTTGGAAATCCCAGCTCATAACATGCAGCCTCTGATGTGAAAGTTATGGTATTAACTTCTGTCAAACCCCCGCCCCTCAGAACCTCGCCGATTTTTGATATTAAGCGTTTCCTCGGATCTAATTGTATTACAGGGGGTAACCCTCTGGGGATTGAGGGAGGAATTCTGTCATATCCATAAATACGGGCGACTTCCTCGACAAGATCTTCCTCTTGAGTTACATCCATCCTATGGGAAGGAATAAGGACACGATACAGGCTGTCATTGTACTCATCTAAGATAAACCCTAATCTCATCAGAATTAATTTTATTTCATCCGGATCTATGGTAATTCCGAGTAACCGATTAACCCTGGCTGGTCGGAGTCTAATATAAAGAGGTGGTTCAAATCTTGGATATTCATCAATTTTACTCGTTGCAGTCTTTCCAATTCCTAAATCAGATATTAAGGCTGTTGCCCGGGCTATACCCAATCCAGCATTATCAGGCCACATCCCCCTGGAGAACCTGATAGAAGCTTCCGTCCTCATTTTAAGTGCACTTGATGTCCTCCATATACTGACAGAATCAAAAGTGGCTGCTTCAAGGAGCACCTGAGTGGTGGATTCAGTGACTTCGGTACTGATACCACCCATAACACCTGCAATTGCCACAGGGGATCTGTCATTTGATATAACTAACATATCTTCACTTAATTCGCGGGTTTCTTCATCAATGGTTATAATGGATTCCCCGTCTCTTGCCCGTCTTACAACCAGTTTACCGTCTTTGATAAGATCTAAATCGAAAGCATGAAGCGGTTGACCGAGTTCAAGCATTACATAATTAGTGACATCTACCACATTATTAACAGGACGAATTCCGCATGAAAGGAGTTTTCTTTGCATCCATTGCGGTGATTGCCCGATATTCACTTCTGTTATCACGCGTGCAACATAACGTTTGCACAGATCCGGGGAAATAATCTTTACTGTTGCGAGTTCATTTACCATATTTTCTTCTTCGTCAACAAAAAGTTTAGGGTGCTTCAGCCTGAGACCGAAAATAGCCGCTGCTTCCCGGGCAATGCCTAATATACTAAGACAGTCAGCCCGATCGTGTGTGATTTCAAAATTAAATATGGGGTTCTCCTTGTCCCCGTCTATGGATTCACAGGCAGTTCCGCCTGAGGTGAGAGCTTCTGCCACATCCTCAGGGGGAGGAAGCCCAGGAACATATTCCGCCATCCATTTATATGGAACCAACATCAAGCAAACCCCCTTTACCAAACATGTATAAATTGTCGATTAAACGCCATATCATTTTCTGCAAGAAGGCGAATATCATCAATTCCGTATTTTAACATTGTTACTCTATCAATTCCCATCCCAAATGCAAGGCCTGATACTTGTTGAGGATCATAACCTACTTCCCGTAAAACCTTAGGATGAAGAAGCCCAGATCCAAGAATTTCAAGCCAACCGGTATTTTTACAAAGGCGGCAACCGGTGCCATGACAGATAATACAGGATACATCCATTTCAGCACTGGGTTCCGTAAATGGAAAATAACTCGGCCTGAATCTTACATCTGTATCAAAACCAAAGAATTCATGGGCAAACATTGCCAAGACACCTTTGAGATCCCTGAATGTTATGGATTCATCAACAATGAGCCCATCCAGTTGATGAAATACAGGTAAATGTGATGGATCTGATGCATCAGACCTATAAACTTTGCCAGGAATAATGGCACGAATCGGTGGCTTACGGGTCTTCATAATCCTAATATCAACGCAGGTCGTATGAGTCCTGAGAACAAGATCATCGGTAATATAGAAAGTATCCTGAATATCACGGGACGGATGATTTCTCGGCACATTCAGGGCTTCAAAATTATTATAATCCAGCTCTATGTCAGGCCCTTCCACTATTTCAAATCCGAGATGTGCGAAAATATGTTCCAGTTCATCGTATACCATATTTACAGGATGCCTGGCACCAGTTGGAGGTCTTTTCCCTGGAAGTGTCACATCAACATCTTCAGCCTTAATCTTATTTTCCAAATTAACAGCAACTATTTCATCACGCCTTTTTTCCATCGTTTTCTTTATAGTTTCCCTGGCTTCATTGAGAAGTTTACCGATGGCAGGCCTTTCATCTTCCGGATATTTACCAAGATTACGAAGGATTTGGGTTATCTTACCCTTTTTCCCTAAATATTTAATACGTACTTTCTCCAGTTCCAGAATATCCGTTACTAACTTTATGTTTTTTTCAGCTTCAAATATAAGTTCCTTAGCTTTATCATCCATGCATACTCCCCCTAATTATGGAGTAAGGCCACAGTCTCCAAGGGACGAAGACTGTGGCCTCGCGTTACCACCCTTATTGCCGGAATAATTGCATATGGAACTATCCCAGGCCTCTCAAACTACATGCAGGCTCCCTTTGAATTGAAGGCCTACATATTTCCCTATGTAACGGTAGGGCCCCGGCAGTACCTACTCACAGGTCTTTGTATAAGAAGATGCTTTCAGCTTGCAGCTCCGGAGTGAATTTCAGCAAGGTTAGTCTAGGCATGCTCACAGCCGCAGGCACACCCTCCCTGAAGCGTTATCTTGCCTACTCTTCTCCTTTATCGCTTTTCGAAAACACTAAATTATAAATGTTCTCCCTGCGGAGAATAGGTAATCATTCAGTCACAAGCATTTTATATATAAGATAGGCAGTAACAGATCCGGTCAATTCAAAGAGCCGCCAAAAGAAGTCAGCGCCTAACATTCAGGGACCACGCCCTTTCAAGAGGTTTTCCGCTTACTCTTATTGACCAATTATATCACAGCACCTTGTTAATCTGCAACACATGGTTTTGTTTTTGCCTGTAAGCCT
>JAAZLO010000055.1 GCA_012689375.1 Bacillota bacterium | reverse complement strand
CTTCTTCATATAAGTTATCGGCAAAGTAAGATTCGACACCTGCGTTTTTTTCCACAAGCACAGTGGCACCTTCAAGAACCATTTTTTTGACTGTATCCGGAGTTGCAGCAACACGGCGTTCCCCTTTCATGATTTCCCTGGGAATGCCAATTGTGAGACCTTGGAATTTCATTTGATCAGACCTCCTTTATTAGTTAAGGTTTTTAAGTCTCATCCTGACATTGCAAACCCATTCTTTAATAATTTAGGATAGGAATCGGCCTTTTAATGTCCGACAGTCTTCTTTCGGGTCTTTTTGTTATCAGATATTGATTGAATACACGTTTTACGTTGCCTGTACAGGGTTACACAATATTGTAAATAAAACCCCTGTCAGGTGAGAACCCCTGTACTTTATTGAGCCTGTATGTTCAACAAAGTACTGCAGATTGCAATATAAAGCAGTGTACTTAGTTAATCTCCCCGGCGATAGGGGGTATCTAATTGCCTAATTTACCCATACCTGATTTGCTAATACAAATGATACCAGAGAGGTCTAAAATAGCCAAGATCATCTACAGATCAGTCCTAGCTGTTGTTTCAACAGATCTCTGTCCTGGTTTGATATGGATATCTTAAAAGTTATCATTTTTATAATATTAATTATAAAGGGACAATTAGCATTTTCTGTTTTTATCCATATACAAAATTCGGCATCTTTAGTAGATTGCCTTCATTTTTTATTTTCAAAACGTATTTTTTGTATATGGCGGATATCAAAGGCGGAGGAGTTGCGCCTGTTGTATTCTTACGGTATAATATGAACATCTATAAAGTAATTAATTTCGGTGGCCCCGTAGCTCAGTGGATAGAGCAGCGGTTTCCTAAACCGCGTGTCGGACGTTCGATTCGTCTCGGGGCTACCAATTTACTTTAAATATAACTCCAGATGTTATTTCTCTTGTATCCGTAATGTCTTCCGTTGCCATAAACTCACCTGGGATCCCCATGTTTAACAGTAAAGGTTTACAGGTCTTGCCTCGAAGCCTTTGCAATGTTATTATAGGGGCGGATCAGGTATGGAGCAAGCTGATAAAAGATTTATTGCGGCTGTGTTCCGGGGTTTTGTTCGCAGGATTACAATGTCGTATTGATTGTGTTATATCCTGATCCGGCAAAGAACCTGAAAAACATGTGAAAATTATTGGCCGGAAAATCCTCGTTGATAAAGAGTTGAGTCAGCGGGGAGGTTATCAAAAGCTATGCCGTACGAGCAACATATAAACGATGAAACGTTTATGCACAGAGCCCTTTTGGAAGCCAAAAAGTCCTATCTCAAGGGCGAAGTCCCTGTAGGCGCTGTTATCACTCTGGACGGGCATGTGATTGCCAGGGCACACAATTGCATAGAAGAGCTACAAGATCCTACTGCACATGCAGAGATTTTGGCGATAAGGGAAGCTTCTGCAAAATTACGTTCATGGCGGCTTGTGGGGACAACCCTTTACGTAACACTTGAACCGTGTTCTATGTGTGCAGGAGCCTTAGTTTTGGCTAGGATTACGCGCCTTGTTTATGGGGCGCCGGATCCCAAGTCAGGGGCTGCAGGGTCTATAATAAACTTGGTAGAACATGAGTTATTAAATCACAGATTAAACGTAACATCCGGCATTCTCAAGGATGAATGTTCCGCAATTCTTAAACAATTCTTTTCGGAATTGCGTGATAGCTAATTATTTGTGAATGCTGTAATACAGATTAGGATACAGGCGAACCGGAGAGATGGCTGAGTGGTTGAAAGCGCTCGCCTCGAAAGCGAGTGGGCGGGCAGCCCCGCCCCGTGAGTTCGAATCTCACTCTCTCCGCCAGCTACTTTAGTTTTCAGTTGTCTATGGAGAGGTGGCTGAGTTGGATGAAGGCGCCCGCCTGGAGAGCGGGTAGGCAGATGTTCTCTGCCTCGCGGGTTCGAATCCCGCCCTCTCCGCCATATTCTAAAGATTTATCGGATTTATGTTTGTTATGAAGGTTTGGCCGTGCTAGACGGGGACGTAGCGGCGCCCTGAACCCGCAACCCGCTATAGCGGGGTTGAATTCCCACCTGAGGCCGGTTCTTTTTAGGGTCAGGCCCTGTTAAGCGGTAAAGAAGGTTGGGTCCTACGCAACAGAAGTCTGTGAATCCCGTCAGGACCGGGAGGTAGCAGCGGTAAGCGGAACATTCTGTGTGCCGTAGGGGTGCCTGGCCGGAGCAGGCTGGCAGGTTACCGCCTGGGAAGGGCGTTCGAAGGTGGGTGCACGGCCATTATTTAACCGGCCCTGCCAAAAAGTCGTTAGGGCCGGTTTTCTCTTTATGTATTTACGGAGGGACCTCGTATCAGATTCAGGCTTGCAAATCACGGCATTACCAATTGCAGGAATTGCAAACCGGAACCAGAAGTTTATATGTCAAGGCAGGGGGGGACCTGGAGTGACATATGTTTCGCTGTATCGTTGTTTTAGACCGCAGACATTCACAGAAGTCGTAGGGCAGGATCATGTCACGCGTACATTGCGTAATGCTATATCCGCGGGGCGTACCTCACATGCGTATCTTTTTTGTGGTCCCAGAGGGACAGGGAAAACCACAGTGGCAAAAGTTTTGGCCAAGGCCTTGAATTGCGATAAAGGCCCAACTTCCGATCCTTGCGATCAATGTGAGGCATGCATTAGAATTCGGGACGGCCGTTCCATGGACGTTATTGAAATTGATGCTGCATCAAATCGGGGCATAGACGAAATCAGAGATCTCCGGGAAAAGGTTAAATTTGCCCCTGTGGAAGAGAAATACAAGATCTACATAATTGATGAGGTCCATATGTTGACCCAGGAGGCTTTTAATGCTTTACTTAAAACTCTAGAGGAACCCCCCCGGCGTGTGGTGTTTATTCTTGCAACTACAGAGCCCCACAGAGTGTTGCCTACAATTTTGTCCAGGTGTCAAAGATTCGACTTCAGGAGTCTTACCGTAGATGAACTCTCTGGCCAAATTATCAAAGTAGCGGAAATCGAAAAGATTAAACTTTCTAAGGATGCAGTCAGGCTCATTGCAATAGGGGCCCAAGGCTCTGCCAGGGATGCCCTTGGCCTCCTTGAACAATGTGCTGCATATACCGGGGGAGAAATAACATATGAGCATACAGTTGCAGCCCTTGGAATTGCAGGATTTCGTAAAGTGGCCGAGTTTTGTCATAATGTTATTTCGGGGGATTTAAAGGGAACCCTTAACCTTATGAGAGAGCTTATTAACACAGGACATGATCCCTCTTTGTTTCTCAGGGACGTTCTTGAACATTTCAGGAATCTCTTGGTTATTAAAACATGTGGGTTTAATCCGGATTTAATTGATGCCCCTGAGACTGCAGTTGTGAACCTGGAAAAACAAGCCGGGGCTCTGTCAGAGAATCTGATTCTCAAGGCAATAAATATTCTGGGCGACACGGATGTTGAAATGAAATATTCGGCATCACCCCAGCTTACTGCAGAGATTATCGCTATTAAGCTTGTATATTTGTGTTCTCCTAAGGAACAACAAAACCAAACTGAGATTAGCCAAATACAAATGTCTAAAAACAAGGACGGCAAAAATAAAATAATAGAGAGTCCACCCGTTGGTGAGGCTAGTTTGAGTGAGGACTCGTCAACGGAAATCCGGGCTCATCCGGGAATTGACAATCTTAAAGCGGAGTGGAAACGAGTAATAGACGCATTGAAGCCAGGAATTGAGAAAACTATATACCATGGGGATGGGATCCCTGCTGAGCTTAACGGTAATGAATTAGTAATATCTTTCTGTGATGATACGAAAAAGCAATTAGCCACAGGGGAGCATCGAAAGAAAAACATACAAAATGCTCTAAAGAAAGTGTTCGGAATTGAATTTAATGTTAGGTTTATTCTGTGTCAGGAACCGAATGAAATTCAAATTCAATTGGAATCGGATAACGATCTTTCTGAAAAAAAAGGCACCCCCGGGTCCGGGTTGTCCGGGGACATGGAGCTTTCCCATGAAATATCAGGGGATATCATAGATAAAGATGCGGCGGAACCGGCAACTGGGAAAACAGAGGAAAACGGTGAACCCGGCTTAGAAAACTGTGATGAAGAAGTAATAAGGAATCTTAGGGTAGCAAGAAGTAAAGTAAAAGAACACCCTACTGTAAGGACAGCACTTTCAATTTTTAAGGGCAAAGTGTTTAAAATTAATATATGAACGAATAGGTATTTCCGGGGGGCGGGATTATGGCAAAAAACATGGGTAGAATGATGAAGCAAATTCAAAAAATGCAAGCAGATCTTGCAAGAGTCCAAGAGGGGTTAAAAGATAAGCTGGCGCAAGGAACTGCAGGTGGCGGCGTAGTAAAGGTTACTGTTAACGGTCATCAGGAAATGCTTTCGATAGAAATATCACCTGAAGCAGTGGACCCTGAAGATGTAGAAATGTTGCAGGATCTGATTGTCGCCGCTGTTAATGATGCATTTCGTAAATGCCAGGATATGATATCCGAAGAAATGGGAAAAGTTACAGGTGGGCTTAATATTCCCGGGTTGCCGCCTATGTTCTGATTATAATTAGCTTTACGCTTATTCCGTGTTGAATGGTAATAAGGAGAGAAAAACCAAATGTCTCGCTATGTACAACCAATGGCAGACCTTATTGAACAACTTATGCGTTTGCCAAGTATAGGACCGAAGACCGCACAGCGTCTAGCATTTCATATATTAAAAATTCCGAAGGAAAATGTAGAAAGGCTTGCAGATGCCTTAATTGATGCCAAAAATAAAATCATATCCTGTTCGGTCTGCGGTAATATTACTGAACAGGATCCGTGCTCTATATGTACGGATGATCGGCGTGATAAAACATTAATTGCAGTTGTGGAAGAATCCAAAGATGTAATATTATTGGAAAGAACCGGAGAATTTCACGGCCTGTATCATGTCCTGGGCGGTGCCATTTCACCAATGGATGGTATCGGGCCTGATGATATCAGCATCAGCGGGCTTCTTAAACGTTTGTCACACGGAACCGTTAAGGAAGTTATTATTGCCACGGATCCCAATATTGAAGGGGAGGCCACATCCATGTACTTGGCTAGGCTCATTAAACCCCTCGATATTAAAGTAACCAGAATAGCCCATGGGCTCCCCGTCGGAGGGGATCTAGAATACGCTGATGAAGTTACTATTGCAAGGGCAATCGAAGGGCGACGGGAGTTATAATTCTTCCGGTTCCGCACATACTGTACTCTGAATAAGGGAATACGATAATTTCCACTGGGAGGACAGTATGGCAAAGGGTAAGTATAATCCAGCCCTGAAAAAATTCGCGGCTGAATTGGCGATATTGAGTGTCTGTTGGGTAAGAACTGCAAGGATTCTGCTGAGCGCTGTATTGTACAAAATACAGGCTTTTTTTTATGGTGCGACTGACGAAAAGGGGTATCTTCCTAATAATAATCACCTTCACGACAACGAATTACCCAATTATGAGGCCGCACACATTGCAAAGCGGGAATGGTTACGGGCTGTGGCATATTTTGATGAGGTATCTGAACCGGATCTTGTGGATTATGCTGCTTATTCTCTTCAAGCAGCTGAAAGAAAGTACATGTACCTCTTAGGGAAAGTCAGGGAGGAATACGATTCCCCCCGCCGCTATTGATACAAAACAATGTCATAAGGCTGTCTGAAGCGGCATAAATAAGTTATGGAATGTCCATTGGGATTTATGGTTTATATGAGGGGGTGGGGGAGTGGACATGCCGCTTATAATGATGTACGCCCTTTGCCTTTTCTTAATATATATTCTTGCCTACATTTTCTACATTCCTTTGCAGTACGTTATGAGATTAATTACCGGCACTCTCCTGGGGGGGGCCCTCCTATGGATTATTAATCTTCTTGGGGGCAGTTTTGGGTTTTCAGTTGCTATTAACCCTATAACAGCCCTCGTTTCAGGTTTGTTAGGAATTCCCGGCGTAGTCTTAATAATAGCCCTTAAAGGTATTTTACCAAAGGGAATATAGGGTTTCCCATAAGCTTTTTTAATGTTTATAAAAAAATCATTTATAAGCCGCATTCAGCATATACTAAGTACGGTAAAGTGAACGTAAAAATTAGGAATGGGATCTTATAAGTCTTACGATATAGTATATATGAAAGCAATTTTACGAGCATTATTGCAATCTTGGGAGGGACAGCTCGATATATCGGGAGATATGACGATATATGGTGAAACTCGAAGAACTTAACAGTTGCAATACCTGATATAAGTTGTTATATTATAATCCGCTGCTCAAACGAGAGCAGCATTACTGATACCAAATAAGAAACGACGGGCTTTGCCCGGGAATTGTTCTTTGAAAACTAAACAGTTGAGCATGCGCGAGATTGAGGTAGATTTTGGAGCTCAAATAGAGCTTGTGCAAAGAATTTGTAAGAGTTAGGGTTCATACCCTTTAGATTTTAACTGGAGAGTTTG
>JAAZLO010000004.1 GCA_012689375.1 Bacillota bacterium | reverse complement strand
TGCTAGACTAAATTCGCGAATACGATATAAATACATGTAATTATGATAAATTGGATATCTTATTAAAACGATGATAGGGACAAATAGGCTGCATCTGGGAGTTTAAGCGAACCGAGTAAGGTGTGAGTCGGGGCTTAGGAGCGCCTAAAATCACCCTGGAGTGGCCACGCAAAATCCAAAGCTGACCTCTGTGTCGGGGGAGGAGAGTAGACGCGGCCGGGTCCTCCCGATACAGGGGAAAGGTACGCCCGGTGCGGGACAATTTAAGCCAAGCCCGGCGTGCTACGAGTGAGTTGCGGCGGCGACTAATTCGGGTGGTACCGCGAGAGTTAAATCTCCCGTCCCGATTTCGGGGTCGGGAGATTTTTTGTTGTGTATATAATTGATAAAATCTTTATTAAGCAAACCTGCTTTGGAAATTTCAAGGAGGATGTATCATGTTCAATAAAGTCGATCCGGCTATAAACGTACCTGAAATGGAAGAAAAAATCCTGGAGTTCTGGAAGGATCGTGGTATCTTCAGAAAAACCCTTGAGAAGACTGAAGACGGACCTAAATTCATGTTTTACGAGGGTCCACCTACCGCTAATGCCATGCCCCATCCCGGACATGTGCTGACCCGGGTGATTAAGGATCTTATTCCCAGATACCGTACGATGTGCGGGTACCATGTTCCGCGTAAAGGCGGATGGGATACACATGGGCTTCCAGTTGAATTGGAAATAGAAAAGGAATTAGAAATCAGCGGTAAGCCCCAAATAGAAGAATACGGTGTTGAGAACTTCATTGAAAAATGTAAGGAAAGCGTATTCCGCTATAAAACGGAATGGGAACGTATGACTGAACGTGTAGGGTTTTGGGTCGATCTAGAGGATGCCTATGTAACCTATGAGAATTACTATATTGAGTCTGTTTGGTGGGCTCTCAGTCAAATTTGGGAAAAAGGCCTTCTTTATAAAGGGCATAAGGTAGTCCCATATTGTCCCAGATGTGGAACGGCTTTATCAAGCCACGAAGTTGCCCAGGGTTACCAGGAAGTTGATGATCCATCCATTTACGTAAAATTTCCACTGAAGGATGAAGAGGATACAGCGTTTTTAGTATGGACAACGACTCCTTGGACCCTCCCGTCCAACGTGGCGTTGGCAGTACATGCAGATGCTACTTATGTGAAAATCAAGCAGACAGATACAGGTTACAAGTTAATACTGGCAAAAGAACTCCTGGATTCTGCAATTCCCGAAGATACAGACTACGAAATTCTAGATGAATTCCAAGGCGAATCTTTGGTTGGGATAGAATATGAGCCTCCCTTTAAATTTACCGTGCCTGAGAAAAAGGCTTGGTATGTGGTTAGTCAGGACTTTGTTACGCTTGAAGACGGTACAGGTATAGTGCACCTGGCCCCTGCATTTGGTGAAGATGATATGAATGCTTCCCTAGAGTATGATCTACCGATAGTTCAACCGGTAGATGAAGAGGGGAGATTTACTGATGAAATTGAAAAATGGAAAGGCGTGTTTGTTAAGGAAGCGGATCCCTTAATTATAGGAGATCTTAAATCCCGCGGAAGACTCTTCAGAGATGAACAATATACCCACACATATCCCTTTTGCTGGCGGTGTGATACCCCGCTTCTTTACTACGCACGGACTTCATGGTTTATCAAAACCACCGCAGTCAAAGAGGCCTTATTGCGTAATAATAATAATATCTCGTGGTACCCCGAACACATAAAAAAGGGGCGTATGGGTAACTTCCTGGAAAATGTGATTGATTGGGCAGTCAGCAGAGAACGTTATTGGGGTACACCCCTCCCTATCTGGACATGTGAGGATTGTTCCAATATCCGGTGCATAGGAAGTATTAAGGAACTCAAAGAAATGGCTGTGGAACTCCCCGAAAGGCTTGAGCTTCATAGGCCTTACATTGATAAGGCTGTCCTTAAATGTCCTGAATGCAGCGGGCTTATGCGAAGAGTCCCTGAAGTTATTGATGCGTGGTTTGATTCAGGCTCAATGCCGTTTGCCCAATGGCACTATCCTATGGAAAACAAAGAAGAATTTAAACGTAGTTTTCCTGCAGATTTTATCAGTGAAGCAATAGATCAAACCCGCGGATGGTTCTATACATTACTTGTTATCTCAACTCTTCTTTTCGATGAACCCTCTTTTAAGAATGTCCTTGTACTGGGGCATGTGCTTGATGCGGAAGGCCTGAAAATGAGCAAAAGGAGAGGGAATGTAGTAGATACTTGGGAAGTATTTGATACGTACGGGGCTGATGCATTTCGCTGGTATTTGTATACTGTAAACCCTCCGTGGAATCCAACACGTTTCTATCTTGAAGCAGTAAGCGAATCCCAACGTAAATTCCTATCGACTTTATGGAATATATATTCGTTTTATGTCCTTTATGCAAATGTTGATGGGTTTGATCCAAGTGAATATCAAATACCACCGGAAGAAAGAGGGATTTTAGATAAATGGATCATTTCCCGATTTAACAGCCTTGTAAAGAGTGTCAGAACTGAACTGGATATATATAGCATTACACCTGCAGCCAGAGGCATAGAAAGGTTTACCGATGATTTAAGTAATTGGTATGTAAGGAGATCCAGAAGGCGTTACTGGGGTGCCCACATGACACAGGATAAAATTTCGGCTTATCTTACACTCCATGAAATGCTTGTTGGCCTTTCAAAGCTAATTGCCCCTTTCACACCCTTCATATCTGAAGAGATATATATGAACCTTGAGGCTGAGAGGTGCAGCAATGTTCCTGAGAGTGTTCACCTTTGTGATTATCCTGTTTGTAACAAAGATCTAATCGATCCTAAACTAGAACACAATATGGCTGTTGCAAGGAAGCTGGTAACCCTGGGTAGGGCTGCTAGAAACAAGATTAATATCAAAATTCGGCAACCTCTAAGTGAAATGGTGGCTATTCTTCCGGATCCCGATGATAAACATGCCGTAAAGACCTTGGAGCCTATTATAAAGGAAGAATTAAATATTAAAACAATTAGAATTGCAGATGAAACAGATGAATTTGTAGCCTATAAAGTAAAGCCGAGATTTGATGTGCTGGGGCCGAAATATGGAGAAATGATGAGGGATATTACAGCCGGGATAGACAGCCTTAACCCGGGGGAAATCGTAAATGATCTCAAGAATGAGGGAAGTGTGGAGATCCCCTGTAAGGAAGGTACAATCCTTATTTCTGCCGAGGAATTGGTAGTTGATACTGTAGAAAAGGAAGGGTTTGCCATTGAAAGTGACGGTAATATAGCCTGTGTTTTAATTACCGAGCTCTCCCCGGACTTAGTTATGGAGGGGCTTGCCAGGGAGATGGTAAATAAAATACAAACAATGCGTAAGGAAGCCGATCTCAATGTAGAGGACAGAATTATTACATTATTCTGGTCGGGAAGTGAAATTGAAGAGGCATGCAGACTCCACAAGGATTATATTATGGAAGAAACCCTTTCCAGTGAGTTAATATATTCAGGGAAACCTGAAGCAGTCAATGTCAAGCAGGGGAATAACCGGAAATGGAATATTAACGGACATATGACTGTTATCAGTGTAGCCAGGAAGGTATAAATCAGTTTATGGAGAAAGCCGGGATGTATGAAATTAGCGCAGGTATAATAGTGTTTGCCGGCGAAAATGTCCTTATTATTAGGAATAGATTTAATGAATGGGTCCTACCCAAAGGAAAAATAAACCCCGGGGAGACACCCTATGAAGCCGCATTGAGAGAGGTATTGGAAGAAACAAGTGTTAGGGCTAAAATTTTATGTTTCTTGGGGGAAACCAATTATACGTACACCTCGGATATAACAGGTAAACTTGTTGATAAAACTGTTCATTGGTACGCTGGGGTGCCGGTAGAAGGGTATGATAACCCCTCCCTGAATACAAAATATCAAAAAGAGGAGGGTATTACGTCTGTCAGATTTGTTTCATGGCAATCTGCCATGTCTGTGTTGACTTATGAGGACAGCAGCACCCTCGTGAAATTAGCAAGAAAGCGTATTTTAAACCTAGATAATACGCAAAGAGGTACCCATGGGATTTCAAACTAATGTCTTTACAGTGATAAAGTGTTTTTGCAGGATATTATAAGTTTACGACGAACTTTAGCTAGTATGGAGAAAAGCATGTAATGTAGAGGGAGGCAATATAATGTGCCGATGGATTTGCCGGGAGGCACCGATTTTTTTATTACTTGTGTCATTATCAATCCTTTTCGGGGCGGTTTACCCTGCCACAGCTGTTGCAGCAGATATAGAACTTGAAGTAGAGCCGCCAAGGGTTGTACAAGTCTACCCGTCTCATGGCATGGAATATGTTCCAGTTGGTACTTCTATACATATTATTTTTAACGGACCTATGGACGAATCTTCAACAATTCAATCTGTTGTGATATCGCCCAGCCCGGATTTAGCATACCCCGCAAGTTGGCAATTGCTTCGTGGTGAATCAATTTTAATAATTACACCCAGTCGCCCTTTGAAATATTCCACTACATATAAGGTAACTGTACAAAGAGGTGCCAAAAATAAGGAAGGTAAGGAATCCTTACAAGACTATGAATGGGTTTTCACTACGGAACAAAGCCCGCCGTCTCCCGGAGAAGTACCTAAGAACGGTGGATTTTCAACAGGAGATATAAGTGAATGGGAATGGACCCATAGCGAAGAAAGGGGTTCTAGGGCTGCCCAGTGGAACGTAGTATCGGATACCGACGGTGAATATGTTCTTACAATATCGCGTCCTCCCACTTTTGAAATGGGATCTTCCAGTTTAAAGCAGATTATCGATCGTGAGGTCCCGTTGTCAGGCCTGGTATTTCTATCCTTTGATGTGTTGATAGGTGACTATACGCTCAAACAATATTCCCCCGGGGGTACATATCCTCTAAAGGTTATTGTCGTTTATTTGGATAGAGACGGGAAAGAACATTCCTTTACCAGATCATACTATTACCATATGCCTGTTGAGGGGGGAATTGACAGTTTCGCGGAATTTGTTGAGGCGGGGAAATGGGCTCATAAATCATATAATTTAAGCGCACAAACCCCAAGGCCTTCGTTTATTAAATCGATAGAGTTTGAATCCTGCGGCTGGGCGTGGTTTTGTGCATTGGATAATATAAAGTTTGTATGGTAATCTGGCCGGGGTCTCTTAATTAATCAGGGACCCCGCTTTTGGTACAGTCACAGACATAATATAAAATTCGATAGGCCTTTATAAAAAAACGGACCTGACCTATCGAATAAAAGGGAGAAATCAATTAATTCTTGTGTTTTTAGATTGCTTTTATCGCGCGCGCTCAACTTTTCCTGAGCGAAGGCATCTTGTGCATACTTTAATTCGCTTTGTTTTACCGTTTATATACGCTCTGACGACGCGTATATTTGGGAGCCATCTCCGAGAGGATATTCTGTGGGAATGGCTTATTTGCTTGCCGACTTGCGGTTCTTTCCCGCATATATCACACCGACGTGCCATACTTGTTAGCACCCTCCTATCTTGAAAAGACCTCCCGGGTATTGTATCATAGCAGCGCGGGCAGGACAAGTGGTGTCATATACGGAGGGACGTATTTCTAAAGGTACGGGGTATATGAATACTATTATGGGAAGGAATCCAATGAGAAGCGAAGAAATAAAGGAACATCTTACCGCCAAATCGCTAAGGCAGGGGGTAGCCAGTTAAATGGGAAGAGATGTCAGTACCGAACTGGGCCAAATCACCATCTCCGATGAGGTAATAGCTCTTATCAGTGGGATGGCTGCAACTGAATGTTACGGCCTTGTTGGAATGGCGTCAAGAAACATACAGGATGGAATAGCTGAGCTCCTTGGCATGGATAACATGAGCCGGGGTGTTGAAGTTAGGCTTGCTGGTGATGAGGTTGTAGTGGACCTTTATATTATAGTTGAATACGGGACGAGGATTACTGAGGTTGCACATAACATTATGAATAAGGTCAGATATGTTGTAGAAAGTATGACCGGTCTTAAGGTTTCGAAAGTAAATATCACAGTACAGGGTGTGAGGGTGACACATGTCCGAGAGGATGAATCTGAGTGAACGGCGACAGGGGGTTAACCCGTTGGGGCTGAGCTTGCTTGATGCAGAGGATTTTGCGCGTGCAATCTCTGCCGGGACTGAGTGGCTCGGTGCGAATAAAGAGCTCGTAAATGCGCTAAATGTATTTCCGGTTCCGGATGGTGATACAGGGACAAATATGCACTTAACACTTCTTGCTGCTGTCCGGGAGGCCGGCAAAACTGAAGGCAAAACATTGTCTGAAATAGCTGAGGCTGCGGCGTTAGGTTCGCTTATGGGGGCAAGAGGGAATTCAGGTGTTATACTATCGCAACTCCTAAGGGGGTTTGCAAAGGGAATTGAAGGTAAGGTAACCTTAGATACACCGGGGCTCGCCCGGGGCTTGCAGGTGGCCGCGTCCATGGCATACAAGGCAGTTATGAAGCCTGTTGAAGGAACTATGCTGACAATTGCCCGCAATGCTGCCCGTTCCGCAGTGGAATGTATGAAAATGAAGCTTGAAATAGTGCCGGCAATAGAAAGAATATTAAGGGATGCCCAGAACACTCTGGATTCTACTCCTGAAATGCTCCCCGCACTTAAAGAAGCCGGGGTTGTGGATGCAGGAGGCCAGGGCCTTGTGTTTTTCTGGGAAGGATGTGTAAAGTCAGTTCGGGGGGAACCTATATTCGGAAAACATGAACCTTTAGTTGTTATCCCCGGGAAAGCAGATGTCGGGCAAGCTTTAAGAAAAACTAAAGAAGCTCCGAAGGAGGAGCTTAAATTCCGATATTGTACGGAATTCCTTGTAAAAGGCAGAAATTTGCCCCTTAACATGCTTAGACAAAACGTAACCCGGTTCGGGGATTGTGTGTTAGTTGTAGGTACTGATGAAGTGGCAAAAGTCCATGTCCATACTAATCATCCGGGTCAGGTATTGGAACATTGTATTCGTATGGGTGAACTCCATGAAATTCAAATTGATAATATGGCCTACCAACATGATGAATTTGAAGAAGCAAGATTAACACAGAATGAACCTGCATTCGCATGTTATGAAAAGGAGGGGAATGCCGGGGCCGGTTTAGGAAAGTCAATTAACTCTAAAGGGCAAAAGGTAAAGAAGCCTGTCGGGGTTGTTGCAGTAGCTACCGGAGAGGGTATTTCTACTATTTTGAAAAGCTTAGGTGCCGATATTATCGTTGAAGGCGGGCAAACAATGAATCCCAGCATAGAGGAGCTCAGGGATGCTGTCTATGAGGTCTATGCAAAAAGTGTTATTATCTTGCCGAATAACAGTAATGTAGTTCTCACGGCTGATAAAGTTAAAGAACTTGTGCCTGATACGGATATAGCGGTGATTCCTACAGAGACAATTCCCCAGGGGGTCTCTGCCCTTGTTACTTTTAACCCTGTGGCAGATGCCGAAACAAACAAAAAGTCCATGAAGGATGTTATATCCCAGGTAAGTACAGGGGAAGTTACATATGCAGTGCGCGATTCAAACGTCAACGGGTTTACAATTGACGAAAAAGACTTTATCGGGATAAAAGACGGTGAACTGTGTTCAGCGGGGAAAGATCGGGATGAGGTAGGGATGAATCTCGTCAGTCAAATGGTAGATAAGGATACTTCCCTTATAACAATATATTACGGGAAAGATGTGCATTCTGAAGAAGCTGATATATTAGCAGAACGGCTCGCTGATATTTATCCGTACTTAGAAGTTGAAGTTCATTACGGTGGACAGCCTGTTTATTACTATATAATTTCCACTGAATAGAGGATGATCCTGATGTTAGGTTTAAGTCTAGATTTTGAGGCCGACGGTAATCGGTTTTAACTAAAGAAAAAATAAGACGACGGTCTTGCGACCGTCATCCCGTGGGAGAGGAGAAACCGGAGGAAGAGCTTATGGGGGAGGGTTCTGGAACCCCGGCACCGCCCAGGCTCCGTTGTCCTCGGCTCTTCTTTCGATTGTAGTTTGTGCGAGGTCGGATGTTCTATACAAGGGCGCACATGGTAATTCATTCCAGCAGAGGTGGTTACCCAGTTGCAGATTATCGGAGGTACTGCCAAAGGATTCCGCCTGCGCGGACCGGGCGGTGGAAAGGCACGCCCGATCCCCGGCAATATAAAGAAATCGTTATTTGATATACTGACCCCATATATTCCAGGTTCCAGATGCCTTGATTTATTTGCTGGGACAGGGGCAATAGGAATTGAGGCTTTAAGCAGGGGAGCCCAATGGGTGACTTTCGTAGAGTGTTCACCCCGTATGATTCGGGTAATTTCCGGTAATCTTGATACTACAGGCTTTGATGGTCTGGCTAAAGTTATCCGAGGGGATGTAAGAAGGGTTATAGCGTCTTTACATCGGTACGGGGAATCATTCCAAATAATCTTTATGGATCCCCCCTATGGACACGGTCTTGCACCTGAGACTCTAGATATTATTTCTGCCAATATGGTTTTAGATTCCGACGGTATTATTGTATCACGTCATGAAACCGGGGAGAAAATGCCTAAGGCTTCCGGAGCTCTGGAGCTGACCAGGCAGGAAAAATATGGTGATAACAGAATATCTTTTTATATGCTTAAAAAATAAGGCCTCTTCAGGCCTTATCATAGTTATATATGGAGGATACAACAATGAAGATAGCAGTATACCCAGGTAGCTTTGATCCTGTGACTAACGGTCACCTGGATATCATAGGGCGTGGTGCCGGATTATTTGACAAGCTTGTTGTAGCAGTAGCAAGAAACCCCCGTAAAAAACCCCTTTTCACTCTTGAAGAACGTATTTTAATGCTGAAGGAATCTGCCAAACGGCTCTCAAATGTAGAGATTTCATGTTTTAACGGGCTCATTGTAGACTTTGCCTGTGAACGGCAAGCCGCTGCTATTTTAAGGGGGTTGAGGGCTCTTTCAGATTTTGAATATGAATTTCAGATGGCATCGGTTAATAGGAAAATTGGTAACATAGAGACTGTCTTTATGATGACAGGTAACGAATATGCTTACTTAAGTTCAAGTGCCGTGAAAGAGGTTGCCAGTTTTGGAGGTTGTGTGAAGGGCTTCGTTCCTCAAAATGTCGTAAGGATGCTTATGGAAAAGTGTAAACAATAAAAAATGAATTTCGGAAATGAGGGGGGAAGGGCCGGCATGGCGAAGATAGAGTTAATTGAACTCCTGGACAGACTGGAAGTAATAGTTGAAACCAGCAGAAAGATGCCTTTGACAAATAGGATATTGGTAGATTCTTATGATATTTTAGAACTTCTTGATAAAATTAGGATTACTCTTCCGGATGAAATTAAAAAGGCCGAGGAATTACTTAAGAAGAGTGATTCAATTATTGCCGAGGCCACTCAAGAGGCTGAGGGATTAAAGGGTTCAGCAAGTGAATACTTAAAATCTATAGTTTCTGAAGAAGAGGTAGTCAAAGCGGCGGTGGCAGAGTCCAATAAAATTATTGAGGAGGCTATGAAGGAAGCTGAAGATATTCGGAAAGGTGCCTCTCAATATGCAGCTGAAGTACTTTCAAGGCTTGATGAGAACCTTGATAGAGCTTTACAGGTGGTCAGACGCGGAGTCGAGGAAATTCGGAAGGATTCTGCTTGACGTTTTTAACGCCTATGAAGGTAAATCGTATTTTCGGAAAAACCATATGCTGACAGAGAGCCCTACCATTATGGCTAATGTCTTAAAAGCCCGCGTGAATAATGTAACAGTCTTGATGTACAAAGGTAATTGTGTTCCTATTGGTTTGAAGGTGAACACAGGAGCTACCAGCCCTGCTAAGCCTTGACCATAGGGGCTTACAGCTATTATGGTAATAAATGCGGCAATTAATGCGTGGATTAACCGGGTAATAAGGTAAGGTCTCATTCTTATATCAGTCCCTGCGGTCATTGCAGATACTTGGGCGAATACCGACAACCCACCCCATGCTATTATAGCATTTGAAACCATAAGCTTCCCCAATAGAGGTGCTTGCGCTTTACTTGCCAATTCGATTCCGAGGGTTATTTCAAATAACCCACCGGTAATCGGTGAAATCAGTTCAGGGTCTATCCCAACCAGACGCATAACCGGGGTAAGTAATTGTTCTGCCAGGCCTGTAATTCCTGAAGCGAACAGAATATTTATAATTACCGAAAACATCATAATAAAACCGCCTATCAATATCACGGCGCTGATTGAATCCCGGACAGAGTCCCCCAATACCTGCCCTATAGGCCTGCCATCTGCTTTTCGTGCGTTATAAAGTTCATTGAAAGCCCTCAGGAGGAGGTTCCCTTTTGTATAGCTGATCCCCGGGATTGAATGCGTTTTTGATTTCCCATGAAATCTGAGTAATATCCCCAGGATTACGGCTGAAATATAGTGTGCCCCGCAAATTAACCCTGCCAAACCAGGCAGATGAAACATTCCTATTGCTACGGAACCCGACATAAACAACGGATCCGCTGTATTGGTAAAGTATGCTAACCGTTCCGCTTCTGCTTGACTGCAAAGGCCCCTTTTTCTTAGGTTTGCAGCAATTTTGGCTCCGATAGGATATCCGCCTGTAAGACCCATGGCTAAAGCAAAGGCACCAACCCCCGGGACATCAAAGACAGGTTTCATTAACGGCTCCAAAAGGACACCGATAAAGTGTACTACACCCAGTGCCATTAGAACTTCCACAGCTATAAAAAATGGAAGCAAAGCCGGGAAGACCATTTCCCACCATAAGTGCAGGCCTTTTATAGACGCATTAAATGCTATACTTGGGTATATCACAATTATTACCGTGATAAAAACGGCACATGCAGCCATAAAATAGGTGTTTCCTTTGCTATGCGGTATTCTACCGATCATGGCGGCCTGCCCCCTTATATCTTCTTTCACTGTCTACATATCCATTCAAATATATTTGAGTGAATCCGATGATATGCTTTTTCACATACAGGGGGAATATCGTAACTTATGAAAAAGTAAAATAGATAAAAGAATCAATGAATACGTAAGACAATGCCGGGGGGAAACAGCTTGAAAAAAAAGAGAAATATATGGCTGAAAATCGGGGCCGTAGTGATAATAATTGCCAGTTGTCAGACTTACCTTATGCGTAACTATTTCGTTATTGGACCTGGTCCTGTCCAAAAGCTTGAAGAAATGGTTACAGTAGAGACAGGAAAGAAGGATGCAGAAGGATCATTTTTATTGACAGCTGTGACAAGTGCCCCGGCGGGTATTCTCTCGATAATCGCGGCATTTATTTCGCCTAATATAGATATTACAAGGCGGGCTCAAGAGATCCCAAAAGGTATGGATATTGACAGATATATCGAAATAATGGAAAGCCTTATGATGGAAAGCCAAGTGGTTGCAGGGGCTGTGGCTTTAAAAAAGTTTGGTTTTCCAACTGTAGTCGAAACCATTGTCAAAGTAGAGGCTATACTTGCCGACAGCCCCGCTAAAGGAATGCTCAAACACGGGGATATTATTCTTGCTGTTGATGGTAAACGAGTAAGTACTGCAGATGAAGCCGTTAAAATCATCGGTCAAAGAGATCCCGGAACTGAGGCATTGCTTACAGTAGGGAGACAGGGACAAATACAAAGAGTTTATGTCGGGACAGGTCCCCATCCTGAAGATTCCACCCGTGCCGCAGTTGGAATTCTTGTCAGTTCAAGCTTTACCTACGATCTCCCTTTAAATATCCAAATTGATTCCCGTAATGTGAAGGGGTCATCTGCCGGCCTTATGTTTACCCTTGAAATTTTAAATCAATTGGATCCGACGGATTTAACTGGGGGGCAGGTTATTGCAGGGACAGGAACAATTTCATTGGATGGTACTGTTGGACCGATTTCCGGTATTAAGCAGAAATTGGCGGCTGCTCAACGCGGAGGTGCCGAATATTTTTTAGTCCCTGTAGAAAATTTGGCATCGGTACAAAAAGCCTTAAAGAGGAATACAGGCATAAGGATTATTGGGGTTCATGACATAAACCATGCCCTAGCTATATTGGATGATATTTCTAGGAGGAATAATGGAAATTCTGGAGAATACTAGACAGACAAGAAATGGATGCCGAAAGACCGGGTTTCAGGAGGCGATTTGCATTGACGCTTCGTATTTGGAGAGCCGGCTCATGCAAGATGATCGTTGTTTTTTCCTTAATTATAATCTGTGTATTCTCCCCTGTGGTTATGGGTTACCGGGCTACGTTAAAAAAAGGAATGAAAGGCAAGGATGTCGAAGGCCTTCAGGACGCCCTTATTAGTTTAGGTTTTTTAGAGGGATCAAGTGACGGATTGTTTGGGAATAAAACATTAAATGCTGTAAAGGCATTTCAAAGGACTTACAGTCTTCATGTTGACGGAGTAGTCGGTGCAGATACATGGGATTTGCTTGATGCTGAAATCGCCCGCACAAAAATGAAGGCTTATACCGTTTGCAAAGGGGATACTCTTTATGATCTTGGTAGACGGTTTGATGTGGGTGTAAATGATCTTGCATCCGTCAACAATATTTCCGATCCTGCTCTTATCAAGGTGGGACAGGAATTATTAATTCCAGCCCCCGGTACAATGGTATCAAGGGGGAGGACAGGGGTCTGTGAGGCATTGCCTTGGAATACGGTAAACAGTATTTTTAAGGTAGGAAATATAGCCACTATAACGGATGTTAGGACAGGCCTGTCGTTCCGTGTAAGGAGGCGGGGGGGTAGCCTCCACGCTGATGTGGAACCATATACAAAGGAAGATACGGCAATCATGAGGAGGATCCTGGGAGGGAGCTGGAATTGGAATAGAAGGGCTATCAGGGTAAACATAGGGGGTCGTCGGATAGCTGCCTCTATGAATGGGATGCCTCACGGGGGTCAAAGTATCGGTAACAATAATTTTAACGGCCACTTTTGTCTGCATTTTACCGGCAGTAGACTCCATTGTAGTGGTAAACCGTGCCCGGAACATCAAAAATGTGTGAGGGAGGCTGCCGGCAGCTAATCGTGTTAAAAGCACCCTTTTCTTGACTTATGCCGGTCTTCATTCTATAATTCAGTATGTCTTTCAGGAGATTTTATTCATGAAAATAGATATATCCACGATTCAAGGTATAAAAGGTAAAAGCGTTGAGGTAGAGCTGGAAAAGCCTCTGGATCAGGCAGTCATAGAAGGAACAACCCTCGAACCGGTGGGCCCAGTGTATGTTTATGCAAAGGCAACATATACGGGGCAAGGGGCGGTTTTTATTGAAGGGGAGGCCAGAGCTAAGATTGAGGCTGAATGTCATAGGTGCCTTAAGAGGTTTACCCTTGATATTACCGGGGAATTCAAAGATCAATATTACAGAGAATCTAACGGATCATTCCTTAAGCTTAATCAAAATGAGGAAGATGCTTTAACCTATAGCGGTGATACCATCGATATTTCAAAGGAAGTAAATTCGCAATTGGTACTATCCCTCCCTATGCAACTTCTTTGTTCCGCTGCATGTAAAGGGTTATGTCAAGTTTGTGGACAGGATCTTAACGACGGCGAATGTACATGTAACAATATTACAGGTGATATCCGTCTCCAACCCCTGGCTGAACTTTATCGGGCCCGGCAAAAAAAAGACGGATCTAAATGACTGGAGTGAAATATAAGTGGCAAATCCTACATCAAAATTCGGTAAATCAAGAACACGGAAACGCCGGGCTAATTGGAAGATAAAAGGGCCCGAACTGATTGAATGTGAAAAATGTCATGCATTAAGGAGACCGCACAGGGTATGTTTACAGTGTGGTTATTATGACGGGCGTCAGGTTGTGTCTGTTAAAGAAAAGAAGAAGGCATAGTCTTCATTATTTTTCGATATAATTAAACTTAACTCCGAAAAGAGCCGGCAGTTTTGCCCGGCCTTTTGTTTTTAAACATTCCTCGATTTTCTCTTGCAAGTATCGGCTTAATAGATATATACTAAGATTAGTATCTACTCCTAATACTTGGTCATAGTATCTGCCCTATTATTGCAATGTCGAATAATGTGAGTTGGTGAGATGTGAAAGCAAAGCTCAGAAAATCGGAAAGGCTTAAAAAGTTAAGCAAAGTCATAAAGGAGGACCCGTTTATAACGGACAGGGAATTAGCCTCCATATTAAGGGTCAGCATTCAAACAGTTCGCTTAGACAGGCTTGAATTGGGGATCCCTGAATCCCGTGAGCGTACCAGGCGTTTGGCTCAAGAGGCTACAGATAAGGTGAAATCTGTGGGGACAGGTGAGGTTATAGGGGAGCTTATCCATGTAGAGCTGGGGCAGGAAGGCATATCAGTAATGGAGACAGATAAGGATATGGCGTTCCGACGTACTTCTATTGTTCGCGGGCATCATATTTTTGCGCAGGCCAATTCATTGGCAGTTGCACTTGTAGATGCTGAAATAGCACTTACCGGAACAGCAACTGTAAAATATCTCAGGCCTGTCAAGGCTGGGGAAAGACTGGTGGCAAGGGCAAAAATCACCGGCAGAAATAATAGAAAATATGTTGTAGAGGTTATAACAAAAATCAATCGTGAAGATGTTTTTATCGGAGAATTCATTGTGTTTGCCGTGGAAAGACCAGGCGATTCTCTGGATGCGTAAGGAGGCGGTTTAATTGAAGATTGCCCTTGATGCAATGGGTGGAGATCTTGCACCCCGGGAGACCGTGCAAGGGGCATGCCTCGCTGCTAAACAATTAGGTGTTGAAGTGGTGTTAGTAGGGGATAAAAAAAGGATTGAAACGGAATTGAACAAAGTTGATGCAAAGGATCTCCCGCTCTCCGTTGTCCATGCAGCGCAAGTTATTCCCATGAATGAGCCCCATCCTGTAGCGGCAATAAGAAAAATGCGTGAATCCTCTATATTGATTGCGTGTGATTTGGTAGCGAAAGGAGAAGCAGATGCTGTGGTATCAGCGGGTAATACAGGTAGTACCATGGTAAGTGCAATTTTGAGATTAAAAAGGTTACAGGGAATTGATCGGCCTGCCATTGCCACAGTATTCCCTACGACGGAAAGCTATTGTCTGCTGATAGACGGTGGTGCAAATTCAGAATGCAGACCTCACCATATGTTAAGCTTTGCTCTTATGGGGTACGCCTATGCCAAACAAATCATGGGCAAGGAAAACCCTAAACTCGGGCTCCTTAATATAGGGGAAGAACCCACAAAAGGTAATGAATTAACAGTGGATTCATATGAGCTCATCAAAAATGCTAACTGTAATTTCCAAGGAAATATCGAGGCAAAAGATATACCGCTGGGTCAGGTAGATGTGGCCATTACAGATGGCTTTACAGGGAACATTGTGCTCAAACTGGCTGAAGGCGTAGGCGAATCTATGGTAAAAATTCTGAAGGCATCAGTAGAAAAAAGCCTGATCTCAAAAATAGGGGCAGGCTTAATGAGACCGGCCCTCAGGGCCCTCGCCAAGAAAATGGACTATTCAGAATACGGGGGTGCGTTGCTTCTCGGTGTAAGGGGAGTTGCCGTTATTGCCCATGGAAGATCCAAAGCTAAAGCAATTAAAAATGCCATAGGGACCGCCAAGGATGCCCTTCAGGGCAATGTTATTAATGCTATAACCACAAGCATTATGCAGGGTGGTTCCGGAGGGAGGGGCAGTCTTGAAAATTCGAATGCCTAGCCTTAGGGGGGCTAATATAATAGGAACAGGGAGCGCAGTGCCTGAGCGGATCTTAACTAACTTTGATTTGGAAAAAATGGTCGACACCAGCAATGAATGGATTGTAGAACGGACAGGTATAAGAGAAAGGCATATTGCCGATGAAGGTATCACTACCTCTGACTTAGCGGGAGAAGCAGCTTTGAAGGCTTTAGAAGATGCAGATATGACCGTAGGTGAGCTTGATCTTATTATAGTTGCTACAGTAACGCCTGATACAATATTTCCGTCATGCGCATGTGCGGTCCAAAGAGAAATCAAAGCAAAGAATGCTGCTGCTTTTGATATCAGTGCAGGGTGTACAGGGTTTGTATATGCTTTATCCCTTGCAGGGGATCTTATATCTACCGGGAGATATAATAATGTCCTTGTGATTGGTGCGGAAATACTCTCAAGAATTGTGGATTGGCATGATAGAAATACTTGTGTACTGTTTGGGGACGGGGCGGGGGCTGTTGTTATGAACCCTTCCGCACCTGGCGAAGGTATAATTGAATGTGTTTTAAAATCCGACGGTTCACTTAGTGATGTGCTTCTCCTTCCCGCCGGCGGTTCTAAAATCCCGGCTTCCTTTGAAACGGTTAAATCTAAGCTTCACTATATTCACATGAAGGGGAATTTAGTATATAGGCATGCCGTCAGGGTGATGGTGGAAGGTGCCGAAGAAGTTTTGGAAAAGGCCGGATTGAAAAAAGAGGATATAGATTACATTATTCCCCACCAAGCTAATCAGAGACTTATTGATCTTGCGGCTGAAAGGTTTGGGGCACATGATAAAGTCTATTCAAATATTGACAGGTACGGTAATACGTCTGCAGCATCAATTCCTATAGCCCTTGACGAAGCGTCCAGGCTTGGGAAGTTAAAAGACGGTGATATTGTTTTACTTGTTGGTTTTGGTGCGGGTTTCACATGGGGGGCTGCACTGCTTAAATGGTGTGATAAATAATCAGATGATTAGGGTGGTGCCAGGCTTTGGATATGAATAATAAAAAAGTGGCTTTTGTTTTCCCCGGACAAGGGTGCCAAAAAGTCGGTATGGGAAAAAACCTCATAGATAAATATGAAGAGGCCGGTCGTGTATTTGAAGAAGCAGATGAAGCCCTTGGGTTTCCCTTATCCAAAGCATGCTTTTATGGGCCGGATAAGGAGCTGACCCTAACAAGAAATGCCCAGCCAGGTATTGTTACAACATCCATTGCCTTTTTTTCTGTTATAAAGTCCCTGGGGATTACGCCTGATATTGTCAGCGGACACAGCGTAGGCGAGTATTCCGCCTTGGTTGCATCAGGTGTCTTGTCTCTTGGTGAAGCTGTACGTCTTGTAAGTATTCGCGGTCGGTTAATGGAAAAGGCCTATCCCCCGGGGGCAGGTGGTATGTCTGCAATTTTAGGGTTGGGTAAAAACGAGGTTGTTGCCTCATGTAAAGAAGCCCAATCAGCTGGGTGGGTGGAACCGGCCAACTATAATTCTCCCAACCAGGTTGTAATATCAGGAGATATTGCAGGTCTTAAGAAAGCTGAAGAGCTTTGTAGGATAAAAGGTGCGCGAAGGGTAATTCGGTTAAAGGTTAGCGGGCCTTTTCATTCAAAATTAATGGATCCCGCGGGGCTTGCATTAGAATATGAGCTTAAAACAATAGGTTTTAATAAACCTTATATCCCGCAGGTTATGAATGCGGACGCTGAAATACCCCAATCTCAGGAAGTAATAAAGGAAACTCTTGCGAGGCAAATTTCTAGACCCATACTTTGGGAGAAATGTGTAAGAAAGATGTGGGAATACGGTGCTTGTATATTTGTTCAGGTAGGTCCGGGTAAAGTTCTCACAAATCTTATCAATGAAATTGAACCCCGGGCCAAGACCTTTGCACTAGACAGTAATAATTCGATAGACGATTTATTGAGCTTTGTCAGGGGGGCTTTACAAAATGGGGTTTAAGGATAAGGTCGTAATTGTCACCGGGGCATCAGGCGGGCTTGGTCAGGAAATATGTGGGGTATTTGGAAAAAAGGGCGCAAAGGTTATAATGATTGCTGGGCAAAACTTAAAGACTGCGGAAGAAGTGGCCGGGGAGATTATTTCATCCGGCGGTTACGCAACTGTAAAGGGGGTGGATGTCACTTCATCGTCCCTAGTTGAAGAGGTAATCTCTGAAATTTATAATGAATTAGGGCGCATAGATGTACTTATTAATAATGCAGGTATTAACCGTGATAATTTTCTCATTAGGATGACAGATCAAGAATGGAAAGATGTAATAGATGTTAATCTTAATGGTGTGTTTTATTTTATGAGGTCGGTGGGTAAAAGGATGTTCAGACAAAGATCTGGGAAAATAATAAATATTTCATCAGTTGCAGGTGTCCTCGGTAATCCCGGACAATGTAATTATTCTGCATCAAAAGCCGGTATAATCGGTCTTACGAAGGCTGCAGCCAGGGAATTGTCAATGCGACAGATCACAGTGAACGCCATTGCTCCCGGGTTTATTGAAGCAGGCATGACAGGTAAACTCAGCCCTGATATCAGAAAAAGATTAACTGAAAGTATACCTTTGGGGAAGACAGGTTGCGCAGGGGATGTAGCGGAAGCTTGCCTATTTTTGGCTTCTGAGGGGGCATCCTATATAACAGGTCAGGTACTGTCTGTAGACGGTGGATTGTCTATGTAATCCTGCTAAGTAAAAATATTATAAACTGAAACTGAATTAAAGGAGGTGAAAAGGATGGCAGAATTGAAGGGAAAAGAAGGAGAAGTCTTTGCTAAAGTAAAAGAAATAATAATAAGAGAAGCCAGAGTGGAGGAAGCTTCAGTAACACCTGATGCTACCATGAATGATCTTTATGCTGATTCCGCCACAAGAATGAGTATAGGGGATGAATTGGACAGGGAATATGAGTTAGGGGTCCTCGACGTTGATCTTGATGAGGATACCACTGTTCAGGACATTGTAAATTTCATCATGGAGCAGTTGGATGAAGCTTAATATCAGATTATTAATATGAAACTATAGAAAAGGCGCACGATACAGTGTGGGGTGAGAATATGAGACCACGGGTGGTGGTGACCGGTATTGGAGCGGTTACCCCCATTGGTATAGGGAAAGAGGCTTTTTTTGAAGGTCTCCGGTCTTCAAAAAACGGAATAGCACGGGTAACCGCTTTTGATCCGGATGGTTATAGGAGCCAGATGGCGGGGGAAGTTCAAGATTTTATAGCGGAGGATTTTATGTCCGACAGGGAGGCCTATCGTTTGGCCAGGTTTACACAGTTCGCGGTAGCCTCTGCAAAGCTGGCATTGGAAGATGCCGATCTTTCCATTGGCGGAAAGCTTCGGGATGAAACAGGTGTTGTTATGGGGTGCGGCATCGGGGGGATTGAGGTAACCGAGGAACAGGTGAGACGGTTACATTCGTACGGGCCCAGAAGGGTCAGCCCTTTCTTTGTCCCTATGATGATTCCTAATATGGCCTCCGGGCAGGTTGCTATCTTCGTTGGTGCAAGGGGGCCAAATCTTACTGTTACAACGGCGTGCGCCGCTTCTATGCATGCTATAGGGGAAGGTTTCAGTATCATCCAAAGGGGAGATGCCAAGGTAATGCTGGTGGGAGGAACGGAGGCCTGTATTACTCCGGCAGGGTTTGCAGGATTCTGTGCCCTCAGGGCTACGTCACAGAGAAATGATCAACCGGAGGCGGCGAGCCGTCCCTTTGACAAGGGGAGGGACGGGTTTGTTATGGCCGAAGGATCTTTGGTGTTTGTACTGGAGACTATGAATCATGCACTGGAAAGAGGTGCCCGCCCATATGCAGAAGTTATAGGATATGGAGCATCAGATGACGCCCATCATATTGTGGAGCCTGAAACTGAAGGCGAAGGTGCAGCTTTGGCTATGGGTAAAGCGTTGGCAGACGCGAAACTTAACCCGGTTGATGTAGATTATATCCATGCCCACGGTACTTCAACTCCGATGAATGACAGATGTGAGACACAGGCGATAAAAAAAGTTTTCGGTGCCCATGCCCATAAAGTAATGATCAGTTCAACAAAATCCATGACAGGCCACTTGTTAGGTGCTGCCGGCGCCTGCGGTATTGCTGCTTGCATATTTGCGATAAATACCGGGATTGTTCCGGCGACCATAAATTATAAAGAGCCGGATCCTGATTGTGACTTAGATTATGTTCCAAATGTACCAAGGGATGCAGAGGTGGAAGTAGCCATGGGCAATGCCTTTGGGTTTGGCGGGCACAACGGTGTTATTATTGTAAGGAGATTTAGGGAATGAACGAAGAACCCGGTAGCAACACCTTATCCCGATTACAAACTATCCTTGGCGTATGTTTCCAAGATCAACGTCTGCTTAAAAAAGCTGTAACCCATAGTTCTTTCGAGGGCGGTGGTCCTGCTGCTGGGAATGAACGCTTGGAATTTCTCGGGGATGCTGTTCTCAAATTGGTGTGCGCCTGGTATTTTTACGAAAAACATCCTATTCTGTCTGAGGGGGAACTCTCAGTTATGATAGGTCGGATTGTCAGTGAGAAATCCCTGGCTTCCGCAGCAACCCGCATTGGTTTGCATGAATTCCTTATAGTCAGTCAAAGTCTGGAAATGACAGGGGGCAGAGGGTTACCTTCAGTACTTGCTGATGCATTTGAGGCAATTACCGGTGCAATCTTTCTCGAACATGGGCTTGATGTCGTCAGAAACTTTACTATTGAAAAACTTCAACTTGATTCTATTGATATCGAAGAATTTTTAAGGGAAACGAATCTTAAGAACTATAAAGCAAAACTACAGGAGTTCCTTCAAAAAAGAGGAAAAGACCTACCGGAATATAAAACTACAAGCGAAGACGGACCCGATCACGATAAAATATTCAGTGTTTCCGTTTATTCTGAAAAGACTGCTATAGGCTGTGGTACAGGTAAGACAAAAAAAGAGGCGGAACAGGCCGCAGCTGAAAATGCACTGAAATCTATAGGGTGCGATTGGGTCTTTGATATTGCCGGGAAATTTTGAGTAACAAAGGATCTTCCAGGATAGTGTTGAATATTGATATATGAGATGCGGCTCTTGGTCCAAAACCTGCAAACTGGGGGTAGAAGGCGTGGAAATACTTAAGGTATCGGCGCAGTCGAAGCCAAAGTCAGTGGCGGGCGCCTTGGCTGCCGTTCTTAGGGAAAAGGGGTCTGCTGAAGTCCAGGCTGTCGGAGCCGGGGCTGTAAACCAGGCTGTTAAGGCGATAGCAATTGCACGAGGGTTTGTTGCGCCAAACGGGATTGACCTTGTGGCTGTTCCAGCTTTCGCCGAAATATTGATCGATGGGGAGGAGAGGACTGCAATAAAATTCATTGTTGAACCCAGGTAGCTTAGGAGGGAGAAGTCAAGGGCATTAATTGATTATTGAGTCGCTGCTAGCTTTTTATAATTTGGACCGGTTTTGGGCCGACACGACAGCCTGTTTTCCCGGGAGCAAACGACTTCTGTGAGGGCGGGCTGTGTTTTTGGTATTTTGTGATACTTTGTTTGTAAGAATATTATTCCTTGGCCGACAGTATACATTTAGCGGGATCAGTATAAATCGGCTAAGGGGGATTCCTTATGTCTGCCGTCAACCAAGATTTAGATCTGGAATTGTTATGGCAAGCGCGGAGAGGAAAGGGGATAGCCAAGGAGAGACTTGTACGAAAATATATGCCAATGGTAAGGCATATTGTCCGGACCACTGCAGGAGGAATTCCAGGCTTAGAATTTGAGGATCTCATTCAGGATGGTTTGTTTGGTTTTATTGATGCTATCCGGCAATATGATATTAAGCGAAAAGGCATAAAATTTAGTTCCTTTGCTTATCTTTGTATAGTTCGTAAGGTTTACAACAGCCTCCGCAGGCAAAGCAGTAGGAAACACAAACTACTGAATCAGGCCTTATCACTGAATGCTGTTTTTGACGGAGAAAATTGTCGTCCGATTTTAGACTATATTGCCGGGGACTCTCCGGATCCTGAAGCCGTTGTGGAAGATAAATGGATAGGTATGAAGATAGAGGAAGTTTTAAGGGATTATTTATCAGCGTTGGAATATATGGTAACAGCACTTTTACGCAGGGGATATACGACAAGTGAAATCAGCAGTGCCATGGGGCTCAGCCTTAAGGCAATTGATAATGCGCGTACCCGCGTTAAGGCAAAGTTGACCAGAATTCTTAGCAAATATGGTTCATTAACTCACCCGGAAATTCCCCGGAAAGTAAGGAAACGTGAGGACCTGTATCTAAAAATTGGGGTAGGCTTGTTGTTATGAGATTTTCGTTGTCTATTATGGATATATGTCTGCAATTGCCCCTTTAGTGTCACATTCTCTTTTAGTTTATGCTATGATACAATACCATTGCGCCCAGAGGCAGTAAATGTCGAAATTACGGTGTACACAAAAGGGTGATTTAGCTTGTATCTCAAGCGAATGGAACTCCACGGTTTTAAATCTTTCCCTAATAAAACCGAACTTGTTTTTTCCCCTGGCATTACCTCAATTGTAGGTCCTAACGGATCCGGAAAGAGTAATATTGCTGATGCAATTAGGTGGACTTTGGGGGAGCAAAGTGCTAAGACTCTCCGAGGCTCAAAAATGGAAGATGTTATTTTTTCTGGATCCGACACCAGAAAGCCGTTGGGATTTGCTGAGGTTACACTGGTGTTCGATAATAGCGATCACTACCTTCCCATTGATTTCCTGGAAGTTCAGATTACCAGGCGAGTCTACAGATCAGGTGGGAGTGAGTTCCTTATATCCGGTGTGCCATGCCTTTTGAGAGATATACATACCCTTTTTATGGATACAGGATTGGGCAAATCCGGATATTCCGTTATTGAACAAGGTAAAATTGATGCAATACTTGCAGCGGGCTCAGGTTGCCGAAGAGCCTTTTTTGAAGAGGCTGCAGGAATTAATAGGTATAAGGCCCGCCGAAATGAGGCGGATAGGCGGCTGCAGGCTGCAAAACGGGACAGGGATCGTATAAGAGATCTTATTACGGAGCTCAAAATGCAACTTGAGCCCCTGGCAAAAAGGGCTGATGAGGCCAGGAAGTTCCAGGAATATAACCATCGGTTATCAACTCTTGAGATAAATTTTATTCTCGTTGAACTTGAAAAATTAAATAGGATTAATACAGATTTACAGGATAAACTCGATCTGGTTGAAGCCCGGATTAATAAAGTAGAAAAGGACAGGGACAGGCTTGGTGATCAAATCCTCATTGAAAAAGCAAGCCGTACCCAATTAGATGATGAACGTGATGAAATCTATTCCCACATAGCCATACTTGGCGATAAAATAGAAAAAACAGAAGGGAATATAGGGGTAACATCTGAGCGGATTGCAAACCTAGAAAGCCAACTAGCCTCTCTGGAGGCAGCTTACAAAAAGGACATGGTAATTCTGACTGATATTAAATCCGAGCTTAAACATGAGTGTTCCCGTCTTATAGCCGTTAACGATGATCTGAAACATGCTAATGAGGAACTGAAAATATGGGAATCCGAAGAAGAACGTCTGGCAACAGATTTAAAGGCTGAGAAGGACAGGGAGGATTGTCTAAAGGTTGATATCATAGAGGTTCTCTCAGAATTGGCTGAGGTAAAAAACAAACTGACCGGAAAACAAATGGCTGATGAGGCTAAAAAGAGACAATTTGAAAGAAATAAACAGCAATTGAAAGATGCGGAACAAGAATTTGGGGATATTTCTAATCAGTTAAAACGCGATGAAGAATTGCTGTCTGAGTTTAACAGAAGACGGGAAGTTCTCACGCAGAAATTATCCCGAGCTGAGGAAAATTTGGAATCCTCCCGGAATGAATTAGAAAATTTATATGAGACCTTGAGAGAGTTAGAAAGACAGGCTAATGCTAAATCTCTTGAACTTGATGCTTATAGACAGCGATCAACCGGAAGCGGGTGGTACCCTGAAGGAACCCGGGCTGTTATAACTGCGGCGGATCATGGTAAGCTTAGAGGAATTATCGGGATTATTGCCGATATAATCAAAGTCCCCGATAACTATGAAAACGCTATTGAGGTTGCGTTAGGGCGATCTCTTTATGATATTGTGGTAGAAAGGGAAACAGATGCAAAGGACGGGATTGCCTATCTTAAAGAATATAGGTTAGGAAGAGCAACATTCCTGCCTTTAGATCTTATTCGGGCTTTTGGATTTCCCAAAAGATATAAACATACCCTAAGCATACCCGGTGTTTGTGGTATTGCATCCAAACTTGTATCCTGCGATGAATCTGTCTGTAAGGCAGTAGACTTTTCATTGGGGCGGGTTGTGGTTGTTGATAATCTTGATGTAGCTGTTAAGGTGGCCCTGGCATCAGGTAAATCTTTAAAGATTGTGACAGTTGACGGTGATATTATTTTTCCCGGGGGTGCAATCACAGGCGGGAGTAATATAGTAAAGCCGGGCGGGCAATTGCTTAAAGTAAAGCGCCGTCTTGCTAATTTGGAAATAGAGGAAAAGAATCTTAATGCGGAAGCACTTAGGGTAACCAAACAAATTAAAAAAATAAAAGATGTGATTTACGGCTTAGAAGAGCTTTGCTCTAAATTAAATATGGAATCTAGAGAAATTGAATTTGAAGTAACAAAGCTTGGGGTGCTTCAAGCAGAAAGGCGAAAAGATCTGGGTAAAATTAGGCTTCTTACGGATATGCTTCAATCTGAATTTGATGCAAAGGAAGCCGAGGAAGTATCGGGTGATAAGACTAAGCAGTACTTAAAAGAAAAGTATTCAGAACTTACCCTTGCCAGCGACAGGCTTTCTGAGACCCAGGAAGAGATTTCTCAGAGACTTAGGAGCCTCTCCCTCGCCCGTGAAGAAGCTATGCATAAAATTACTGCAGCCAAAGTAAAAATTGCATCACGTGCCCAAGAAGGCGAAAATTTGAAGACCCGTATTTCTTCCATGGAAAAATCTCTTTCAACAATGATCTCAGAAATTAATCTTACGGAACAAAAAATAAAGGAGATCAAAAATTCAATTCCGGAGACTTATAAATTACTAGATAAGGATAAAGCTTACCTTGATGCCCTTCGGAAGGATAGGCTCAAATTAGAGGAAAGGCTCATACTTCTGAAAAAATCCGGACACGAAGTTACCGATTGTATCAGTGAAAAAGAAAAGGCCCTGGAAGCCCTTAGGGTTAAAAGTGAAAAGCTGGGAAAAAACATGTCAGCGCTTCACCTACGTGAGGTGGAAACAACTGAAGGGATCCGCTATATGAAAGACAGGCTAATGCAAATTTATGGGATGACACCTGAAGAGGCGGAACAAGCAATAGATCCTGATCAACATAAAGCAATTAGTCAAAAGAACAATATTAAAGAGGAAATCAGAATGCTCCGGGAGGAAATGGTTTCTATGGGACCTATTGATCCCGGTGCAATTGAAGTTTATGAAGCTATGAAATTAAGGCAGGAATTTCTAACGGAAGGATCCGACGATATTAAGAATGCCATGGATTGCCTGGAAAATCTTATTGAGTACTACGATAAAAGAAGTGAAAAGCAGTTCAGGGAGACCCTTAAAAAGGTAGGGCAGGAATTCAATACGCTTTTTTCAAAATTGTTTGGTGGCGGAACTGCCGATTTAGTTCTGGTTGATTCCGAAACAGACGAGCCTCCGGGGGTTGAAATTGTAGCGGAACCGCCGGGGAAAAGGCTCCAAAATCTTACGCTCCTTTCCACCGGTGAGCGGGCTTTAGCTGCAATCGCTCTGGTCTTTGGGATTCTTAAGGTATGCCCCAGTCCATGTTGTATGTTGGATGAAATCGATGCGGCATTAGACGGAGCCAATGTCGGAAGGTTTGCAGAACTTCTTAAGGATGCAGCAGGTGAAGGCCAGTTTATCGTTATAACTCATAGGAAGGGTACAATGGAAAGCGCTGATGTTCTTTACGGAGTTACCATGGAGGAATCCGGTGTATCAAAACTTGTGTCACTTGATTTGGACAGTGCCGATCATCAGGAGACAGCTTGACAGCAAAGGTGTGAGATATCTTAATGGATATGGACAGCAACTTTAAGGAACAAACTGAAAGCAGTGATTCTGAAAAGAACAATAAGGGGTTTTTAGCAAGTTTTCGGGATAAGTTGGTAAAAACTCGTGGGAGCATAGTAGGACGTATACAATCCTTGATGAAAAGGCGGCCTGTTCTTGATAAGGAATTTCTGGATGAACTAGAAGCTATATTGTTACAGGCAGATGTAGGGATCGAGACTACAACCAGGCTCCTTTCTGGACTCTCTGAACGTTTGAAACAAGCTGGGCGGAGTTTACAGGAAGATGAAGTTTTGGAAAGCCTTAAGGAAGAAATAACATTACTTCTCGGCTCTCCAGAGCCTCTTACTGAGGCTATGGAAGGGCCCACTGTAATCATGGTTGTAGGAGTTAACGGGACAGGTAAGACTACAACTGTAGGGAAGCTGTGCCATAAGTTTCGAACTCAAGGTTCTGAAGTCATTTTGGGGGCAACGGATACTTTTCGGGCTGCTGCCATTGATCAGCTGGAAATTTGGGGTAAAAGAGCCGGGGCGAGAGTTATCCGCCATGAGGAAGGCGCGGATCCTGCTGCGGTGGCTTATGATGCTTGCCAGGCTGCAAAGGCAAGAGGAGCTGATTATGTGATCTTGGATACTGCAGGAAGACTTCACACCCGCGTAAATCTAATGAAGGAACTGGAAAAGATTAAACGTGTCGTTGGAAGAGAAATTCCAGGTGCCCCCCATGAGGTCTTACTTGCCTTGGATGCTACTTCCGGTCAGAACGGGCTAAATCAGGCTAAGGTTTTTAAGGAATCAGTGGAAGTCACAGGTATTGCCTTAACAAAATTAGACGGCACTGCAAAAGGTGGTATTGTTTTGGCGATAAGGGATACTATAGGAATTCCCGTAAAGCTTATAGGTATAGGAGAAGGAATCGAGGATCTCAGGGGTTTTAACCCAAAGGAATTTGCCAATGCGGTCTTTCAGGGCTCGAATTAACAAAATTCCTGTGCCGAGACTGAGTTGACGCCCTAAGTCGCTAAGTGTATACTACTTGAGTGAGCAAAGGGGGTAAGTCCCAGTGTTCGAAAATCTAACGGCAAGACTACAGGAAGCCTTTAGCAAACTTCGGAAGAAGGGCAAGTTAAGTGAAGCCGATGTTGATGAGGCCTTACGTGAGATCCGTATAGCCCTTCTCGAAGCTGATGTAAACTTTAAGGTGGTTAAGGATTTCATAGAAAAAGTAAGGGATCGTGCTGTAGGCAGTGAGGTAGCAGCCAGCCTTACCCCTGGGCAGCAAGTAATAAAAATTGTTAATTCTGAATTGACGCAGTTAATGGGTGGACGGGAGAGCAAAATTTCGTATGCGTCAAAGCCCCCTACAATTATCATGATTGTGGGATTACAGGGTTCAGGAAAAACAACAACTGCCGCAAAACTTGGGTACCTTATGAAAAAACAGGGGAGAAAGCCGTTATTGATCGCAGCTGATACCTGGAGGCCTGCAGCTGTTAAGCAGCTTCAGGTATTGGGAGATACTGCAGGTGTTGAAGTGTTTACCTCCGAAAAGGACGATGATGCAATACAGGTGGTATCCCTAGGTATCGACAGGGCAAAATTCCTAGGTTGTGATTTGGTAGTAGTAGATACCCGGGGTAGGCTTCATATAGATGATGAACTTATGGCTGAACTCGATGGGATGAAAAGGGTAATTTTGCCACATGAGATACTCCTTGTAGTTGATGCTATGACAGGCCAGGATGCTGTTAATGTAGCATCCGGATTTGATGAACGCTTAGAAATTTCCGGGGTTATTCTTACTAAACTTGACGGAGATGCCAGGGGCGGCGCGGCTTTATCTACAAAGGCGGTAACAGGTAAACCCATAAAATTTGTGGGAACCGGTGAGAAAATAGACGCTCTGGAGCCTTTTTACCCGGATCGTATGGCTTCACGCATATTGGGTATGGGTGATATACTCAGCCTTATTGAAAGGGCGGAGGCCGGCTACAGTCGGGAAAGGGCAGCCCGCCTTGGGGAGAAACTGAAGACCACCGATTTTACCCTGGAAGATTTCCAAGATCAATTAAAACATATGCAAAAGCTTGGTCCGTTGGACGAAGTGATCCGTATGATTCCCGGTATGGGACGGGTTAAAGGCTTGCGCGATATGAAGGTAGATGAGCGCCGTTTTAGGCAAATAGAGGCAATTATTAATTCAATGACGCCTGATGAACGAAGAAATCCTGGGGTCATTGATGGTAGTAGGCGAAGGAGAATTGCTAGGGGAAGCGGCGTTAAAGTCCAGGATGTCAATTTGTTGCTGCGCCAATTTAATCAAGTTAAAGGGTTCCTGAAACAGCTAGGCGGGGCGGGTAAAGCCGGACGCCGCGCCCTGCGAAAAGGAATGATTCCTTTTATGCAGTAACGCTTTAAATATCAGGGAAGAAATTATTTTTAAAAAACAGGGGGGTGACAATAGTGGCGCCTAGAATAAGGCTTGCAAGAACCGGTGCAAAAGGGCAACCTTCCTATAGGATAGTTGTAGCTGATTCCCGCTCTCCCAGAAACGGGCGGTTTATTGAGATTCTTGGGCATTATAACCCCAGGACGCAACCGGCGACCATTGAGGTTGACAGCGAGAAAGCCCAGGAATGGTTGAATAAAGGTGCGCTTCCTACAGAATCTGCAGAATCAGTGCTTGTAAGAGCAGGTGTAATTAATCGGACAACTAGAGCTTCCGGGGGAGTTGACGTTAAATGAAAGAACTGGTGGAATACATTGCAAAGAATCTTGTAGACAATCCTGAGGAAATCTCTGTAGTTGATGTTACAGATGAAGAAGGGGTTATTGTATATGAAGTATCCTGTAACCCTGATGAAAAAGGTAAATTGATTGGAAAATCAGGAAGAACCGCGAAGGCCATAAGGACATTAGTACGTGCCTGCTCTGCACGGCATGGGAAAAGAGCCACAGTGGAGATTGTCTGATGTCACAGTTCCATAGGACTATGAAGCCGGGGGATTTTATTGCGGTGGGAAGAGTTGTTGCTTCCCAGGGTAATCGTGGTGAAGTAAGGGTTTTACCTTTTACTGATTTCCCCCAGCAGTTTTCACCCGGGCTTAAGCTCAGAGTGAAATACAAGGATAAAGCTGAAGTTGAGACTTTAAAGATTGAAAACATAAGGCAATATAAAAATGTCATAATTCTGAAGTTTGTCGGTATTCAATGTATCGATGGTGCAAAGGCTCTTAGAGGTGCTGTTCTGGAGGTACCTAAGGAAGATCTTGTTCCATTGCCTGAAAATTGTTACTATGTGTTTGAAATTGAAGGCTTGAAGGTCCTGACTGTAGAAGGTATATATTTAGGCAGGATAATTCAGGTAATAAACGGGGTTGCAAATGACATTTATGAGGTTGCCCACGGCCGGAATAAGCCGGGTTCGAGAAAAAATATACTAATACCTGCAGTGCAGGAAATAGTGAAGGATATAAACCCTGAACTTGGCACAATGACTGTGGATCTGATTCCAGGTTTCAGGTAGGTGTGTGATTTGAAAATTGATATACTCACCATCTTCCCTGAGATGTTCAAGGTACCACTTTCTGAGAGCATAATAGGAAAGGCCCGTGAAAGTGGGCTTATCGAAATAAACATCTATAACATAAGAGACTTTACTGTAGATAAGCATAGGATGACTGATGATTATCCTTTTGGCGGCGGGGCTGGTATGATTATGAAGCCGGAGCCGATATTTGCTGCAACGGAGTATATACAAAAGAAAATGGGGGAACCGGCGGACAGGGTTATTTTAATGACACCACAGGGGAAAACCCTTAACCAGGGAATGGTTAAGGCCCTTGCCGAAGAACACCATATAATAATAATCTGCGCACGTTATGAAGGTGTGGATGAGCGCCTAAGGGATGCATTGGTCACAGATGAAATATCCATTGGGGATTATGTATTAACAGGTGGGGAATTACCTGCAATGGTGCTGGTGGATGCAGTGACAAGATTTGTACCCGGGGTTTTAAGCAGGGATACGCTTGTCAATGAATCCTTTGAAAAAGGGGTCTTAGACTATCCCCAGTACACAAGGCCGAGAGATTTCAGGGGGATGATTGTGCCTGATGTTTTAATTTCGGGAAACCATGAAAAGATCAGGCTCTGGAGAAAAAAACAGGCACTTACACGGACATTGTCAAGGCGTCCGGATTTGCTTGAAAAAGCTTCCTTAGACCCTGAGGATTATAAATTACTCAGGGATATTAAAAGTGAGCAGTTGTCGGATTTAATGAGGGAGGATCCTGAAAATGAATATGATTGATATTATCGAAAAGGAGCAATTGCGTGATGATATCCCTGAGTTTAGCCCCGGGGATTCCGTTAAAGTGCACGCAAAAGTTGTTGAGGGGGGGAGGGAACGAATACAGGTCTTTGAGGGAATTGTCCTTTCCCGCAGGGGCAGCGGTACCCGGGAGACATTTACTGTCAGAAAGATATCTGCAGGTATAGGAGTAGAACGAACTTTCCCTCTTCATTCCCCGAGGATAGACAAAATAGAAGTGACACGGTACGGCAGAGTAAAAAGAGCGAAACTTTATTACCTGCGGGATCGCGTAGGCAGACGTGCCCGGGTAAAAGAAGCGAGGAGAAGATGAAATCCGAATTGAATCCGGAGGAAATGAATTTGAATCATTCTAAAACCGGCCATGATAATACCGAATGCCGTGAAGGTGAAGAAAGTGTTAATGGCTGTGATGTATGCCTGGCATCTGGTATTGAAGGCGGTACCCCGGAAACTTTAGCAGAGGCAGGGATAAAGAGAGCCTTATCTCCTGAAGTAAAGGCTGAGATTGTTGAATATATTCAAGCCTTTGGAATTGCTATCGTATTGGCTGCTTTTATTATAACTTTCGTTGCACAAACTTTTGTGGTGGAAGGCAGCAGTATGGAACCAAACCTTCATAATCGGGAGAGGCTTATCGTAAATAAGCTTATTTACAGGTTTAAAAAACCTGAATTCGGGGATATTGTTGTCTTTAGATACCCTGCAAACCCTAAACGAAGATTCATTAAGAGAGTTATCGGCATCCCCGGCGATGAAGTGGAAATTCGTGATGGGTTTGTTGTTTTAAACGGGGCAGTCCTTGATGAAGACTACACCCTGGATCTCACTTATGGTTATTTCGGACCTAAGACAGTGCCGGATGGTCATTACTTTGTGCTTGGTGATAACAGAAATAACAGTGATGATTCCAGATACCCTGATGTTGGTTTTGTTCCTATGGGTAACATAGTGGGGAAAGCAGGCTTCATCTGGTGGCCGTTGAACAGAATAAGTCTTGTGAAGAATCCAGAGGCACGCCTGATGAAGCTGTGATGAATTCATGGTTTCCAGGCCATATGGCAAGGGCCGGACAGGTAATAAAGAAATATATTGCAGGGGTCGATTTAATAATTGAAATGCTTGATGCTAGAATCCCCAGAACAAGCCGGAACCCTAAAATTAAGACAATAATTAAGAACAAACCGCAAATTGTGGTGTTGGCAAAATACGATTTAGCTGAACCTAAAGAAACTAAGGCATGGATTGATATATTAAAGGCTGATGCTATCAGTTGTTATGCTGTAAATGCTGAGACAGGCGAAGGTGTGAAGGATCTAATTTCCGGCACTTCCCGTATATCAGAAGATTTTATGTTAGAACTTGGCAAGCGGAAAAGAAGGCCGAGGCCTTTTAGGATCATGGTTGTCGGTATTCCGAATGTAGGTAAATCATCGTTAATAAATCGAATTGCCGGAAGGAAATCGGCAAGGACTGGGGCAAAACCCGGGATAACCAGGGGTAAGCAGTGGATAAGAGTGGGAAGAGCCATTGACTTACTGGATATGCCGGGTGTTTTATCCCCTGGGATGAGTGATTCGGAAAGCCTCTTTAAGCTTGCAGTTACCGGTGCACTTGATGAAGGGAGCTTTGATAGGGTGGAGGTAGCCCGGACCCTTCTTGGCATTCTTAAAGATAAGGCCTATCATTCCCTTGTCTCACGTTTTAAACCGGACGATATTGAACATCCGGATAATTATAAGATTCTACAGTCAATAGGTAAGAGCCGAGGCTGTTTGGGATCAGGCGGTACAATCGATATTTCTAGAGCGGCGGCAATAGTAATATCGGAATTCAGGAAAGGACTCCTTGGGAGAATAACCCTGGATTCAGCAATAGATAACGGATTGGAAGAAAAACTCTAATGAATGACTGTGTCTGTAACAAGGGTATTCCTGCCAATCATACAATGGATTACGAAATAGGGCTCTGGAAAAAGGGCTTTACTAATGTAGCAGGGGTAGATGAGGCGGGTCGGGGTTCCCTGCTAGGTTCTGTGGTAGCGGCTGCCGTAATATTGCCACAAGGAACATATATCCACGGTATTCGTGATTCAAAGACTTTATCTGCAAATAAGCGGGAAACCCTATATGAAGCCATTATAAAAACTGCCCTGTCATGGGGTATCGGAATTGTAAATGAAACAATAATAGATAAGATTAATATTAAACAGGCCACGAGGCTCGCTATGAAACTTGCCGTGAAGGATCTTGATATCGAAGTTGATCATATCTTAGTGGACGCCGAAACAATACCTGTCCCTACCCCACAAACCGGGCTTATCAAGGGGGATATCATATCTTACAGTATTTCCGCTGCATCCATAATAGCTAAGGTCACAAGAGACAGAATGTGTA
>JAAZLO010000054.1 GCA_012689375.1 Bacillota bacterium | reverse complement strand
GTTACAGCCCTTATAGTTCCCGGGGCTTCCCTGTTTTTGCTATATTCATAGGCTTTTTACCAATACAGATTCTGTTGCCGTTTACCGGGGGATATTAGTTTAAATGCTTATCCTTTCCAACTTATAGTATCCTTTACGAAAGGAATTACAGTGATCATAAATAATACCTGCCATCTTTGTCTGTTGGTGCAGGTACTCATTTCTTCCGGATTTATAGAATTTATATTTATAGGTGCGGATTGCAGTCATTATTTTCTCCTTTGATCTTGAATATATTTGTAGATTGTCTCCTCTAAAATATGTCCGACAGGTTCAATATAATAACTGCACATCCACAATAAAATGTGGTGCAAGGGCAGGTAATGATTTTATGGACCTTCCATTGTTTTTATTCACGGTTTAAGTATAACATAATATTATATATTTGCCGATTATATAGTATGCTATTACGCATTCATCCCACGCCTAAAAACGCGGGCTTTCCGGAATATTCTCGTAGACCAAACTCTAAGATATTCTAAGGGACGTACCCGGGCACGCGATTGATTAGTAAGACGCTTTTCCCAGATATTAAAAATTAAAGTGAAGACAGTTGTTAGAACAAGATAGAGGATCCCGGCTGCAAAAAACACCTCCAGGGGACGAAAAGTAGTAGCAATCATCTGTTGGGCTGATCTCATAAGATCTACCATAGCAATGGTGGAAACCAAAGATGAATCTTTAAGCCTCGCAACAGCTTCATTGCCAAGAGGCAGTATTATTCTAGAAAAGGTTTGGGGGAATATTACCCACCGCATTGATTGCATATAAGTCATACCGAGGGATCTGGCAGCCTCCATTTGGCCTTTATCTATAGAAAGGATACCCCCGCGAAAAATCTCGGCAATATAAGCAGAGGCATTTAAGGTCATGCCTATTACGGCAGCCGGAAACGGGTCCAATGTTACACCTACCTGAGGTAACCCGTAATAGATAAGAAAAAGCTGCATCAGAAGGGGAGTGCCCCGCATCCACCAAATATATAATGCTGCGGGCTTGCTCAGTAAAGGATTTAGGGATACTCTCATGAGAACCAAACCTAATCCGATAATTATTCCGAAAACCATAGACAGACATGTTAGCTCTACTGTCATTACCGCTCCCTTTAAAAGCACTGGAAAAAGCCCGGTTATAAACTTAACATCCATAAGAATTACTCCCCTATAAAAAAACATTGCCTAATTGTTCTGTTTGATGAATCAATCCTATAGTGCCTTTAGGCTGCCGGTGCCTGGAACACGGCACTTGTCAAACACCGGCAACCACAAATTTGCACTTTAGGTAGATAATTAAAATATCGGGTTATAGCAAAATACCCATCTTATTTTGAAACATCCACCCCAAACCACTTCTCCGAGATTTTGGCATATGTACCATCTGCCTTGATAGAATCAATAGCATTGCATACAGCCTCCCGAAGGGAAACATCACCTTTCCTAAAACCAATTCCAATAGATTCTTCCGCCAAATTTTCTTCCAGTACACGATAAGCCCCTACCTGTTTCGTCATATAATACCTGCCCACAAATTCATCAACTACTAATGCTTTGATACGACCGATAGCAAGATCTGTAAAGGCCTCAGGGTACGTGGCATAAAGTTTTAAATCCTTAAATCCACCATATTTCTTTGCAGCCACTTCCCCGGTACTGCCAAGCTGTGTACCGACTACCTTGCCCTTTAGATCTGAAAGGACGTTAATATCCTTCTCCTCTTTCTTAACTACTATTATTTGGGCGCCATAGATGTACGGGGGGCTGAAATCCACTTCTCTGGCCCGTTCTTCAGTAATAGTAAGCGTGGACTGAATCATATCGAACTTCCCTGATTGAAGCGCAAGAATAACTCCATCCCACGCAGTAGGGACCCATACAATGTCAACTCCAAGCCTTGAACCTATCTCGTTTGCTAGATCTACATCAAATCCGACGAGATTACCTTTCTCATCCCTATATTCCATAGGGGGAAACGCATCATCAACACCGATTCTGATAACACCTGCCGCTCTGATCCTTTCCAGTGAATCTTCGCTTTGGGCACTGAAACCTATACTACCCAGCGCCAGAATTGCAATAATTGTACAAACCAAACCTACCCATAATGATTTTCCCTTACTCATTGACATAACTTCTGCCTCCTTATTTTTTATCTCTTAAAATACCCCATAATATTTCGGGGCAAACAAAAAACCCCCCGCCCCATATAAGGGACGAGAGGCTACTCCCGTGGTCCCACCCTAATTGATTACCCGTTTTCTTCTATAAATCAGGTAATCCACTCATTATCCGGTACGGCACGCCGAGCATTGGAAACTCATGGTGCTTATACCTCCCCGCTATAACGGGCAGGACCCGTCAAAGTCTACTCCCACAAAAACAAAGCAGATTAATTATAAGTAAATCCAGCCTCGTAATTCGGTTTCGGTTTGCACTCAAGGGCGTGTTTCAGAAGGTACCTTGTGTCAGGCTTACACCATCCCCGACTCGCTAAAACTTTGTATCCTTCCTACTTTTCCCTATCATGGATTTTTCCTATTATATGTACTTCGCCCTAATCATACCCCTATGTTTTCATATGCGCAGAATACGTATGATAAGTTAACGAATTACGAATACCTTAGCATGGCCTGTTAATCTTGTCAAGGGCTTTTTACACCCGAAACAGATCCTAAATATAAAATGGTCGGGGCGAGAGGATTTGAACCTCCGACCTCCTGCTCCCAAAGCAGGCGCGCTAGCCAAACTACGCTACGCCCCGGATTTATACCAACGATAGTATATTCGATGCCCAGCCCCATGTCAAACCCTTAATTGTCATTCGGTAGGATTAACGACTGAGTAAAGTTAATGTGGGTACGAGGTACAATACTAGATGCCACAAGGGGGTACCAATAGTGAAATTATGAGATAAACCTAAGGGACTTTATAAAGCGAAGTGCTAAGGATGCTAAGTCATTACTTGAAAAAGGCAAGAAAGATGAGATGCCTAAAGAAAAGCCTGAGATTATATTTATTGAGGTAAATAGGCTTTATGCAAGCCTTCAAAAGCAACCAAGGGAATCCACTG
>JAAZLO010000053.1 GCA_012689375.1 Bacillota bacterium | reverse complement strand
ACCGCATTCCGATATTATTGATTATTTAAAACAGCTTGAGGCTGTTGATGCAATATTCCCTAAGATTGATCCCGCTGTTTTTGCTTTTACTGAGAGATAAGTCCCTATGCTTGTATCGGATGGTGAATACCTTTATTCGAGGTGATGTTCTGGGAATTAGGTACGTGCCGGTACATCATTGTGGGATCGAGGAGGACCATAGATGAGACTCGTAGCAGATCTTCATACCCACTCTTTAGCGAGTGGACATGCCTATTGTACTATCAATGAAATGGCCAGGGCTGCAGCGGATATTGGGTTAGAAATGATAGGAATCACGGATCATGGCCCAAATATGCCGGGTGGCCCTCATTTATTCTATTTTGGCAACTTATATGTGGTTCCGCCTGTCATTGCCGGAATCCGGGTACTAAAAGGTGTGGAAGCAAACATAATAGGATCCTTAGGTGAGCTGGATTTACCTAACCGTATACTCAAATCCCTGGATATTGTGCTTGCTGGTTTTCATAGTTCTACAGGCTATGAGGGTACCGGGATTTCCGAAAACACTAAGGCAACCATAAAAGTGCTGGAGAACCCCTATGTACATGGTATTGTGCATCCCGGGAACCCGAAGTTTCCAGTGGATATTGATGAAGTGGTTTCCGCAGCCAAGGATTTGGATAAAGTCATAGAAATTAATAATGCGTCTCTTACCATTACCAGATTGGAAAGTATGGAAAACTGTATTAAATTTGCTGAAGCGGCCTTGAAGTACGGTACTACAATTATCGTATCCAGCGATTCTCACCACACTTCTTTAGTAGGCGAATTTGATGAAGCAATAAAGCTTATTAAAGCAGTAGGCCTTGGGAGTGAACAAGTATTGAATACAGATGTTTCTAAGATCGACGAATTCCTGCGTAGAAGAAGGAAAGCACTAAACCGGAAACAAAACTCTTAAAACAGTTCCGGGGATCCTTGCCAGGACAACTGAATATATTAGGGATGACTTTATCGAACCGGGAGAACCAACATAAGATAACAGGGGGCGAGAGGATGAAAGTCATAGTTGCGGATAACTATGAAATAATGAGTAAAGAAGCGGCTAATGCCGTGGCTGCTCAGGTAAAAAAGAATCCCTACAGTGTTTTTGCATTTCCTGCAGGGGGAACTCCAATTGGTTTTTATGCAGAATTAACCAGAATGCACAAGGAGGAAGGACTAGATTTTTCCCATATATCCGGGTTTATCCTCGATGAATACATTGGTCTTCCTAAAGATCATGAATCAAGTTATAGATTCTTTATTCATAATAAGTTCTTTAATCATATAAATATAAATCCGGAAAAAATTCATGTGCCCTGTGGGCTTGCAAAATACCCTGAGGAAGAGGCGGATACATACGAGCGTATAATTAAAGGAACGGGTGGTATCGATTTTGCGGTGCTTGGTATAGGGCGAAACGGACATATCGGCTTTAATGAACCAAGGACCGAATTCGGATCCCGTACCCGCCCTATTTATCTTGCTAAGCGTACTATTGAAGCTAATGCAAGATTCTTTGGTGGGGATCCTGACGCTGTACCGAGACAAGCTATCTCCATGGGAATACGAACAATAATGAATTCCAGAGAAATTATACTTTTAGCTAGCGGTGTGGAAAAATCCCATGCTATCAGCCAGACTGTACACGGCCCGGTAACTGAAATGCTCCCCAGCTCAGTTTTACAACTTCACCCCAATTGTACTATTATTGTAGATGAGGACGCCGGATCTGAATTAAAGCCTTCACCTAACGGTTTTGTCCCGGGATCAGGTGTGAGGACTATGATATACTGACCATCAGGTCGGAATCCTTGATTAGACCCGTCTTGAGGCTGGTAGAAAGCGGAGGTCCGAGATATTGCATAATGGGCGGTTTGTAATAATTACAGGGCTTTCAGGTGCAGGTAAAAGCGAAGCGGTTCGTGCATTTGAGGATCTTGGTTTCTTCTGTGTGGATAATATTCCTCCGACATTAATTCCGAAATTTGCAGAACTTGCGGCACAATCAGAAGGAAAGATTGATAAGATAGCCTTAGTGGTGGATATCAGAAGCCGTGAATTTTTCGATAGATTATTCAGCACCTTGGATGAGTTAGAGATAATGGGTGTTGAATATGAAATTCTGTTTCTCGAGGCATCTGACGAAACTCTTGTGAGGAGATTTAAAGAAACCCGAAGGCGGCATCCCCTGTCTGCAGAAGGCGGCATTATTGAGGGGATAAGTGAGGAAAGGCGTAAGCTTGAGGAGGTCCGTAGGAAAGCCTCACGCACCATAGACACATCAAGCATAACCCCTAAACAACTTCGGGAAAGAATAAAGACCGGTTTTGTGAAACTAAGTTCCAAAAAGGGAATTGACGTTATTGTGGTATCTTTTGGGTTCAAATACGGTATCCCTATAGACGCGGATCTGATTTTTGATGTCAGATTTTTGCCAAATCCTTATTATGTTGAATCTTTACGGCCGCTTACTGGTGAATCAGAGGCTGTCGAGGAATATGTGCTTCGTTCTCGGGTGGCTAACTCTTTCATTAATAAGCTCTATGATTTCATGGTATTTCTTCTGCCACAATATTTAAAGGAAGGTAAGGCTCAGCTAATAGTGGGGATAGGTTGTACAGGGGGAAGGCATCGTTCTGTTGCGATTGCAAATCGTCTCGCGGACTTCCTTAAGAATCGAGGTTATAATACCACAATGGAACACCGGGATATGGATACCCCGGAAAGACTGATTGAATAGAGGGGATAAAATAATGCCCGCTGTTAACAAGCAATATCCACGCTTGGATCTAAAAAAGTGGTCATTTATGTTTTTGATTGGAATGGCGCTTACTATAGTGGGTGCCGTATTTCTTTTAAAGGGATGGAAGCCGGGCCTTGCCATTATTCTTACAGGGACCGGATTTATATCGGTTTCCGCCATAATATCGGTCAAGCAGGTTATAAAGGATTTAGCACCGGAATACGGTAAACATATTATTGATATATTGCATAAACGGTACGGATTGGGGCGTGGTCCGAAAATTGTAGTAATAGGGGGAGGTACCGGCCTGGCTACCCTGCTCAGGGGTCTTAAGGAATATACCGGAAATTTAACTGCCATAGTCACAGTGGCGGATGACGGGGGAAGCTCAGGGAGGCTCAGAAAAGAAATGGGGGTGCTCCCCCCGGGTGATATTCGCAACTGTTTGGTGGCCCTGGCTAATTCTGAACCGCTTATGGCAAGCCTTTTTGAATATAGATTTCCTGAAGGTGCCCCCATGGGGTTAGAGGGACATACTTTCGGAAACCTGTTTATTGCAACTATGTCTGCCATTACCGGCGATTTTGAAGAAGCTGTAAAAGAATCCAGTCGTGTACTTGCAGTGCGTGGTCAGGTGCTCCCATCCACCTTGGAAAATGTAGTTTTAACTGCCCGGTGCCAGGGGGGTAATATAGTACACGGTGAATCTACTATCGGTAAATCCGAAACACGTATTGAAAAAGTATTCCTACAGCCTGAAAACCCCAGGGCGCTTCCTGAGGCTCTCGACAGTATTGCCGAGGCAGATGCAATAATTCTCGGTCCGGGGAGCTTATATACGAGTGTAATTCCTAATTTATTGGTTGAAGAAATTGCCGGAGCCATTCGGAAAAGTAAAGCCCCGAAAATATATGTATGTAATGTTATGACTCAACCGGGGGAAACTGACAGCTTTACAGCTGCGGATCATGTTAAAGCCATCATGGATCATGCAGGCAAACAAATAGTTGATTATGTTTTAGTCAATTCCGGGAAGGTTCCGATGAAATTAGCGGAAAAATATAGTCGGGAAGGAGCCTACCCTGTTGACGTTGATAAGGAAAATCTTAGCACCCTGGAAATTAAGGTTATTGAAAAGGATCTCATTTCTAACCTTGACTATGCCAGGCATGATCCTTTACGCCTTGCAGAGGCTGTACTGAGAATTATATCGGATAGTAGTAATTCCTTGATAAACAAAGCTAATTCATGGTACCGAGACCTATAATAATACGCCATATTGCAACTGACAGTAGGAATGCCGATGCATCAGCCAACAGGCCTGTTACCAGCGAATGCCTTATTTTCTTTATGCCCACCGCGCCAAAATAAACAGTTATAACATAAATTGTTGTTTCAGAACTTGCCTGCATTGTACATGCCATCCTGCCTATGATTGAGTCAGGCCCGAACTTTCTGACAAGATCCGTAGTTATTTCTAAGGCACCTGTCCCGGACAACGGTCGGATCAAGGCTAAAGGAAGGAGTTCCTCTGGCATACCGAGATATACCCCAATCGGAGAGAGAACCCTGGTAAGTATGGAGAGGGCGCCGGACTCACGGAAAATTCCAATTGCCACAAACATACCCACCAGAAAGGGAATTAGCCTCACTGCAGTGGTAAACCCTTCCTTTGCGCCTTCTATGAATGCCTCATAGATTTTTATTTTCTTTATATACCCTGTGACGCAAATAATTGCAATAATAAGGGGAATGACAAGGTTAGACATATAAGTAATAATTTTCATTAATATGCTTTAATCCTCCTTGTAAGATCCTGTGAAACACCTTACAAATCTCGCGGAGGTTGTTCAGCCCCGTTTGGATATAGGGCTGAAGAATTTATCGGCAAGTATTGCTACCAATGTAGCAATAATATTAGTAAGGATTATAGGCATGATTATTTCAGCAGGATTGCGAGAATAATACTGTGTCCGAATTGCTATTATTGTAGTGGGTACAAGGGTTATTCCGGCGGTAGAAATTGCTACAAAGGTACACATGGCATCACTAGGAATATCCCCAGCTTTATTAAGGCGGGAGAGTTCTCCCATTGCTTTTAACCCAAGGGGGGTTGCGGCACTTCCCATTCCCATTAGGTTTGCGGCTATACTAATAGTTACGGCACCGAGCGCAGGGTGATCTTTCGGCAAAGAAGGGAAAAACAGGCGTACGACAGGCGCAAAGACTTTTGCAAGCCATCTTGTCAGACCTGCAAGATCCGCAATTTTCATAAGACCGCTCCAAAGGGTCATGATTCCAATAAACCCAAGACAAATATTTACTGCTGCATTTGCACTGTTAATGGCGGCTCCGGTTATTTCAGCAGACGTTCCTGTGACGGTAGCCGTTAAAACCCCAAGGATAATCAGGGCAAGCCAAATGATATTTATCATATTGACACCTTCCGTTCCTGTTTCTGTTAGGCCTGTACAGGGAGCGCTCTTAATACTTATATTCAGGAGGGAAGCCTTATTATTACTGTAAGGTGTTTCCGGGTTTGTGATAGAATTAAACTAGGTGATATCCTAAAATGTTTTATACAGAGACAAAAGGTGAGCTTGCACGTATAATGCCTGACAGTGAATGCTGTATAGTTTCTGAACTTTCAGCAATTGCAAGAAGTTCCGGCAAGCTTAATATGGGAAATGACAGTCCTGGGTCTTGCCGAGTATTTGAAATGTCAGCTGAAAATGCGGCTGTTGCCCGAAAAATAGTGGCGTTTGTCCGTAGGGTATTCCAACTTAGGCCGAAGGTCAGATTTAGTCGCCGCAGGGGCGGGCTCCCGGGGAATAAGTATACTGTGTGGCTACCGTGTGATACTGATGTTTTAGATTGCCTCCGATATATCGGTGTAATTAAGCAAGGGGGGGACAATGTCTCCCTGAGGGACGGGATCCCGAAACATTTATTATCAAGGCAATGTTGTCTCAGAGCATATTTGCGCGGGGTTTTTCTTGTAAAGGGATATGTCCAAAACCCGGAAAAAGAATACCACATGGAATTTATGGCAGACAACCGGGTTCGGGCTGAAAAAATAGTCCGTATTGCTTCATCTTTTAATGTGGTGCCAAGAATTGGCAGGCGTAAACGGGGATATATGGCTTATGTCAAAGGCGGGGATGATGTAGTCCAGTTGCTCCGAGTGATGGGTGCCCACTCTGCAGTTCTTACCTTGGAAAGTGTAAGGGTGATAAAGGGAGTGCGCGGAGATGTGAACAGGGTGGTAAACTGTGAAACAGCTAATTTGACTAAGGCAGTAAATGCAGGTTTGGCCCAGGTGGCCGCCATAAAACAAATTGACGGAATTATTGGGTTAGAATCGTTGCCCCCGGGTCTACAGGAAATTGCCGGTGTAAGATTGGCTAACCCGGGGATGACGTTAAAAGAACTCGGAAAAATACTGTCACCCCAAATAAGCAAATCCGCTGTTAATCATAGAATGAGAAGGATTATTCGCCTTGCCCAAGAAATAGACAGTGGTGTGGGACAGGATTTGGGTTAAAGTCTAAAAGGGATAATGTTTCCGGATTTCCAAGCATTATGGTTTGGGGGGTACGGTACAATGAAGCTTGGTTATGAAATTAGCCTTAAACAGGTTCAAAGGCTCATAATGACGCCTGAACTCAGGCAGGCCATAACCATCCTTCAATTGCCTTGGATGGAGCTGGAACAATATATAGCCAAAGAAATGTTGGAAAACCCGCTTTTGGAATTTGAAGATAAAAATGAAGATGTAAGCAAGGATTTAACAGACGATATAGATTGGCCTTCTTATTTTGAAAATGCGGGTGATACAGGGTATGCAGTATCTTCGGGAATCGAAAAAAGCCCGAAGGTTCAATATGAATCCTTCGTCAGTTATGTGGGTACCTTCCATGATTATCTCACATTGCAATTGCACCTTTCATCCCTTGATGAAAAGCAGATGGAGATCGGGAATCTTATTATCGGCGGAATTGATGATGATGGGTATCTATGTATGGGGATTCCGGAAATAGCAAGCATATCCGGGGCTTGCTGCGATAAGGTCGAAGCGGTTTTGAAGGTAATTCAGCAGTTTGATCCTGCGGGAGTAGGCGGCAGGACACTGGAGGAATGCCTTTTAATTCAATTAGAAGCTTTGCAGGAGACTGATATACCGGCTGACAGACGGGAATTAGCAAAGATATTAATAGAAGGGTATTTGGATGATATTGCCCAAGGCGGACTTGTTAAAATTTCAGGGGTGTTAGGTGTTGAGGTTCTCCAGGTCCAGTCTGCATGTGATTTAATAAGGACCCTCGATCCTAAACCCGGACGGCAATTCTCGGGGGGACGGAGGCCTTCATATATCCGGCCTGACGCAACCATAGATAAGATCGGAGATGAGTATATTGTTACTGTCCATGATATATCCGCCCCACGCCTCGGTATAAATGCTTTATATAGAAGGATGTTAAAATCTGGGGATGCAAGGGATGCTGCTGCTGCAGAATATATAAAATCCAAGCTCAATTCAGCTTTATGGCTCATAAGAAGTATTGATCAGCGTAGGCAGACCTTACAGAAGGTAATAGAATCCATTGTTAAACTCCAAAGAGATTTCTTTGACAAAGGTGTTAAATTCCTAAAACCAATGACATTGGCGGAAATAGCTGAAGAAATCGAGATGCATGAGTCCACTGTCAGCAGGGCAACTACAGGCAAATACGTAGCAACCCCCAAGGGTACATTTGAACTTAAGTATTTCTTTACAAGCGGGGTTCCCACGGTTCAGGGTAAAGTGGCCTCAAGCGAAAGTGTAAAGAAAGTAATCCGCGAGATAATCGAAAAGGAGGACCCGGAAAAACCTTTCAGCGACAGGGCTATCAAGGACATCCTTTTCGAGCAGGGCACAATTATTTCTCGAAGAACAGTGGCAAAGTACCGTGATGAGGAAGGGATAGCTGCATCCCCATTGAGGAGAAGGTTTTCTTAAAACCGGTTTTTCTTTTGTAAGAGTGGGACAATATTTACTACAACGGGACGTATTATGGCCCGCTGGATATATCTTATCTGGACTGATTTGTTGGTATATCCCGGGAGCACCATGTTAAATCTATATTGAGAAAGGTCTTTTCAGATGGATAAGTTTGTGGACTTACAACGGAAGGTGGCCCCGGAGATTGCAGAGATTCTCGATATACGCTATTCTATTCTTCGGCAAGTCTATTTTTATCAGCCGGTCGGCAGACGAACCCTTTCAGCACAGCTCTCAATTAAAGAACGGGCTATCAGGCGTGAGCTGGAATTTCTGAGAAGGCAGGGATTTGTTTGGGCAACTTCTGCAGGAATGACACTAACCGAAAACGGCAAGGTTATCCTCGAAGAGCTGGGGCAGTATGTTAGGGAATTACGGGAACTTACCGGGATGGAGCAGGCTTTAAAGAGTCTATTACCTGTGAAAAAAGTTATAGTTGTAGCCGGTGATTCCCGCCGTGATCTCGCTGTTAAAAAAGATATGGGAAGGGCAGTTGTGGATCTCCTGAGGAAAATTATAAAGGAAGGGGATACGATTGCTGCAGGCGGGGGGACTACAATTGCGGAGGTGGCCAAGGCAATAATCCCATCCGGGTGGCCGAAACGTATCACGGTAGTCCCTACGAGGGGCAGCCTCGGGGAAGAAATAGAGATTCAGGCAGATACTATTGCAGCTGAAATAGCTAAGCAGGTCGGAGGAGTATATCGGATGCTGAATGTCCCTGACGATCTTCACCCGGAAACAATATCAAGGGTAATAAACGAACCAAGGGTAAAGGAAGTCCTGGAACTTATTAAAACAGCCAAGATTGTCATCCATGGTGTAGGGACTTTGGAGGATATGGTAAAAAGACGAAACATATCCAGGGATGAAATGAAAGTTTTGCAATCGTCAGGGGCTGTAGCGGAGATGTTTGGATATTATTTTGATAAAAAGGGAAACATGGTGTATTGCACTCCTAGTATGGGGCTTCGCCCCCGGGATCTTGTAGGGAAGACGACTATTTTGGTTGCAGGCGGTACAGATAAGGCTCAGGCATTACTCGCAGTTATGAAAGGATATTCCCGTGAGGCTTTCATTATAGACGAAGCTGCAGCTGAAAGCATATTAAAAATCCAAGGAGGAAAGAAAAATGGCAGTAAAAATTGGAATTAACGGTTTTGGAAGGATAGGCAGGCTTGTATACAGATCAGCTTACGAAAATGAAAATATCCAGGTTGTGGCTGTTAACGATCTCGCCGATACAAAAACTAATGCCCACTTACTAAAATATGATTCTGTCCACGGCATATTTTCAGGAAACGTCGAGGTAAAGGACGGAGGTATAGTTGTTGACGGCAAAGAGATCAAAATTATGTCTGAAGGTGACCCTTCGGTTATCCCCTGGCGTGATTTAGGTGTGGACATTGTGATAGAGTCAACCGGTGTGTTCACTGCGGCGGATAAAGCAAGCGGCCATCTTACGGCCGGTGCAAAAAAAGTGATAATTACAGCGCCTGCCAAGGGGGATGCTTTTACCGTCGTTATGGGTGTAAATGAGAAAAACTACGATCCTAAAAAACATCATGTGGTATCAAATGCATCGTGTACAACAAACTGTCTCGCACCTGTTGCTAAGGTGCTTAATGATAATTTTAAGATTATCAAGGGCCTTATGACAACAATACATGCGTACACAAATGATCAGCATACTCTCGATCTTATGCATAAAGATTTAAGGCGTGCCAGGGCAGCGGGCCTCTCAGTTATACCTACAACTACCGGTGCGGCAAGGGCGGTGGCACTTGTATTACCTGAACTGGAGGGAAAGCTCAACGGCTTCGCCATGAGGGTCCCGACACCTAATGTATCTGTAGTTGATCTTGTTGTGAATACAGAAAAAACCACTAACGCAGAAGAAGTAAATGCAGCGTTTAAAAAGGCAGCAGGAGGGGAACTCAAGGGTATTATGGAATATACGGAAGAACCCTTGGTATCCAAAGATTTCAATGGGAACCCCAATTCCGCCATTATTGATGGATTATCAACAATGGTTATCGGGGGCAATATGGTGAAAGCCGTCGCTTGGTATGACAATGAGTGGGCATATTCCACCCGTGTAGTGGATCTTGCCTTGTTTATGGCAGGGAAAGGGCTGTAATCTGACATGTCCGGACATGGGGTTAGTATGGAGTTATTAATCCGGGGGTAAGGGGTGTGGTTCCTTTATGGTTAAAGCTACAGTAAAGGATATGGACATGAAGGGAAAACGGGTTTTGGTGAGGGTCGACTTCAATGTTCCGTTGGACGGTAACCGTAATATTACCGATGATACACGTATCAGGGCTGCTCTCCCAACTATTAAATATATATTGGATCAGGGTTCAAAAATCATACTTATGTCTCATCTCGGACGACCGAAGGGGCAACGTAAAGAAGAATTTAATCTTGATCCGGTTGCAAAAAGGCTCCGGGAATTGCTTAAGCAACCTGTCTTAAAACTTAACGATTGTATAGGTGAGGACGTTGAAGCTAAGATCGCATCTATGAAGGACGGGGATATAATCCTCCTTGAAAATCTGAGGTTTCATAAAGAAGAAGAAACCAATGATGACGAGTTTGCAAAAGCCTTGGCAAGTTTAGCTGATATATATGTAAATGATGCCTTTGGTACCTCCCACCGTGCCCATGCTTCCACTTCAGGGGTTACCAAGTTTCTGCCGGGAGTTGCAGGCTTTCTTTTAAAGAAGGAGATCGAAGTAATGGGGAAGGCGTTATCTGCGCCTGAGAGGCCTTTTATTGCAATTCTCGGCGGTGCAAAAGTTAAAGATAAGGTTGGGGTTATTTCTAATCTTATTGATAAAGTAGATTCACTGATAATCGGAGGTGGGATGGCTTATACTTTTCTGAAAGCAAAAGGTTTTGAAATCGGTGAATCCATCGTTGATTCAGAGAAAGTAAGTCTTGCCGGGGATCTTATGGAAAAGGCAGAAAATAAGGGAATCAAATTCCTTCTCCCTGTCGATGTGATTGTCGCTGATAAATTTGCAGAAGATGCAGTTGTTAAAATAGTTGGGGTAAGTGAAATCCCCAGGACGTGGCAGGCTCTGGATATAGGCCCGGAAACGCGGGAGAGATTTGCCCAGGAAATTAAAAAAGCTAAAACAATAGTATGGAACGGTCCTATGGGTGTATTTGAAATGAAACCGTTTGCCGAAGGAACAAGAAAGATTGCTGAGGCGCTTGCAGATTCCGGGGCTGTAACTATAGTCGGGGGCGGAGATTCTGCTGCCGCCGTATTGGAAATGGGGTTTGCAGGCAGGATGACCCATATTTCCACAGGAGGCGGTGCATCCTTAGAATTCCTGGAGGGGAAGGTCCTCCCCGGCATTGAAGGACTAAAAGATATATAGGTAGGGTGAGGAGATTTGCGGACGCGGATTGTTGCAGGGAATTGGAAGATGTATAAGACAGTTGATGAGGCTTTGAATTTAGTCAGTACTCTGAAGGATTTGGTTAAAGACGTAAAAGATGTAGAAATAATAGTGGCTCCTCCGTTCACGGCTCTTGGCGCAGTCTACGGAGAACTCTGCGGCAGCAATATTAAGCTTGCAGCCCAAAATATGCACTGGGAAGGGGAAGGTGCCTTTACAGGTGAGGTATCCCCTGTTATGCTCAGGGATCTTGGGTGTACTTATGTAATTCTCGGTCATTCTGAACGACGGACATATTTCGGCGAGTCTGATGAAAACGTAAATAGAAAGGTAAAATCGGCAATTACCAATAATCTGCTCCCCATAGTCTGTGTAGGGGAAACTTTGGAAGAGCGGGAAAAGGGTAAAACTGAAGAAGTGGTAACAAGGCAGACAAAGGCAGCCCTTGATAATATAGATAAAGGTGATGCCGGATCTATAGTTATGGCATATGAGCCTGTTTGGGCAATTGGGACAGGACGGACTGCATCCGCCGATGAGGCTGGCAGAGTAACCAAGCTCATCCGAAGTGTTATAGCAGAAGTTTTTACTCCCGCAATCTCCCAAAGTGTCAGGATCCAGTACGGCGGGAGCGTGAAACCGGGGAATGCCGGAGAGTTGTTCAAGCAGACGGATATAGACGGGGCACTCGTAGGAGGTGCCAGCCTGTGCCCGTCTGACTTTGCGGCGATAATTAAGGCTTGAGAGGGGTAATTTAATGACAATAATTGTAGATGTATATGCACGGGAAATTCTTGATTCTAGGGGGAACCCAACTGTAGAGGCTGAAATCACACTTGCTGATGGTAGCGTAGGACGGGCAGCGGTACCTTCCGGGGCTTCCACCGGTTCTTATGAGGCCCTTGAACTTCGTGACGGCGATAAACATCGTTATGCGGGTAAAGGTGTGATTAAGGCAGTTGATAATATTAATAATATAATCGGCCCTGAAATTGAAGGATTTGATGCCACAGAGCAAATGGGAATAGATAACATAATGATAGAATTGGATGGGACGCCTGTAAAAGAAAAATTAGGTGCTAACGCAATCCTTGCTGTATCCCTTGCATGTGCCAAAGCTGCCGCAGAATCCCTTGGAATCCCTTTGTACCAATATATCGGAGGGGCATGGGCGCATGTATTACCGGTTCCGTTAATGAATATCCTAAATGGCGGGGCCCATGCTGATAATAATGTGGATATCCAGGAATTTATGGTAGCCCCGGTAGGAGCTGTCACTTTTGCTGAAGCCCTCCGTATGGGTACAGAGGTTTTTCATAGCTTGAGAAGCGTAGTAAGGGGAAAAGGTTTAAGCACAGCAGTAGGTGATGAAGGAGGAATAGCTCCTGATCTTAAATCTAACGAGGAAGCCTTAGATTTGATAGTTAATGCTATAGAAGTTGCAGGCTACAAAGTAGGCGAAGATATCCTGATTGCCTTGGATGTTGCGGCGACTGAAATGTACAACGAAGGCGTTTATGTTTTTGAAAGTGAAGGTGTAAAACGCAACAGTGACGAAATGATAAAACTTTGGGAAAATCTTGTCCGAAACTATCCCATTATATCTATTGAGGACGGCCTTGCTGAAGATGACTGGGATGGATGGATAAAAATGACGGAAGCATTAGGGGATCGTGTTCAGATTGTAGGTGATGATCTTTTCGTCACAAATACTGAACGGATTAAAAGAGGTATTAAAAATAAAGCTGCCAATTCAGTCCTTATTAAGGTCAACCAGATTGGTAGTCTTACCGAGACCTTGGCTGCTATCAATATGACGCAAAGAGCAGGATACACTGCTGTGATATCTCACAGATCAGGTGAAACTGAAGATGTGACTATATCCCACATTGCAGTTGCAACAAACAGCGGTCAAATCAAAACCGGTGCACCCTCCCGTACAGATAGGGTAGCCAAATACAACGAACTCCTCAGAATTGAAGATTCGTTAAATGAGTCCTCGGAATATGCAGGGCCCAGGGCATTTCCCGTGTGACAGGGGGACGGGGTTACTGACACATACAGCATACCTGTAATAATTCCCTCATAATAAAGTATATTTACATAAATAAGACTATATCTATACTGTTTAGTACGATATTTCCAGCAAAATAAAAAACGACTGAGGATATTTGGCCTACACCTAGTTTATGGTGGGGCCATTTTCGTAAGGGGATTCTGCAAACCGGGGTTCTTTTATGATCCCAGAAAGGTTTCTATTAGGGGGACTTGGGTTGTATAATTAATAGGAAATCAAAATCCCTATGTAAATACTGTCTGGATGTCCAATTCAGTAATTATCCCGAATCAGAAGGGAACATTAAAGATATAAAGTGGGGTATACCCAGATGATTAAAACTATTGTACCTGCCGAATTAAATGAAAAAAAGGATAAGCTTAGGATTATGGACCAAACTCTGCTGCCGAATGAGGAGAAATGGTTGGAATTAGACGATCCTGAATCTATTTGGGAAGCAATAAAAATGCTCAGAGTAAGGGGAGCGCCTGCAATTGGTATTGCAGCTGCTATTGGGCTCTATGTGTGTAGCTTGAGATCTCAGGCTGGGAATGTTTTTGAATTTGGAAAGGAATTTGAGAAAATCAAAGATTACCTCGCCACATCAAGGCCTACGGCTGTTAATTTGTTTTGGGCGCTCAATAGAATGACTGATAGGTTCCATAGGGAAAAAAATAAAAGCATAGATGAAATTAAATGGGCATTGCTGGATGAGGCCGAAAAAATTCTGTCAGAGGATCAGGCAATGTGTAGGGCTATCGGCAGACATGGCCTATCCCTGCTGAAATCAGAGATGGGTTTATTGACCTACTGTAATGCAGGTGGGCTTGCCACATCTGGGCTTGGGACAGCATTGGCACCGATATATTTAGGATGCGAAAAAGGATATAACTTCAAGGTATTTTCTTGTGAAACAAGGCCATTGCTGCAAGGTTCAAGGCTGACAGCGTACGAATTAGATAAAGCAGGTGTTGATGTAACGATCATATGTGATAATATGGTCTCCCAGGTTATGAAGGAAGGTAAAATTGATGCAGTCCTCGTCGGATGTGATCGTGTTGCAGCTAACGGGGATAGTGCAAATAAAATAGGCACCTCAGGCATTGCAATCCTGGCATGGGAATATGGTATTCCCATGTATATTCTGGGGCCGACTTCAACCATTGATTTAGATACACCTACAGGTGCTGATATAAAGATTGAACTTCGCGGGGAGGATGAGATAGGTAATTCCTTCGGAAGGAGAACAGCGCCGGAAGGCGTTAAAGCTTATAACCCCGCCTTTGATGTAACAGACGCAAAATATATTACGGCAATTATTACGGATAGAGGAATTGTAAAGCCCCCTTACACAAAGACCTTAATGGAACTGTTCGGATAATAAAGGATCCTGTAAGGAGGGGAACAGATCAGATTGGATCGATATTTCCACCCAGACTTTAGCTGCTACGTTATATAGCTTTCGATCTTGCCCGTTCCAGTTGCGTATGTTAGAATTTATTTAGTCTGTTAGCGTGTTTTCTCCTAAGTATAATATATTTGGGGTGATGCTTCTTGCACACAGGATTTATAGTCTTCCAGTTTATAATCTCTATAGCCTTAATCGCGATAGTGCTCTTGCAACCAAGTAAAGGGGAGGGATTAGGATCCATTGGCGGAGGAGGGAGGTTGTTCTTTTCTAAAAACAAGAAGATGGAGGATTTCCTAAATAAAATGACTTCTGTAGTTGCTGTACTATTCTTAGTATCCTCAGTGTTGCTTACTGTAATAAGGTGAGTACCGCTTACTTATTTAACATGCCATAGGATGGGGTAAGGAAGAAACACAACCCGTATCGTCCCAGGTAAACGGGTGTAATTTAATTTTCAATAATGTGATTCACGGTATTATTATAATAATGTGATTTTTAGAGGTGAGTGGTCAATGGCATCTGTCGGTGCGTCTTTTATTTTGTACGCAACGTTAGCAGGTGGTATAGGACTTCTTTTTGTAATATATCTCGCGCAATATGTCATGAAGAAGGACCCTGGCGATATTAGGATCCAGGAGTTGTCAGGCGCTATATATGAAGGCGCGATGGCCTTCTTAAGACGGGAGTATAAGGTTGTTTTAGCCTTCATCGCCATCCTTTTCATAGTTCTTTTACTGGCTATTAATGTGCACACTGCAATAGCTTTTTTGGTGGGGGCAATTACTTCAGTATCTGCAGGATACGTTGGAATGAAAATAGCTACGGCTGCTAATGGGAGAACTGCCCATGCTGCAATAGGTGGTTTCAATAAGGCCCTCCAAGTTGCATTTCCCGGTGGTGCAGTTATGGGTATGTATGTGGTAAGTATCGGGTTGTTTTCTTTGTCCCTTTTATATTATATAATGTCGAATTTACCCGGGGAAAACGTATTTTCCGCAGTAGGGTTGATTTCCGGATTTAGTATGGGTGCAAGCCTTGTAGCATTATTCGCAAGAGTTGCGGGAGGCATATACACTAAGGCGGCCGATGTAGGCGCGGATCTTGTGGGGAAAATAGAAAGGGGTATCCCTGAGGACGATCCAAGAAACCCTGCAGTCATCGCTGATCTTGTAGGTGACAATGTAGGGGATGTTGCAGGTATGGGGGCTGATCTTTACGAATCATATATAGGGGCAATTGTTTCTGTCCTCGTTATTGCTGCTGCAACCGGTTTATCTGCTCCTGACAGCCTTAAGAAAATCGTTTTTGCCTTAGGTCTTGCCGGTATGGGAATTATTGCATCAATTATCGGGACATTCTTTGTCAGAACAAGCGAAAAGGAAGGCGATCCCGGTAGGGCTCTAAGGAACGGTACATTTACCAGTGCCGGGTTAGTAATTGTGGGTGCCTTCTTGTTAAGCAAATTTTATTATGATGGGTTCAGTGTATTTTGGGCATCATTGTTCGGCCTTTTATCAGGACTGGTTATAGGGCAGATTGCCGAAAAATACACATCAGGAAAAGCAGTGGAAGATCTTGCAAAAACCTGTAGTACAGGGGTCGCTACAAATATTATTAGTGGGTTTGCCCTGAGTATGGAAAGTACGGTTGTACCCCTTGTTTTTATAGCCCTTTCCACGCTGGTTTCTTTTCATGTAGCGGGCTTTTATGGTATTGCCATTGCGGCTTTAGGCATGCTTTCCACTGCAGGTATGACAGTATCTGTAGATGCATACGGGCCGATATCAGATAACGCGGGCGGGATTGCGGAAATGGCCCAGATGCCTGCGAGCGTCAGAGAAGTTACTGATTCCTTGGATGCCGCCGGAAATACTACTGCTGCCATTGCCAAAGGTTTTGCAATTGGATCTGCTGCCTTGACGGCACTTGCTTTATTCTTTGCTTATGTTCATGCAGTGAACCTCAACATTATAGATCTTTTAAATGCCAAAGTTGTGGCAGGCGTATTTATCGGGGCAATGGTACCGTATGTTTTTGGCTCGGCAGTTATGAGTGCTGTCGGGCGTGCAGCATTTAAAGTTGTCGAGGAGGTTAGAAGGCAGTTTGCTGAAATACCAGGACTTATGGATGGCACAGGTAAAGCAGATTATGCTCAGTGTGTGGATATTACCACTGCGGCGGCTCTTCGTGAAATGGTGGGCCCGGGGCTTATATCAGTGCTTCTTCCCCTGTTTATCGGAGTGTTTTTAGGCCCTGAAACTCTGGGAGGGGTCTTGGCGGGGGCTTTGGCTTCCGGTGTGCCTTTGGCGATTCAACTGGCTAATGCAGGTGGTGCCTGGGATAATGCAAAGAAGTATATAGAAGCTGGTAATCTCGGGGGCAAAGGGACACCTACCCATGCGGCTGCAATTATTGGTGATACTGTTGGGGATCCTTTTAAGGATGCCGCTGCTCCAGCTATGAATATTCTTATCAAACTAATGACTGTAGTAGCCCTTGTTTTTGCTCCGTTAATTCTCCATCTGAACGGGATTGTAGGGATTTTCTGAGCCTGACAACAAGGTATGGCTTGAATGAAATGAAATTTGAAGAATATGCCTCGGGTTACCTGCCCGGGGCATATGCATACTGAGTAATGGTACACAATTAAGGAGGCGTAGGCAGTGGAAAGAGAAGATGCATTGAACCTCGTTAAAAAACATGTAAAAACGGTAAATTTAATTAAACATATGCTTGCAGCGGAGGCAGTTATGGCATCCTTAGCGGAGCATCTTGGTGAAGATGAAAAGCAATGGGCCCTTGCCGGTTTACTTCACGATATTGATTATGACAAGACCGCTAATGATCCTGATCGTCATAGCTTGGTCGGCGGTGAACTTTTGGAGGGGCTTGGGATTGATAAAGATATTGTCTATGCAGTTAAAGCCCATAATGAATTCCATGGTTTACCCAGAGAATCGCTTCTAGACAAGGCTCTCTGGGCAGTGGATCCTCTAACCGGGCTTTTAGTGGCAGCCGCTCTTGTTCACCCTGAAAAAAAGCTGAAGGCTATCGATGTAAGTTTTGTAATGAAAAGATTTAAGGAATCTTCTTTTGCCCGCGGGGCGAACAGAGATCAGATAAAATCCTGCTCTGAATTAGGGCTCGATCTCGAAGAATTTATAAAAATCAGCCTCGAAGCCATGCAGAATATCTCATCTGATCTTGGCTTATAAAAAATCTGTTGCGTCCTTATTATGGGTGATAATTAGGAATAAACTTATACCAATATTCAATATTATATAGGGTATAAGGGGGAGTTGCAGCTCCCCGGCTGCTTGAACGCACCAGACCCTCATGCTATAATTAGCTTGCAGGTGAGCAAATTGGCGAACAATAAGACTGTTGCGACAAATAGAAAAGCACGCCATGATTATCACATAGGTGAGGTTTATGAGGCTGGAATAGCCCTTACCGGTACTGAAATTAAATCTGTTAGGAAAGGGATGATAAGCCTCAGGGACAGTTTTGCCCGAGTGGAAAATGGCGAGGTCTTTTTATACAATATGAATGTAAGCCCTTATGATGCCGGTAACAGATATAATCATGAACCCCGGCGAACAAGGAAATTGCTGCTTCACAAATCTGAGATAAGAAAATTAGCTGTGAAGACACAAGAGAAAGGCCTTACATTAATTCCGTTAAGGGTATACCTAAACCGCGGCCTTGCCAAAGTGGAGATTGCCCTTGCGAAAGGTAAAAGGCTTTATGATAAAAGGGAAGATATCAAAAAACGTGATTTGAAGAGACAGGTTGATAGGGTGCTGAAGGAAAGAAATCAATATTGAATTTGGGAATAAATACAGTTAGAGGGTAGATAAATCCTTGTACCCGAGGCAAAAATAAAATTTATGGGGGCGATATGGTTTCGACGGGAAGTTGTGACAACAAAGGTAGCGAGTCGAGATCCCGCCAACCTCGCAAAACGGTGGAAAGCACTATAAGTGCCGAAAACAATTACGCTTACGCTGCTTAAATAAAGCGGCCGTCCAATCCGGGCTTATCCTGGGAGACCGGTGCGGGCGTCAAATAAACCGGGACGCTCCCAATCCAATTCTCGGAGGATTTGGGCTAAGATAATCGAGATAGCCGCAGCGGAACTCGCGTGGGAGAGCCTCAGCGGTGAAACTAAAACCCCACGCTACACTCGTAGAGACCTTTCGAGTTGCCTTTTCGGACGCGGGTTCGATTCCCGCCGCCTCCACCATTATTATGCATGACAACGTACAAAGACGCGTGACAGAGGGACGGGGTTATCGTCACATATTAACGAGTGATGACGGCTCCGCCCTCTTATCATATTATTGCGTATGTGACAGTAACCCCGTCCCTCTGTCACGCCGTCCCTCTGTCACCTCTGTCACCCCTGTCACGCATAGGAGGTAAATTATTATGATTGAACAAGTTTTTAGGCTGGCAACCGGCGATGAAAAGACTGTGAAAAAAGTCGTATTTGATGATAATATCCATTATATTCATATGATATTTAATAAAAATGAAGGATTACCTGTACATTTTTCTAATTCTAATGTGTATATGACTGTAATCCGCGGAAGGCTTTCTATTGGCCTTGACGAACAAGAAATTAATGAATACGGGTCCGGGACCCTTTTGAAAATTCCGTACCGGACAAAAATGAATGTTAAAAACCTCCACGATGAGCAGCTTGAAATTATTGTTGTAAAAGCCCCTGCCCCAAAAGGCTGACAAAATAAAGGAGGAAATAAAATGGAAAAGCATAGGTGTACAGTTTGCGGCTATATCTATGATCCCGCGCTTGGCGATCCTGACGGAGGTATTGATCCGGGTACTGCATTTGAGGATCTGCCTGACGATTGGGAATGCCCTGTCTGCTTTGTGGGAAAGGACGATTTTGAGCTTTTAGAAAATTAGGGGGGAAACCACGTGGGTATGTTTTGTTATCAATGCCAGGAGACAGCGAAAGGGACGGGTTGTACGGTACGCGGTGTTTGTGGAAAGAATGAAGAAGTTGCTAAGCTTCAGGATCTCTTGATTTATGTGCTCAAGGGTATTTCCGAAGTTATCGTTAAAGGGAAAATTGATATCAGTAATCTGGATAATGCAAACTACGAGGTGCTCAGCGGCCTCTTTATGACAATTACTAATGCTAATTTTGATGATGATTCCCTTGAAAACCAGATTATGAAACTAATTGCCATCAGAGATGAGCTGAGGAGGTCCGTCCCCTCCGAAGAATTACACGATGCATCAACCTTTACCGTTGATTCCAGGAATTCTATGTTGGAAAAGGCTTCTTCTGTAGGTATATTGGCAACTGAAAATGAGGATATACGTTCCCTTCGTGAAATGATTATCTATGGTCTTAAAGGCATGGCAGCCTATGCTGAACATGCAAAGAATATAGGAAAAGAAGATCTAGATATTAATTTCTTTATCTATGAGACCCTTGCGGCAATGCTCGATGATTCCCTTTTAGTGGATGATCTTGTAGCCCTCACTTTAAAAACCGGGGAATATGGTGTCAAGGTAATGGCTCTATTGGATGAGGCCCACACATCAAGATTTGGGAATCCGGAAATGACAAAGGTTAATATCGGAGTCAAAAGAAACCCTGCGATTCTAATTTCAGGGCATGACCTAACCGATCTTGAACAATTATTAGAACAGACTAAAGACACAGGTGTGGATGTCTATACTCACGGAGAAATGCTACCTGCCCATTATTATCCTGCCTTTAAGAAATACAATAACTTTGTAGGCAACTATGGTAACGCATGGTGGAAGCAAATTGAGGAATTTGCATCTTTCCGCGGTCCTATATTATTTACTACTAATTGTATTGTTCCCCCAAGAAGCGAAGAGATCAGGTCCAGAATTTTTACTACAGGCTCCACAGGTTACCCTGGCTGTAAACACATTGAAGCCGATGAAAACGGTAAAAAGGATTTTTCAGAAATTATTGATCTGGCAAAAACCCTCCCTGCACCTAACGAAATTGAAACAGGTGATATTGTCGGCGGGTTTGCCCACAATCAAGTTTTGGCATTGGCTGATAAGGTTATCGATGCCGTTAAATCCGGCGCCATTAAAAAATTCTTTGTTTTAGCTGGCTGTGACGGGCGTATGAAATCAAGGGTTTATTATACCGAGTTCGCCAAAAGTCTTCCAAAGGATACAATAATTCTTACTGCCGGATGTGCAAAATACCGATACAATAAGCTGGATTTAGGTGATATCGGCGGTATCCCCAGGATACTGGATGCGGGACAATGTAATGATTGCTATTCACTGGCTGTTATTGCCCTTAAACTTAAAGAAGTATTTGGTCTTGATGATATTAATGAATTGCCCATTGCTTATAATATTGCCTGGTATGAACAAAAAGCCATAATTGTGCTTTTGGCCCTTTTGTACCTGGGCATAAAGAATATTCACCTCGGTCCCACTTTGCCCGGTTTCCTATCCCCTAATGTTGCCAAGATTCTTGTCGATAAATTTGGGATTGCCGGTATTGGCACTGTCGAATCAGATATTGAGCTTTTTATGGCACAATAGTACCGGGTATATGTATCCCTGCCGGTGGAATTCTACTATGCCGGCAGGGATCGGTTTATAATGGATTTGTAATGAGTGCTTTCCAAATGACCCCTAAAACAGGTTATATTTTTTTATCATACCAGATTTCCAAACGGATCTCCCCGCTTAATCTCCCCAACATGTAAACATATATTGTGATATACTAAGTAATTATAAATTCGCCGTAAATTTTTAGATATGGTACCTACACAATTTACATCAAAGAACACGAAGATACAAATACGGATTAAACTTTTTGGTATTTTCAATCACACTGGGAAATACCGTATTTTAAGGGGTATAATTAATGAGTAACCTTGCATGCCAATTGAGCGACACAACAACCATCCTTCTGTCTATGTCGATAATCCTTTTTGCCGGATTTCTGGTTACTCGTGCCACAAAACTTGCTAAGCTGCCTAATGTAACCGGCTACATTATCGCCGGTGTCCTAATAGGCCCCTATGTCCTGAACATAATTCCCCATGAAATGGTTGAAAGCATGGGATTTATCAATGATATCGCCTTAGCTTTTATTGCATTTTCCGTAGGCCGTTTTTTTAGGAAGGAAGTTTTCAAAGGTACCTGGTCAGGGGTCATGGCCATTGTGTTATTTGAATCGCTATTAGCAGGGGTGTTAATAACTTTATCCATGCACTTTATATTTCACTTAGACTGGGATTTTTGTCTGCTTTTGGGGGCTATCGGAACAGCAACAGCCCCTGCCAGCACTATGGTTACCATCAGGCAGTATCACGCCCGTGGAGAATTTGTAAATACTTTGCTGCAGGTTGTTGCATTTGATGATGCTGTATGTCTTATTGTATTTAGTATAGCCATTGCAATTATTAACACAGGGGCAGGATCAAATATTCGTACATCTGATATCGCTCTCCCCCTGATTTATAATATTGTGGCCTTGGCTATTGGGTTTATAAGCGGGGCTTTATTAAGTAAATTGATGACTCCGGAGCGAAGTGAAGACAACCGCCTGATATTGACAATTTCACTGCTTCTTGGTATTGCGGGTTTATGTGCCGCGGTAAATGTCTCTCCCCTGTTGTCATGTATGCTTTTTGGTACAACTTATATTAATATGACAAAGGATAAGGACCTATATAACCAGGTAGAGCAGTTTACTCCTCCTATTTTATCGTTATTTTTTGTAGTATCAGGAATGAGTTTGGATATTCGTAGCTTTACCACCCTTGGGGTAATAGGTGCAACATATTTTATAATTCGGATTATAGGAAAGTACCTCGGCGCCTACTTTGGTTGTATGGTAGCGAAAACATCAAAGACTATAAGAAATTATTTAGGGTTGGCATTAGTTCCCCAAGCCGGTGTTGCAATAGGCCTTGCTTTCCTTGGGGAAAGGATTCTACCGGAAAGTACGGGTAAAATGTTATTAACAATTATTTTATCTTCCTCGGTTTTATATGAATTAATCGGCCCGCCCTCCGCTAAAATTGCCCTATTCTATTCCGGTGCCATCAAGAGGGATAAATCGATAAAGAGTTAACGATAAGACTAAATTATCTGGCATTTAATTCAGTGGGATCTCCTATTTATCCAATTTATATTTTTTAATCTTTCTATAAATAGTCGATCTGCTCATCCCCAGTTGTTCAGCAAGGATTTCCTTGGCACCTGCAGTATTTCCCAGGTGTTTCAGTCCTTCGGCAATCGCCTCCCGTTCCCACTCGGATACAGTGACTGTACTATCGGGTGTGTTTTTAATCTTTAATCCCAGGGGTTCTCCCCCGGTAAAGTGGTTCCTTATGCGTGGAGGCAAGTGTCTTGATTCAATTTTCCCGCCTGAATAAGTATGAAGGACGTATTGGGCTGTATTTTCCAATTCGCGGACATTTCCCGGCCAATTATAGTTTTCTAATATGTTACATACATTTTTCGACAAAGTCGGACCCGTTTCTTGCATAGGATCACTGTGCTTTATTAAAAAGCTCTGAAATAAAGGGATTATATCTGTCTTTCGTTCTCTCAGCGGCGGAATATAGATAGGAATTACGCTTAATCTGTAGTAGAGATCTTCCCGAAATTCACCATGTTTTATCAAATCTTCCAAGGGCTTATTGGTAGCGCCGATTATTCGCACATCGGGGGTCATGGTTTGGGTTCCGCCTACACGCTGAATTTCACCGAAATCCAGGGCCCTTAAAAGTTTTGCCTGTAATCTTAAAGAACAATCCGCCACTTCATCTAGGAATAAAGTCCCACCGTCTGCAAGTTCAAACTTACCTGGCTTCCCGCCTTTACGGGCTCCGGTGAAAGCTCCTTCATCGTACCCGAATAATTCTGAATCAAGTAAATCCTCGGGGATAGCTGCACAGTTTACTGCTATAAACGGTCCTGACCTGCGTTGGCTATGGTAATGGATGGCCCTGGCAAAAAGTTCTTTCCCTGTACCGCTTTCGCCTCTTAAAAGGACTGTAGATGAGCCGGCAGCTGTACGTAACACTAATTTCTTAGTTTCCTGAAGAGGTGCGGATGTGCCCAATATATGATCAATTGCCCTGCTTGGTTGACTGTCGGATATCTGATATGCAAACCGGGTGGCATCCTCAAACCGCTTAAGCAGCTCTACGGCTCCGATTATACGCCCTTGTCCGTAAAGGGGAGTGGCCGCTGTAACGTACCTGATAGACTTTGATATTAACGGAATTGAAACTTCCTTATGATCATAAGGCGCGAGGGTCTTTAATACTTCCAGGATAGGCGCATTAGGAATTATATCTCTTAAGTGCTTCCCTATAAGATTTGTATTTTCCAATTCTAATATTTCCAAGGCTGCTTTGTTGCAGCAAATTACTTTACCCTTATTATCTATTGCCATAATGCCTTCCCCTACTGCCTCCACCACGCCCTTGAGCTGATCCCGGGATTCCCTGAGTTCCCTGGTTATGTGTATATTTCTTGCCGCACTTTCTATAAGTTTTGCCATCTGCTCAATAAAGGCCAGATATTCCTTGCTATGCGTTGCCATCCGGTGTCTTTGTTCTTCAGTGAATCCAATAAGAGCCAATACACCAAAAGACTGTCCGTTTGTACTTAGTGGATATGCCGTATGACAAGTCTCGCGGCAATGTTCCCTTGCCTCACAACGTTTACAGGCAATATTATTTTGGGGATCCACTATTATGTATGGCATATTCGTCCGGATTACTTCAGCAAAAGCTGAAGATGACGGGAGTTTATCCCCAACAAGGGCTGAATATTTCCCTGTCCCCGCTACACGTGTTAATTGACAATCTGCTATTGTTACGTCTAATTGAAGCACTGTCGCAACTGCCTCCGCAGTCTGTTGCAAAAAAGGCTGAAGTGATAAAATCTGTGCGTCTACCAAAAGACTTCCTCCCGGTTCATTAAAATAACTTCCTATAGTAATGATATATTCTATAGACTTATTCTCCCTGGCATTTTAAGAATCCTTTAATGGGACATTAACTTCTGTCTTATAATAGGATATAATCTCATATTAGGACAACAAATTCATATGAACCCACAAAGGAAACTCTAAATCCCCCGTCAATCAAGGGAAAGAATTACCCCTGCATATTGGTATTATTCTTGCATAATTGTTTATCGGGACATGATTAATAAGTGTATCAATAGGAGAATTCTTACATAGTGATTTCGTTCAGATAATATGAAAGTAAGGAATGATGGTAATGCTGACCCTTAAACAGTTTCTCAAAAGTGAGGTCGTTCCTGCGTACGGTTGTACTGAACCAGGTGCGGTTGCCCTTGGGGTTGCCAGGGCTTATCAAGAATTAAAATCGCGATCTCATGCCTTGCATCCTAATGATGTTAATTTGGTATTAGTTGAGGTGAGCGATTCTATATATAAAAATGGATTAAATGTCGGTATTCCGGGTACAGGCGGTGCCAGGGGAAATGCCATTGCTGCCGCGTTAGGCATTTTATGCGGAGAGCCAGAACGTGGGCTGGAGGTATTGCATGCGAGCACGCCTAAACTTGCCAAGGAAGCAGACAGCTGGGTTAAAACAGGCCGTGTTAAGGTAATCCGCAATTCATATGGGGCAGGCGTGTATATAAAAGCGGTTGTTAAAGCCGGGGGCCATGAGGCTACCTCCTTAATTCAATACGAACATGCTAATATTACAAAAATCGAATATGATGGTGAGACTGTATTTGACAATACTATTGATGAATCACACGAGACGAAAGAAGAATCAGTCCTTGAGATTCTAAAAGAAAGGGATTATCGTCAATCTTTGATTCTTCTGGATGAAATGGATGAGGAAGACGAAAGCTATTTACTCCACGGAGCTGATCTTTGCAAGACTATAGCTGAATATGGTATAAAGCATAAACTATCAGCCTTTGGTTCTAATATGAAAGATGAATCTCTTTTTTCTATGCTTGCAGTGGATAGTGATAACATAATATGCAAGATTCGTAAACATTGTGAAGCTGCAGCTGTTGCCAGAATGGCAGGGGCCCCCCTTCCTGTAATGAGTAGTGCAGGCAGCGGGAACCACGGTATTACCGCTATACTCCCTGTTGTGTTGTTAGGAGAATATATGAAGAAATCGGATAAGGATATTGCCCGCGCTTTGGCTATCAGCCACTTATCCACGAGCTTTATTAAAAGCAGATTAGGTAAGCTTTCCCCTGTGTGTGGTTGCGTTGTTGCTGCAGGACCAGGTGCTGCAGCAGGTATGGTAAGCCTCTTAGGGGGGGATATGGAAAAGGCTGCGTCAGCTATGATTATGGTTATTGCCGCCACTATCGGGATGATTTGTGATGGGGGAAAGGAAAGCTGTTCTTTAAAGGTGGGTATCGGATCGCAGGAAGCTTGTCTTGCAGCAGTTTATGCCATCCAAGGTGGAAAAATAGATAAGTTCCAAGGAATCGTCGGTTCCTCATTGGAACAAACTGTAGAAAATATGGGATTGCTCAGTGATCGTGGTATGGCGGATATGGATTCTGTTATTCTCGAAATATTGGATCAGCAGAACTAAACAGGTGATCTCCGGGCTTACCAGGCTTTTGCGCCGAGGCTGTGTTCATAGTATACTTACTGACAAAGGGTACATATCCAAGGTTTTGGTTAACGAAACCCAGGGAGGTCAATTGTATACGTGGGATTGGAAATCATACTGTTTGATGCTGACAGGACATTATTTGATT
>JAAZLO010000052.1 GCA_012689375.1 Bacillota bacterium | reverse complement strand
TTTCACGAAGGACCCCACAAGCTCTTAATAAAAATTCCACATTACCCAGGCAGCACTGCACCTTAAATTTGATGCAGGGATTTCTGTTTGAGTCAGGTAGTAATACTATGTGGGGAACACGATTTTGCATATAAAGGGGTGATTCTCCGAATTTAATTATAATGCTACATTCAAAAGCTATCAGACCTGAATCCCATCTTAAAGAAGGGATTGTTTTCTTTAAGATGGTAAAAAACATACATTCCCAAGACTTTAAAGATGTGTTAAGCGGAAATAGGTATAGGATAAACCTATAATTTATTGAGGAGCAATAAACGTGAATACAAAATCGCCCAAAGAAAACTCCTTGGGTTATAAGGGCGTTCAGTTCACGTTTATTTATTACGGTGTATTATAACTTTTTAAATGAAAAGCCACAGATATTACTGGGGGACGGTAAACATGAGAAATCTAAAAAATAAAAGGCTGTTAATTTCGGGTGAGCCCGATTTAATCTATGATGTGGTTAAAAAAGCGAATGAAATGGGGGTTTACACTATACTTACCGGAGACTATAAAGATTCCCCTGCAAAGGAAATCGCCGATGAAAGCCATCAGGTAAGTACTGCAAATACCGATAGAATGGTTGCCTTTGCAAGAGAAAAGCATGCCGACGGAGTGCTTACCCAATATATAGATTCCGACTTACCTAATGTTCAAAAAGTCTGCAAGAGACTAAACCTCCCCTTTATTGCCACAGCTGAGCAATTAGAGTTAATAGGAAATAAGAAAAATGCTAAAGATTTATTTATAGAGCATGGGATACCTGTCCCGAAAGAATTTAATATTACCGAAGAACTTAGGGATTCCGATTTAGATAAAGTTGTGTACCCGGTTTTAACAAAGCCTGTGGATAATAGCTGGCAGCGGGGAATATCAATTTGCAAAAACAGAAAGGAGCTTATAACAGGGTACAGAAAAGCTCTTGAGTTTTCTGAAAGCGGTAATGTGTTGGTAGAGGAGTACCTGGAAGGTGATTATGTTGTTTTAAACTTTACTCTCCAGGACGGGTTTTTAAGTTTATCGGCATTGGCTGACAAACCTGTGATGGAAAATAATAATTCAAGTGAATCTATAAGATTGCCTAAAGGATATATTCTCCCTTCGAAATACATTGATTTATTCTATGATACCTTGTATTCCAGGTTCAAAGATATGTTTCATACAATCGGCTTAAAAAACGGAAGTGTAGGTGTAGAAGCCGTTGTTAAAGATGATATTTTCTACGCTTTTGAAATGCAGTGCCGGCTTGGGGGAATGAGGCATCATCAATTCGTATTTGAAGAAACCGGCATGGATATCCTGAAAATGCATATTAACTACGCATTAACCGGGAGATTTGCAGGTTGGGATGTTCGTACATTTGATAACCCCAGGTTCAGGAAAGTCCATTGCCTTTTAAACCTACTGTCAAACCCGGGAACTATCTCCAAAATAGAAGTCCCCAAAAACATAACTTCCATCCCCGGAATAATCAGTTACTTACCTATGCATGAAGTAGGAGATAAAATAGAGCAAACAGGTACAGTATCTGAAGTTTTCGGTAAAGTGGCATTAGCAGCCGATAATGAAAACAGATTAATAGAAAGTATAGAAAAGGTTCACAATGAACTTCGTGTATTAGATGAAAACGGGAGCGAAATGCTTCTTAAGACTATGACCCTAGATGATTTAACATCTTAAATGTGTCAGGGGGACGGGGTTATTGACACACTTCTCAATTGGAATTAATATATCTTCCCTTTAATGTGCCAATAACCCCGTCCCCCTGACACCTCAGGAACGTTCATTCGCTTTGCCTCCCTACAACGGTATTGTACATAACTGGTGCCGGAGGCGGGAATCGAACCCGCACGGGCCAAAGGCCCAAGGGATTTTAAGTCCCTTGCGTCTGCCTATTCCG
>JAAZLO010000123.1 GCA_012689375.1 Bacillota bacterium | reverse complement strand
TATAGAGTCAGCTATCGGCATTTCAATAAAATTAATTTCCCTGACGGTTTGGACGTTCTTAGGAAGGGTCAAAGAAAATTCTTTTTCCTTACCTTCTACTTCTACTAATCGAATAACCAACGCTTCAGCATCTTCCGCTTTTTTGATCCCGGTCATATGAACACCATCGGCATTGAGTGAAATAAAAGAATCACTTTCGGGTCGGGTGGCATGAGCTTTTCCCAATGCCAGCGATGGGGGTTCGGCAGCCAGCACAGGTACATTAAAATCGTCACCTTCCTGCCAAACTCCGTTAGTCCAATCTCCCGCATGCGGATAAAGGGCATAGCTGACGGTAAACTTGCCCAGGTTGGGATAAATATCCGGATTACCTGCCGATCGCATTAAGGTAAGTCGCAAATCACCATTGTGATAAGAGTGACCATACTTTGTTTTGTTCAATAAAGCGATCCCTTTGGTACCGTCGGTAACATCCACCCACCTTTGTGCCGGCACTTCCTGTCCGTCGTATGCTTCCGGTGTTACACCGTAAACGTTACTTTGTGAAGTTAGCCATGAGGGAGCTTTTTTTCCGTTTATCATTCCATCGATAGGTCGTTCTACTACGTTAAACGGTACTTGACAGTAAAATCTGGGATGTTGAATATTTAGAGGGAAGTGTGCCCTGAGCATGGGCGAATCGGTGGAATCATTGCCTGTTTCAAGCCAATGTATTTCCATGTCGTAGTCAATTCGCGGATAGGATTTATAAAGATACGTCCTTTCGATAAATCTGGATTTGCCCCATGTTTTAACGGTTTCTACGCAAGCTCTCACCGGACCTTTCTCAACAACTTTTACGCTCTCGACATTTGTTACATCTTCTTCCTTTACGATTTTGTTGATGTTCCATGATTTCATCCCTCCCTTTTTGTCTTCCAGATATATTCTTAACTTATTGAGTTCCCCTCCTTCCTTGACATATTCCGTATGATTTCGTTTATCGAAAAGACTAGTAATAGCGCCTTTGTTCATATCGAATTTTACAATGAAGTAGTCGGTTTCAAAAGTATTGTCGTTTATTTTAAGGGGAGTGGCATTCTCTCCTTTTTTTGCCATGTCTATATAATAAGTTTTGTATCCGCCTGCAGGGAAATTTTCATCGATAAACTGTACTTTGGAAGTATAACCCGGAGGGGTTGACTTTGAAAAGACGATTTGAGCAGGATACGATTTCCCTGTTTCGTCGCGGACAAGAGCGGTAGCTAACTCATCCTCATTTGCCGGTTTGAAGTTTTTGCCATAGTAATTTTCACCCCATGAGGCAGCTTTTATCGTTGCAGGTTCCTCCTGCGAATAAACAGTGGCTTCGACAAGCGTTTTGCGTTTTATGGGGAAAAGGTTATAGGCAACTACCGGTTGACCCATCCCTTTCCGAAATTTTACCTCATCTGCCATTTTTAAGAAAGCTTCTCCTTTCAGTTCCTTTGCTTTACGCTCCGTTTCCCTGTAACGGGCAACGGACTGACGGTTGGATTCATAAATTGCAGAGCCGGGAAGTATATCGTGAAACTGATTAAAAGTCACAGTTTCCCATAGATCATTTAGTTGATCATGAGGGTATTTATCCCCAG
>JAAZLO010000051.1 GCA_012689375.1 Bacillota bacterium | reverse complement strand
GATTTAATTTCCCGGAAATACAAGGCTGACGCTTGGACTAAGCGTCGTTAATAAGAAATAAAGGCTCACGGAGGTGCCTTTGCTGGTGTCACAGGCTAAACCCTACATGAAAGACTTTGAAAAATTAAAGAAAGATGCACTCTTAATGTTCGACAGTGCATTAGATGCGGCAGATCCTTATAAAGCGGTACATCGTCATGTTTCCAGGGAAGGGCATTTCCTTAGTGTAGGGATTCAGAAATATGACTTAAGAGAAACTGAAAAAATAATTGTTGTGGGGGCCGGAAAAGCAAGTGCAAGAATGGGGATGGCTGTCGAAGAGATTTTAGGTGATCTTATAAGTGACGGATTGATTAATGTTAAGTATGGTCACGGAGCGCCCCTCAGAAAAATAACCGTTCACGAAGGGGGCCACCCGGTACCTGATTTACATGGATTAGAAGGAACCCGAAAGCTGTTTTCTCTTGTTAAAGGTGCATCCGGAAAAGATATTGTAATATGCTTAATTTCCGGGGGGGGATCCAGCCTGATGCCGATGCCTGTTCCCGGAATAGATCTTCAGTCCAAGCAGGAAATCACCCACATCCTTTTGGGATGTGGGGCGACAATACATGAAGTTAATGCAGTAAGAAAGCATATTTCCGGGATTAAAGGCGGTAGGCTTGCACAGGCTGCTGCACCTGCCCAAGTAATATCTCTTATTTTATCTGATGTTATCGGAGATGATTTAGACGTAATTGCATCAGGGCCTACTGTGCCCGACACAACGGAATTTATCACCGCCCTTAATATATTGGCCGGGTACGATTTAACAGATCGGGTTCCCCGCAATGTCCTCAATTATTTGCAGGCCGGGGCAGATGGGGATAACCCGGAGACTCCGAAGCCTGATAATCCTATTTTTGAAAATGTAGTTAATGTCGTTATTGCAAATAATACCGGTGCAATTAACGCTGCTGCCGCCAAAGCCGGTTCCCTGGGCTACCGGTCCCTGGTGCTGTCCTCATTTATTCAAGGGGAAGCAAGGGAAGTCGCAAGGGTAATGGCTGCAATTGCCCGTGAAATATCCGCAAGCGGAAGACCGATACCAAGGCCTGCCTGTGTAATAGCAGGGGGGGAAACGACGGTAACTCTAAAAGGCAAAGGCATCGGAGGGCGTAACCAGGAGCTTGCCCTTGCTGCATTACTTGATCTTGGGAATATTGATAATACCCTTATTTTGGCTGCAGGTACCGATGGTACTGATGGCCCGACTGATGCAGCAGGCGCCATGGCTTCTATAAATACTCTTTTTGTTGCGGAGAAACAAGGTCTGCTTGCAAGGGATTACCTCACAAACAATGACTCTTACAATTTTTTTAAAGCTACCGGGGATCTTATAATAACAGGACCTACAGGAACAAATGTAATGGATATTATTCTTGTAATTGTGGGGTAGAAATATTTATTTAAGTTTTCTATAGATGTTTCCCGATGTGATCATTGTGGTAACCCCCTCCTTTATAAAAACCATTTCCCTTTAACTAAAAACAGAAGCTTTTTCTAAACCATGTAATGGTGCATATTGCATCAATATATGGTTACTCTATATTTAGCATCCGGTCAATTTTGACTGCAGGGGGTGAAAGCAGGTGGGTGATTGGCTTCGCCATGTGGTGAGGTTTATTGTATCAGCGTTGGTGCTTATGTTCGTCGGGCTTATTGTGCCAGGTTTCAGTATGCTTAGTTTTTGGAATGCATTGTTGGCTGCCATAGTTATAGCAGGCATCGGTTATTTAATTGAGACTGCGATTGGAAGAAATGTATCCCCGTTTGGTAGGGGGGTTGTGGGATTTTTGGTGGCTGCCGCCATAATCTATGTTACACAGTTTATTGTTCCGACGATGACAGTTACAATCTTAGGGGCCTTAATCGCCGCTTTTATCATCGGGCTTATTGATATGTTTATTCCTACAACTTTGCGATAAACAAGGCCGCCTTGAGCGTCTTCAATTTTAACCGCGGTAAATTCGGACTCCCCGCCTGTTCAGACGGGGAATTCCCCATGTTCTTTTGTTTATAAATGAATCGCATACTACAATGAGACTTCCGAACATCTTCTTTCTGAAAGATGATATCCTAGAAATAATTGCAATTATCTCCGGAACCGTTAGAATAATATTGGGGAATCTTGGTTTATTGCAATTACGATTCTGTGGGGGTCATCAGTTTTGGGAGATATTATTTCATCTATTGTAGGTGTACAAAATGCCAATGAAGGTACTATTAACGGTATCTTCACCTTCCTGTTAGGTATCAGCGGGGTTTTAATACGTATTGCAATAATCTTCTTAATAGCCTACATACTTATTAGGGCCGGGAATTCAGCTATTAATGGCATTATTCTGAGGAGAAGATCAGAGTATGCCAAACTTATTGATGAGCGCAAAGCAAAGACTCTAAGCTCGCTTTTACAGAGTATATTGCGGTACTTGGTTTATGCTTTTGCGATAATTGCTATACTCAGGCAAGTCGGGATTGATACTACAGGCTTGATTGCCGGTGCTGGCCTTGCCGGTCTTGCAATTGGATTTGGTGCCCAAAGCCTTGTTAAGGATGTAATAAATGGGTTCTTCATCCTGTTTGAAGATCATTTTGCAGTAGGCGATTACGTAAGTATCGGCGAAGTATCAGGGATTGTCGAAAGCTTGGGCCTGCGGGTAACAAGAATAAGGAGCTTCGGAGGGGAGTTGCATATTATCCCTAACGGACAAGTTGAAAAGACCGTTAATCATATGGGATCTGCAATGAGGGTGCTCTTTGGTGTGCTTGTCAGCTATAGGGCTGATATTGATTATGTAATCAACGTTTTAAACGATGATTTTGAGCGGGCAAAGGAAGAGGTATCCGGTATTGTAGAAGGTCCCACCGTTCTTGGTGTAAAAGAACTCGGCGAATCGGGGCTGGAACTTCTTATCTTGGCAAGGACTAAACCAATGCAACAATGGCAAGTGGAAAGGGAACTCAAAAAAAGAATTAAGACAGTCTTTGATCGGGAAGGAATAATAATTCCTTATAGGCGTATGGAGGTTCTAATGAACAGAGAGGATCAGGTAGATGGGAAGCATAGGCCCCCTGAGATGCAGGAGGAGGAGTAAGTGGGATTCTACGTAGGTGATATTGTTTTGCTGAGAAAACCACATCCCTGCGGATCGTCAGAATGGGAGATTATGAGGGTAGG
>JAAZLO010000050.1 GCA_012689375.1 Bacillota bacterium | reverse complement strand
TTTTCTTTTTATTTCCCTTGTTATCCACGTACTCAACATCACCGTCTTTTCATATTATTAATACATGTATTAAAACCCCCTGCAATTTTAATATGCAGGGGGCATTAAGTCTACCTCAATACAATTTAACATTATATCACAAGATGAATAATACTTCATTGATTACTTTATATTTTCTTCAGAAAACTAATATGTTCCCCAAATATTATTTTCCTAGTTTTTCAGCTAACTTTTTTAATTCAGGCTCAATAAATGTACCTTCGTCCAAGATTTTCTTACCATCTAGGTAGACACTACTATTCAAGCAGATACCGTCGATATGACTTTTAGCTTCCCTGGGTGCCCCACCGGTATAGCATGATCCTTGATGACCAAAGCCCCACTCAGTGCTACCCCAGACACGCTCATCTTCAGTTGTACATCCTTCGAGCTTTGCATTAGGGTTACAACCATAGCAGACGTGGGCTGCAAGATACATATTGGGATCATCCAGCTTCTTAAAATAATCACGTAGAATATCTGCCTGCCAACCACCGGTAATTTCCTGAATACGTCCTTCTTTAACAATATAGGAAACCGGTTCTTCTAAATGTCCCAGCTCAGCATCGCCACCACCGCTGATCGTACCGTCAAATGCGATAACGCCATTAATTGATTCCTCAATCGGCGCCCATCCAATTTGACCTAAAAGGAAATGTCCGCCGGGTGTATCATACATAATTTCATTACCGAAAGGCCTGTCCGGATGATTATTAAAACTTACGTCAGTACCGGCAGGGTTCGTAATCCGAACACTTTTCGCTGCCTTAGTCATAGCAGTCAGCTTATCCTGAAATTCTTTTTGCGTTGGGATATCAACTTGACCGATACAACGTACGATACGTTCGACACCTAAACCTCCCAGCATTACCTGGCGGGTTCTCCCGTTAGTAACTGCCGCATCCCACATGGGTGAATATAATAACCACTGATCATTAAGTTCAATCCATACGTCAGTTTTATCGGCACATGCTATTAGCGGTTCCGGTAAATATGGCATAGTCAGGGCTCCGTAGCCCTTGGGAGTACTATGCCATGCCAACATTACTTTAGCACCCAGCATTTCTGACACCTTGGCAATTTCTTCAGCTACACGAAAATCAGCTCTTGAGTCAATCGTAATCAGGACACTTTCACCTTTTTTTACTTTGACCTGTTCATTCATTAATTTGTAGGCCGCCTGTGCTAATTCCAAATCCAAATAACTCGGCACAATAACTACCTCCTAATGATTTAAGATTAGGGTCAAAATTTAAACACGCACTTATTTTATTAGGCTCTTAGGTGAAAACTATAATTATAAGCAGTACCTTCGTCACCATCAACTTACGATCCTGCTTTACCAAAATTATATAAAATATGAAAGGATTGGTCAACGAGTCTACGGTATATACCGTGGAATCCAAAAGCAGGTAAAATAAAACCCTGCCAGCCTTACCTGCACTTCTGTGGCTGTCAGGGTTAATATAATCGGTAATTGCAAAACAAAATTTTCACCGGTGACTTTAAGGTAACATACCTGCATTTTGCAATGCATTTTTGATAATACTGATTTCCCTATCCCCCACTCTGACAAGGGGGGGCCTTACACCGCCGACATCAAACCCTGTCAACTTCAATGCGAATTTTACCGGGATCGGGTTAGTAGTAACAAACATTGCCTTAAATAAAGGAAATAACTTAGCATTGAGTCCTGATGCCTTTGCTATATCGCCGTTTTGAAATGCATTAATCATCTGCTTAATTTCCTTACCCGCCACATGCGAAGCAACGCTTATAACCCCTTCGCCTCCAACTGCCATAATGGGTAATGTCAAAGTATCATCACCACTGTAAATCTTAAATGAGGGGGGTGTACGTCGCTTTATATCCGTTACCTGTTCGAGGTTACCGCTTGCCTCCTTTATACTTACAATATTCGGGACCCGGGACAGTGTTTCTGCGGTTTCCGGGGTCATATTAATGCCTGTTCGACCCGGTATATTATATAGAATAATCGGAAGCCTGGTTGCGTTTGCAATTGATTTAAAATGCATAATAAGTCCTTCTTGGGGGGGCTTATTATAATAAGGCACAACAAGCATAATACCATGAACGCCTGCTTTTTCAGCGGAACGGGTGAGTTCAATGCTGGATTCCGTAGAATTACCGCCTGTTCCCGCAATGACTTTGGAATCATTCCCTACTGCATCTACAACTGCCCTATATAGCCCTAGTTTCTCCTCAAAAGACAGTGTAGGGGATTCCCCTGTTGTACCTGTTACCAAAATAGAATCTGTGCCTGTCCTCACCAGTAGTGCAGCAAGTTCTCCGGCCCTGTCATAATCGACTTTAAGGTTACTTTTAAAAGGAGTTACCATTGCGGTTATGACTCTACCAAAATCAACCATGTACAGTCCCCCTAAATCTGATGCTATAGTACTATTAATTTTAGATGCCCAGATTAAACGCTGTATGGAGCCTTTGTGCCGCTTTCAGAATATCTTCCTTCATTACAAGACACGATATGCTGGCATGGGAGTCAGACGTTTGATAAATCTTTACGCCTGCATCTGCCAGAGTTTCCACTACTTTGGCCATAACTCCGGGGACCCCTCGCATCCCTGCTCCCACTACAGATACTTTGGCACATTCCGGAGTGACACTAATTTCTTGTTTTTTCAGTCCTATATGATTCAGGACTTGTAATGTTTTATTTACGGAATCATCGTTTACTATGAAGCAAATTGTTTTAGGAAGTACACTTATTAAATCCACACTCACCTTCGCATCTGCCAAAGTGCGGAATACCCGGCTTAAAAATCCGGCTTCATTCACATCATGTTCCGGATCTATTTTTATCTGCGTAATATCAATGAGATGTGCCACACCTCTGGCAACTCTGTCTGATTTTATCACAGTTTTATCCAGAATCATACTGCTGTCACATACAAGAGTACCCGGTGCGTCGGAAAATGTACTTTTAATTTTAATGGGGATCCCCCCTTCCATGGCAATTTCCACTGCCCTTGGGTGGACGACTTTAGCTCCTAAATGGGCCATTTCGACAATTTCTGAATATGACATGACCTCAAGCGGTCTTGCCTCAGGCACCACTTTCGGATCTGCAGTCATAACCCCATCAACATCTGTATATATTTCCACTAATTCAGCTTTGAGGGACACACCAAGGGCTGCAGCAGTTGTATCACTTCCCCCCCGCCCCAATGTTGTTACTTCACCGTTCTTACTCATGCCTTGGAAGCCTGCTACCACCACCACTGTGCCTTCAGCCAGATATTCCTTGATACGGCCGGGATGCACCTGGAGTATTCTCGTATCCCCAAACGTTTCATCAGTTATGATACCTGCCTGACCCCCTGTCAAACCTACAGCCTGACATTTCATTGCCCTAAGAGTTTGGGTCATAACAACAGCTGAAATGATTTCACCACATGACATTAGTAGGTCCTGTTCCCTTGGGCTGGCTTCTTCATATATGTTTTTCATAAGCCCTAACAAAGTATCGGTGGCATAGGGTTCCCCTTTTCTACCCATTGCAGACACTACAACAACAGGTGAATAACCTTTGGCTTGTGCTTCCAATACTTTAAGGGCGGCTTTTTCCCGTTGCTCCTGGGAAGCCACGGAAGTCCCGCCAAATTTTTGAATTATTATTTTGCTCATCGTGTTCACCTCATAAGACATCAAGCTCTAAAGCCTTCTCGCCTATTTCAATTGCATTTAATGCTGCACCTTTACGGAGTTGATCTCCTACAACCCATAGATTCAATCCTTTTTCTATTGAATTATCTTCCCGTACCCGCCCAACTTGCACCAGATCGGTCCCTGAAGCTGAAAGGGGCATTGGGTATAGCATCTTGTCGGGTTCATCAATAACTTCAATACCCGGTGCCCGGGAAAGGATATCCAAAGCCTGTTCACGTGTGAGTTTTTTCTCAGTTTCTAGGTTTAATGAAACAGAATGGGATCTCTCTATGGGAACACGTACGGTAGTTGCAGTAATTTTAAGGTCCCGCCCGATAATTTTGGCAGTCTCATGAACCGTCTTCCATTCCTCTTTAGAGTACATCATATCTTGAAATACGTCTACCTGAGGAATTACATTGAATGCAATCTGATAGTGTTTTGAAGCTGAAGCAAAGGGCAAGGCCTCAGGTTGTATTGTCTCTCCCTCGAGATATGCCCTTGTCTCATTGAATAACGCATTTACAGCCTTTATTCCGGCACCGGATACAGCCTGATATGTGGATACGACAGCCCGCTTAACACAGGCGGCTTCATCAATAGGTTTTAATGCCATCACCATAATAATTGTTGTACAATTGGGGTTTGCAATAATTCCTTTGTGTTTTAGAATATCTTCAGGGTTTACTTGGGGAACAACAAGGGGCACTTCACGATCCATCCGAAATGCACTGCTGTTATCAATAACCAAAACCCCGTCTCTACAGGTTTCATGAGCAAATTCCCGGGAGATTGAGGATCCCGCCGCGAAAAATGCTATATCATGACCTGAGAGAGTCTCTTTTGAAACTTCCTTAACATGCAAAATCTTCCCTTGAAATTCAATAGGTTTTCCTTTTGATCTGGCTGATGCAAGGAGGGTCAATTCTGAAATGGGAAAGTGCCTTTCAGATAATATCTTTAAGAGCTCCTGACCTACAACTCCTGTAGCACCTACTATAGCAACCTTGTATCCTTTCACTCTTCTCCCTCCACAATGCTGTTCATGCTGAATGTTTTGTGTTAGCATATATCTTCTACGTGTTCCTGTCAATAAGGATAGGCTGCAACTGCACCCCTTTAAATGCCGCGATGATTGTGTCTACCATAAGCCTCATATCACTTATAAGCGAACAGGGTTTCTTGAACGGTGCATCCTGTCCAAATGGAATCAAATAAATATTCTTGGTATTTAAGATGATTCCCAGGCTTTTGGCATTTGCCGATAAGCCATCATTAGTGGATATTCCAACAATTACGGGCCTTAAATTCCGCATTGTGGATTTTGCAGCCATAAGTACGGATCCATCAGTAATACCGTAGGCTAATTTAGATAAAGTGTTCCCGGTGCATGGTGCAATAACTAAGGTGTCAAGAGTCTTTGCCGGCCCCAAAGGCTCCACTTCTGCAATAGTTAAAATAGGTTCTCTACCGGTAACACGCTCTAAAATACATACCATATCGGCGGCTCTCCCGAACCGTGTATTATGGGCTGCAACGTTTTCCGAAAGTATAGGATAAACATCTGCACCTTCTGCAACGATTTTTTCAATTTCCGGTACAATTTCAGGAATTGTGCAGAATGAACCGGTTATTGCTATTCCAATCGTTTTGTTAGTAAGCCTCATTAACTACACCTCCGTCTAAATCCTTGAAAGCCTGTCGATCAGCGAGGGTTATCAAGCCTTTCCTTAATAAGCCGGAGGATAGCATCAGCCAGGATTTTACCTGCGGTTTTCGGGGCAGTTTTTCCCGGTAATCCTGAAGCCAGGATCGCTTTGATACCTAAACGTGCAGCAGCATCAAAATCTGTCCCACCCGGTGCTGATGCCAAATCTATTATCAAAGAGCCTGGTTTCATATTCTCTAAAATCTGATCGGTCAAAACTGTTGAGGGTATTGTATTAAAGACTACATCAGTATCGGACAAAGCCGAAGAAAGGGACGAGATATGCAAAGCCAAAGCCCCCATCTCCGAGGCCCTTGCAAGCTGCGAATAGCTCCTTGCACATACAACGGTATTTGCAGAAAGGGAAAGCAATACACGCGCCATAGTTATCCCCACTCGCCCAAATCCTAAGACAATGGCATTGCATCCATGGATTGTAATGGGCATTTCTGTCATGGCTATTTGTAGAGCCCCTTCCGCTGTAGGTATTGAATTTTTAATTGCAACTTCATCGTTTTCCATAACTTCAACAAGGTTTATTCCATATTTTAAGGCAAGCTCACGGAATTCAGATCCCGCAGTTCCTACTAATAAGAGCCTGCCTTTGGGGATAGATTTGAGGACATCTACAGTAAAATTAAGATTAAGTTCAGGATCAAGGGTCTTTATTTTAGTCCCTATATCCAATTTACCCATACCTACGATAATCACTGAAGCTCCAAGCATTCCTTTGGATATGCCGGTTTCCCTGATAGTTCCGGCGAGCTCATTAAGGGGTGGGTATCCCACCAGTTTTACAAGAGCCTTTTCCGCCAGAAGCCTACGTATCAATTGGATTTCGCGGAAATTTCCCCCCAGGATACAGACAACCAGCCCCCGAAGGCCCTCTTTCATACCAGTTCCTCCTCTGACCGTACATGGCTATGGATAATATATGAGTCTTCCGGGGACACGGTGCTTGTTTTATAATTTGATAATCGGTGGGTCAGAAAACTCCGGATATGGTTAGGAGGGCATCCAGACCGAGAACTGCCTTATCAAGTTTCATTACTTCCTTTACTGCCAGGATTACACCAGGCATAAAGGATTCCCGCGAAAGGGAATCATGACGTATTGTTAATATTTCACCCAGCTTCCCAAAAATCACTTCATGATGGGCTATAAGCCCCGGAAGCCGTACGCTGTGTATTCTTGTGCCCTTGACATCTTCCCCTCTTGCAGGTTGTAGTTGAAGGCCTGCTGCCGTTTGACGGCTTGCAGCAAGCATCTGGTGTTCGATAAATTCAGCAGTCCTGAGAGCTGTCCCTGACGGGGCATCAACTTTTTCATTATGATGCATTTCTATAATTTCCGCACTGTCGAAATGTTTTGAAGCAATATGTGCAAATTTCATAAGAAGAACAGCCCCGATTGAAAAATTTGGGGCAACCACTGCGCCTGTCTTTTTTGCTTTACATAAATCGTTGATTTCATTAAAATCAGACGATGAAATACCAGTAGTACCTACGACACACCTGACCCCCGCCTGAAGGGCAATACGAATGTTATTCATAACACTTGAAGGGTGTGTAAAATCTACTAATACACTCGGGCGAGTTTTTTCTATTAACTCGGAAAGATCCGTCGTTACTTCAATTATGGTATCAATATCCCCAGATGAAACAGGGATACTTTGATTTTTCAAATCTACCCCACCGACTAATTCTATATCTGATTCTTGGATTAATGCAGATGCAACTTGTTTCCCCATGCGCCCTGCTATTCCTGTTACGATTGTTTTAATTTTCATTTATGCTAAACCTCCTGTTTGGGGTGGCTGTCATAATTAATTTATTCTTCCGGCTTTAAATTCCTGCTATTCCCAACAGAATAAATGAGTCAAGGCCTATACTGTTAAACTCTTTACAGATTAAGGGAATATAAGAACCGCTGTAGACCGGAATAGGCCGGTATAACTCCACAGCGGTTGATCACAATGATTAATATTCATCATACTACTGAACCCTGTATCAACTTTAGTAGCTAATGAACTTCTATATCTGAGGCTCCAGATTTGCTATATACTTCCCTTATATCATTTATTTGATTATCATCGGCCTCAACCACAGCCAATACTTTTCCTTCTTTTACTTTATTTTCATAAAACCTACTACGATCCTCAGGGATTCCAAGATCTACGAGACTGCCTACGAGTCCTCCTGCAACCGCTCCGGTAAGGCCTGCAGCTATCGGCCCTATAGCAATAATCGGTCCAATTCCCGGTATTGCAAGGGCCCCCAGTCCCGCAAGGACTCCTGCCGTACCCCCAATTGCTCCTCCGGTGACCGTCCCTCCGGAAATATCTGCGCCACCCTCCTTATCTTCCCTAGCAACAATAGAAACCTTATTATCATCGAAACCTTTATTTTTCAATTCATGGATTGCCTTTTCCGCCTCATCACGCCTGCTGAATGTACCTATAACGCTCGACATTTATTTAGCCTCCTCATTAATAGGGTTTGGCTTTAGTTTGACATAATAGCCGGGCTCATATGCGCCATCCAGCCTTTCTTTTAATCTGAGGTATTTAGCAACGAGCTTGTCAAGACGCTCGCTGATATCGTAGGTCTCGGTATTATCTAATCTCCCTTTATTTTTTACTATTGTTGAATGTAGTTCCCTACGTAAATCTTCTATTGATGTCCGGAGGCCCTGAAGTCTTATTTGTAAATTTTGTGTCATTTAGTTCCCTCCGAATTTCGGAAATCAGCCGGTTATCCCATCTTATTATCTCCGTCGTCAAGTCTGGACATCCTTCGATTCTCATCGACATTCACTTACCAATTCGCCTATTAGGCTCCCAATCCTCTATTCTTTAATTATCATTTGGTAAAATTATGTACCATATTCAACCTCCCTATCCTAAACTTGCATAAAGGAACTACCTGTTTCGAATAGAACCTGCAGGTACTGTTTTAATATACCCTGATAAAAACCATATAAGGGGGAGAATCCGAGCCTTGGATCCAAAGGTTGCCGTAACAGTCCTGACTATTTTACTTTACGTATTTTCATCTAATAATCATAAACCCCAAGATACAGTTACACAACCCCCGACAAATGTTTATGAGATGAATACTATAGAGAAGACAAGCCCTGAACATTCTATTGCTTCTATAGATCGTATCCAAGCTTCTGTGAAGGAACTGGCAAGACTCCGTAAAGGGCCGGGGACAGATTACCCTATTCTTCAAAGGATACCTGCAGGTTCTGAAGTTGTTATCATTGCTTCAGTTGATGGTTGGTACCAAATAAGCCTATCCGACGGAAAGGTTGGCTGGATAGCGGATTTCCTTCTCGAGGGCGAATATTTACAAACATTAAATTCCACGGTTACAGCTGGGCCCCCTTTGAATAATACAGGCAATAGGCAGAAACCTACAGAAGCAAAGCATACTAAAAGGAAAATAGTCGGGTACTATACAGAGGATTACCCGGGCGATCCGACATCGTACGGTTCCCTTTTATCTAACGGTGACTCACTCGATTACATAGCTGCCTTTTTGCATTCTGTAGATATAAATGGGAGAATATCCGGCGAAACCAGTGGAAGAGCTATGAAAATCGCAAATTCTGAAGGTATTAAGACCTTAGCACTCGTCCATAATATGGCACAAGGAAAATTTGATGGGAAGCGCGCTCATGCATTGCTCCAAAGCTTTAATTCAAGGGCAAGGGCAATATCGGATATTCTTATGATTCTTGAAGAACAGGCCTATGACGGGGTTAACATAGATCTTGAAAACATTGATCCGAAAGATCGGGAGAATCTTACCGCATTTATGGAAGAACTCCATGCCCGTCTTACCCCTCATGGATATTTAGTTACTATGTCTGTACCTGCCAAGACTCAGGATCACCAGGGACAGGCGTGGGTTGGAGCGTTCGATTATTATGCTTTGGGAAAATCCTGCGATTATATGATGTTAATGACATATGATGAGCATTCACCAGTCGGCGGACCCGGACCGATTGCTTCTTTCCCATGGGTGGAAAAGGTAGTAAAATACGCCACGACCCAAATACCAAAGCATAAAGTGCTAATGGGAATACCTGCATATGGCTATGACTGGAACCACTTTACAGGGAGAGCCTCTGCACTCTCATATATTCAAGTAATGAATCGTGCAAATCGTATGGGGATTAACCCATCTTGGGATCCCGATGCCAAATCTCCATTTTTCTCCTATACTGATAACGGAGCCTATCACGAAGTATGGTTCGAATCGCCTGACAGTATTAGGTTCAAACTTGGGCTTGTAGAAAAATACGATATTGGGGGCATAGCAATTTGGAAGTTAGGATATGAGGATGACTCTTATTGGGAGACTATTCTCAGTAATATGCGTTAATATTCTATTCAGTTTTAATTAACTCTGATACAGTAAGAAATTGATACCCTGAATGCCTTGAGGCATCTACAATTCTTGGTAGCACCTCAAGGAATATTTCGGTTGGATGAGCTAAAATAATTGCGCCTGATGTAATTTTAGGTACAATCCTCCCCAGGATTTTCTCTGAATCCTTGATATTCCAATCAAGTGTATCAATGGTCCACATTACAGTCGTATATCCAAGTGAGGCAGCTGCCGCAATCACTGTATTATTGCATTCACCGTAAGGGGGAGCAAAGAGTTTGCTCGGCCTTACCCCTAGATTAAGAAGGAGCCTTTCATTGTCTGAAATAAGCTGCTTTATTGCTGATTCATTCAGATTTTCTATGTGTACATGTTCATAACCGTGACTCGCCAGCTCATGTCCTTCTTCATCAAGAAGTTTCAATACATCAGGGTATTTTTGGGCCCATGTACCATCAATGAAAAAGGTGACTTTCATATTTTGCTCCCTCAATATCTCAAGCAAACGGGGAAGATATTCTTCACCCCAAGCGACATTGATTGCAAAAGCCATAAATGGCATACCTGTATTAACACGATAAACAGGATCAAAATGAAGAGTGGTTACTGCCGGAGCAATTACAGTCCTCACCAGCTTTATATTTTCTCCTGGCTTTGCTTTCATGACTTGATTTACCGTGGAGTCAATATCAATATCCAGCCCTAATGATTCCGGAATTAATTCACCTGTTTCTTTAAAAATCATGGCATCCTTTGGTGCTGTTCGTTCCTGATCTGCCATAGCCTCTATAATCCGCCTTACTTCTAAAGGCAAGTATCCCGAAAGTACCCGTGCCTCCAGGGTAACTCCTGGTTTCACCCCATAAACCATTCTTTTAATATCACCAAAAGATGAAATAATTACTGCCGTGAATACAAAAACGAGAACGGAAAACGCAATCAGAAGCGTCATATTTCTTGTAATTATAATTGTGGTAAGGCGACCTTTACGTTTCGGGGCCACTTTGTCCTTACGCTTCATCTGAAAGACCCTCCTTATTTAGGCCTGTTGATGGCATCCGTATTGGTCTCATCTCACCAGTATGAGGGTGTATATAATGATTACCCTCAAGCAAAAGTTCAGTTAACGGGACTATTTTATACCCCTGTTTTTTAATGTTTTCAATTATTTGTGATAAAGCATTTGGGGTATTCACCTCTGTTATATGAAACCTTATGATTGCACCTTTATGGAGCTTTTCCAAAATCCTCTTATTCATACGATCCGGGGATATCCCCCGCCAATCCAGCGAATCTATACTCCAAACCACTGTTTCATAACCAAGCTCCCTTGAGACCTCTATTACTTTATTGCTATATTCACCATAGGGGGGCCTAAAGACTTCGGGCAGCCGGCCCGTAATCTTTTTAATGCATTTATGGGCTTTTTCAAGTTCTTGTTTTAATCGGCCTTCTGTTAGAGAATTGGGATGGGGAACCGAATAAGTATAATTACCTAGATCATGTCCGCCGGCAACGATCCTATCCACCGAATCTTTATGCTTATCTATCCATTCACCGGACAAAAAAAAGGTTGCTGTAATGCTATGATCCTCCAATACCTTCAAAATTTCCCCGGTCATATCATTGCCTGATGCACCTTCGAAAGTGAAACTGACTTTATTTTCATGTGTGGATACAAAATACACTGGTACAAGCCTACCCGACACAGTGGCAATTACTACTTTTGCTGTAGTAAGTAAGCCTATTTGGAAAACATCGATAATTATTATCAACAGTACAAGTATAAAGATAAGCCTGCCCCAATTTCGAACTACAACTATCAGCATTACATTGGTCCTCCCTATGGAGAACATTTTCTGTAATACTTATGCAAATTCTTATATTGTCATGCAGGTAACAACAAAAAACAACCAGGCAGATGTTGCCTGGTTATTTTGCAAAATAATGGCGACCGATAACAGTCGTTATGGGTCTTGTGAAAATCCAGTGGGATGTGGTACGGGCGGGATTATAAAAATACAGTGCACCATATGTGGGATCCACACCTGACATAGCTTCTTGGGCAGCACGGTAGGAATCCGCATCAGGTATATGATTTATCTGGCCGTCATATACTGAAGTAAATGCCCAGTCCTGAAAAATTACACCTGAAACAGTGGCAGGAAACTGGTGACTATAAACCCTGTTCATAACTACAGCGCCAACTGCAACTTTCCCAAGATAAGGCTCGCCCCTGGCTTCACCTGAAATTACTCGGGCAAGAAGTTCATAATCAGATTGCCCGGCACACGACAGGTATTCCTCCCTACCCAAAGAACTAAAGGATAATGCTATAAATAAGGATAAAATACAACTTAGAAAAATTAAACGAATTTTCCGACGCCTCATGGCTTCGCCTCCTTTATTAGTATTAGAAAAATATACATAATTTCAGAAAGGCGAACTCATGGGCGGATTATAGCATGCAAATCCTAAAAGGACAACAGGAACATGCTGCTAATATAGGTAATATATGATGATCCCTATCATCAGCTGACACCTTTTAAATTGTACTTTCTTGCTTCTTCGCTTATCTTTTTTAACCTGGCTTCAACTCTGTTATGGATCTCATCCGCAGGGAACCCAGTCATAAGTTCAATTGCCTCATCCACCGTTTCTATTGCATAGACATTAAATTTACCCTGCCGTACAGAATCTATGACTTCACTGTCAAGCATAAGGTTGTCAATGTTTTGTATGGGAATTACCACCCCGTGGCTGCCATCAAGGCCGTTTGTTTTACAGATTTTAAAAAAGCCTTCTATTTTTTGGTTAACCCCGCCAATGGGTTGAATTTGTCCTTTTTGGTTAACAGAACCTGTAATTGCCAGATTTTGTTTTATAGGAATACCGGATATTGAAGATAAAAGTGCCACCAGCTCTGCGCATGAGGCACTGTCTCCGTCAATCCCACCATAACTTTGCTCGAATGCAAGACTTGCTGAAAGGGTTAAGGGTTTATCCTTAGCATATTTTCCACCTAAAAACCCTGACAGAATTAAGACGCCTTTATCATGTATACTACCGCTGAGTTTTGCTTCACGTTCAATATTTATAACGCCTTCTTTGCCTAGATAAACTTGGGCTGTTATTCGTGAGGGCCGACCAAAGGAATAGTCTCCGGTTCCGTACACGGAAAGCCCGTTTATCTGACCGATGACCTCTCCTTCAGTATCAACTAATATATCCCCGCGTTCCATCATTTCCTGTAGACGCTCTTCAGGCTGATTCGAACGGAAGATTTTTTCCTTAATCGCCTTTTCGACATGGTTTCCTTCTACCGTAGAACTCCCCGCTATTTGTGACCATGCACTTGATTCGTACAATACTTCTACTATTTCGTTAAATCTGGTTGAAAGTTTCTTTTTATCTCCCGCTATGCGCGAACTATAATCTACAACCCGGGCAACGGCCTCCGGGGAAAAATGGGCCAGTCCTTCTTTAGAGCATAGATTACAGATGAAGGTTGCATATTTTTTAATATTAGCACTGTTTCTTGCCATAACTATATCGAAATCTGCACGTATCTTAAATAATTTCCGGAAACCCTCATCATGGGAGTAAAGCAATTGATATATGTAAGGGCTGCCTATCATAATAATCTTCGTTTTAATCGGTATAGGTTCTGGTTTCATCATTGTTATTGGAACTGTACGGTAATCTTCGCCGATATTTTCAATTCGCGCCTCACCGTTTTCCATTGTACGTTTCAAAGCATCCCAGGCCCAATAATCCTTGAGTAAGTCAGCTGCCTGAATTACAAGGTAACCTCCGTTTGCGCGATGAATTGCACCACCCTTTATCATAGTGAAATCGGTAGTAACGGCACCTAACTGAGCCTTTCCCTCTATCTTCCCAAAAACGTTATAGTACGTCGGATTGGCCTCAAAAACAACTGGGGCACCCTTTAATTCCATATTATCAACAATAAGGTTTATTTTATAGCGTGAGAAAAAGCTCTCAGTATCACTTTTTAAGAACGGGAGCGAAACCGGGCTCCCCTTTTCTTCCTTACCACTGAATTTATCAAGATTTTGTATGATATCCTCCCGGACTTCCTCAAGATGGCTTAGGACTTTAGTGAAATCCTTATAACCTGATTTTATATTTTCAATACTTGGTTTTAAAACAGATAAGGCTATATCCTTTTCAAGGCGTGATACCTGGTCTTGTGCTTCTGCCTCCAGTTGTTGGATCCGGCGCATTGTATCTTCTATTTCTTGTTTAACCATTCGTGATTTTTCTTCAATCTTCTTTTTTTCTTCAGGATCCAGCTGTTCAAACTTTGGTAAATCTATAGGCTGGCCGTCTATTAAGGGCACTGTGACGACGCCTTTACCTGTTTTACGCAATGTAAACCCATGGTTCATTGAATACTGCTCTAATGTCTTCAGAATATGGCCGCTCTCTATTTGATAATGTTCTACTATGGCAGATCTTTGTTTTTCAAAATCTTCGCTTTGGAGGGATTTGGAAATATTATTCCGGCAATCTTCAATAAAACGTTCCATATCCTTGACGAACCGACTACCTATACCGGCAGGGAGATTTAATGCTTTGGGTTCTTCCGGTTTATTAAAATCATATACGTAACACCAATCATCAGGTACCTGCTCCTTAGCAGCAAGTGATGATATAAGGGTGCGGGCATAACTTGTTTTGCCGGTACCGGCGGCGCCTGACATGTAAATATTATAGCCCTTATTCCTTACATTGAGCCCAAAAGTCATTGCTTTAACAGCACGCTCCTGGCCTATAATTCCCTCAAGAGGGGGCAATTCTCTAGTTGTGGAGAACTGAAACAGCCCCTCGTCACATAGTTCCGCAAGTTGCTCAGCAGCAAGCCTGTACTTATCCTGTTTAATCAATGTCTCGTTCACCTCCGTATGCAATGGAAAATTATTCTCGCTTATTATGATAGCATATATTTAAGCATTGATTCAGGTATCGAATCGCAGCTTTGCACAGATAAGCTAACCTTCGGGAGTGACCTTATAAAGGCTTTGCCATACCATTTTCCTATCAGTCTATTATCTAAAACCAATACGACACCCCGATCTTCACTACTTCTAATCAGACGGCCAAAGCCTTGTCGGAATCTTATTACTGCAGATGGGAGGGCGTAAGAGCGGAAACCGTCAATATTTTTCATCCTAAAGGCTTCCATCCTTGCTTCGTACACAGGATTCGTAGGAACATCAAAGGGAAGCCTCATAAGAATCACGCATGAAAGTGCATCCCCCGGGACATCCACTCCTTGCCAGAAACTATCAGCCCCAAGGAGCACGCCGGGTTCTTCACGGAAACAGGTGAGCATACGATGGCGGGGCATAGTGCCCTGCTTAAATATTTTAATACCTGATTGTTCCACAGAAGATCGAATTCTCTCTTCAATCCGATCCAGCATATTGTAAGATGTAAAAAGTATAAATACGCGCCCCTTTAATGTTAGGATGCTTCTGGAAATAAGTTTTGAAGCCTCCTCTATAAACAATGGATCCCTAGGATCAGGTAGGTCCTCTGGGATTAAAAGTAAAACTTGGTTCGGAAAATCAAAAGGTGATTCGAAAATAAACTCCAAAGGGGGATCAAGTTGTTCACTAAGGCCGATTTGGCCTTTAAAAAATTGAAAACATTCTCCCACGGTCATTGTTGCCGAAGTGAGAATCACAGACTCTGCACTCTCAAATAAATATTTACGTAAAAAAGGGGCTACGTCAAGCGGGGTTGCCATAAGTTGGGTATCAACGGAACAACCTGTAGTCCAATACACAAATTCCTTTTGTTCCATGGATATTATAAAATCAAGGGCATGAATTTCCGCGCTTATCCTTCCTGTGATACCTTGGATATCCCCTCCCAGAGACTTAAAATTCTGTGCAAAGTCTCCCTCAATAAAGCTGATGTTTCCCAAGATACTATGGAGGCCATTAATTAATTCCTTTCCCCGAATAATTGATTTTTCAGCACTCGGGGTAATCCATTCCTGCCACTCAGGTAATTCTATGATTTCCTCCCTTAGTCTGACAGTATTGTTCCGTCTGTAATACTGTGATGGAATTTGCATTAAAAACATATATAGGGATTGAAAAAAAGAAGTAAAGGCTTCGTGACTTCTCTGAGCTGATTCCACCGTAGAATCAATATCAGATATCACCTTTTTTGCAAAATCATTATCCATTTCAGGTTGGGCTGCAAAGATCATATTTCTCAGATTAAACAGTAAACCTAATTTCCTGAATTTCGGGCCACCGATTTGAATTAAATCTTTATGAGCCCTTTCTACATTCAACAAATTTGTTTTGTATCCTAAATAATCCTCTGCTACTCCAGGAATGTTATGCGCTTCATCTAAAACGAGATACTCATAATCCGGAAGAACCCTACTGCCGAGGTTATCAGGAGCTGTAATCTTTAGGGCAAGATCCGAAAATAGAAGGTGGTGATTTATGACTAATATATTTGAATCCTCCATGTCTGATCTGGCCTTTAAAAAATAACATTCTCTACTCCACGGGCATCGGGATCTGAGGCAAGACATGGAATCAGATGAAATTAAATCCCAGATTTTATTCGGTACTTCCTTACGAAAATCAGATCTGGAACCTGTCGGGGTATCATCTAGGCAGCTTACAAACTCAATAAAATCGGCCCTCAGCCCATCGTTTTCCCTGTCTTCTATTTCATGCAGAATAATTGTCAACTTTCTGCGGCAAACATAATTCGATCGTCCCTTAACCAGGGAATACCGGAATTTCACCCCAAGACAGTCTGCAAGAAGAGGGAGGTCCTTATGGATAAGCTGTTCTTGAAGGTTAATGGTATCGGTGGATACAACCACCCTATTACCGGTGCTAAAAGCCCATAGAATGGCGGGGACGAGATAAGCAATGGACTTGCCTGTGCCTGTACCGCTTTCTATTAAGGCATGACGTGATGTTGAAAAACTACGTAATACACCAAGGGCCATTTCCTGTTGAGTCTCCCGGAATTCATACCCCGGAAATGTCTTTGCCAAAATACCCCCGGTACCAAACACCTCTTGGATTTTATTTCGAATTTGATCCAGATCAGGCTCTTCCAATTACTTTACCACCGCCTCTTCAGCAAGACGCTTGATCACAGCCAGGTTTCGCCTGTCATCCTCAATAGTTTTCTTCGGTGTTTCTAGGATAAACGGAATTGAGCGAAGCCGGGAATCACCGAAAATAACACGAAACCCCTTTTCCCCAATTTCGCCGAAGCCTATGTCTGCATGACGATCAATGCGGGATCCCAAAACCCCCACTGAATCATTTGCATGAATAATTTTCACACAGGATACTCCCAACAATCTATCTAGTTCCTCTAAGGTCCCGGCAAGCCCTTCTTCGGTTACTATATCATATCCGGCTGCAAACATATGGCAAGTATCAAGGCAAACCCCAAGGGACACCCGATCTGTAGCAGCCATTATATCCCTTTGGTGTTGGAACGCCCAACCGATTTCAGTCCCTGCACCTGATACAGTCTCAAGGAGGATTAATGGTTCATTACTGTGTTTTAGCCCCGCTATATAAGCGGCGTTTTCAATTGCCTGGGCAATCCTGGCAATACCCGCATCTATACCTGAACCTAAATGGTTACCCGGATGTATTACAAGATAGTCTGCATTGAGTGTGATGCAACCAGTAATCTCCCGCGCCAGTGCCTGTATTGATAATTCATAAATCTCTTCTTTAGGTGAGGCAAGATTAAGAAGGTATGGGGCATGAATGACCAATGGCTCAATATTATGTTTTGTAAGCCCTTCCTTGAAATCGAAGGCTTCATTTTCTTGGATTGGATTCGATCTAAGGCTTCTGGGATTTCCGGCAAACATTTGGATAGTACTGCAATCGAGCTCAACTGCATTTCGAAGTGCATTGTGAAGGCCGCCTGCCCTACTTACGTGTACACCGAATTTCATAACTGATTACCTCCTCATACAGGTATTCGTTGTAGAATAGGAGTTCCCTGCAAATTATGGAAGAGCTTAATTCCGCCCAAGTTGATCTAGGAAATGAAGGATTGGGTTTGTATCGAAGATATCTGAAATTGAATATCGTTCTGTGTATATATGAATACCTATAAGGAATAGAAGCGCCAGGATCTTTGTAGGGACCGGGAAACTAACTGCAACCCAAAATCCAAGTACAGCCCCTAAAAGATTCGCCCCTGCATCTCCCATCATGGATACCCCGCTTAATTCATCATTCAGTCCTGCCAATATAGTACCGGTTAGTGCCGCGGGAACCAACCCGACAAATGATTTGTAATCATATACAAAAAATGATATTAAAATAATAAAAAAAACCTTTGCCGAACGGGCTGGTCGGACATCAAGGAGGTTCATAAAATTCGCAAAAAGTCCCACTAAAGCGGTGTCAAAGAGGAGAAATAACACAGGCCTTCCTTTTACCGATAAATAAAGGGATATTAAAGTGATAATCCATATGATCATAGCCTTAACTACACCTGTTGTAGGCATCCGTTTGCTCATGGATGCCTTAAAGTGTCCTATTAAGCCCTTATGACTGTTTAATCCGTAAGCATCATCAATTAACCCTGCAAAAGATGATCCTGAAACCAAAAGAAGGTATGGGAAAATGAACTGTAATTCCGGCCCGGTTAATATGAATAACTTCACGGTAATCATAGCTGCCGGAAAAACTGAGACGGCAAAAATTATTCCCGTTGAAGTCGGGATTATACTGCCTGCATAATTCCGTTGGATTAATCCGGAGGACTTCAGTAGTTCTATGCAAGGCATTTTTATAAGTGCAGCAAAGCAAAGTGCAATGGTTCCGCAAGCCAGACTTATTATTAAAGGGGATTGTTCAGTTAACATACCTGGTAAGTATAGCGCCGACAACCCAATAAAATTGGCGTGCTCTATGGGAAACTCCTGTAAAATCCCATCCTGTTATCCTGTGTGCCATATTACAATCGACTTCAAGGATACGTAACCCTCTACGTAATGCATCAATAGTAAGGCCGACTTCTACCCCGAAACCTGGTGCGAAAGGCATCAATTTAAGAAAGGTGCTACGCTTCGCAGCCCGTTGACCGGAGAGGATTGAATCCATCCTTTGTTTGCAAAGTTGCCATACCCCATAGTAAGCTGCCAGCTTAACAAGACCCAGACCTTTCCGCCGTGCCAGAGGAAACTGTGGAAAACGCGCGACAGCCATATCAGTTTGCCCGGTGATAACAGGCTTGATTAACTTTGGGGTTTCTGTCGCAGTTTCACCCAGATCAGCATCTAAAAATACGACGATATCCCCTTTGCATGATAATACACCTTGCATTAGGGCTGCCCCCTTCCCTGCCCTCTTAGGCATTTTAAAAACAAGAGCACCGGCAGTTTGCGCCTTTTGAAAAGTATCGTCCGAGGAACAATCATCGATTACTATTATTTCGTATAGTCCCGGAGATGATTTTATCGAAGCCTCAATTGTGGAAGCTATTAATTCAGTTTCGTTATATGCAGGAATTATCACCGAAGTAAGCAATGGTAGGCTATCCCCCATTTATAGTATAAAAGAGCCCTTCAACCAACGAAAATCGACCCATCAGGGTATCTGCATTCTCTATTAAACGAACACCTTGGAGTCTATATTCAATATTAAAGGGGAAACCAACTTTGCCTGACATTATAATGACCATAGGAATATTAAGTTTCCTGAGGGCCTTGATAAGGGAAATATTTGTATAAGCAACATCGTGCACCTGGTTTTTATTGCCCAATGCTATTACGACAGCATCACACTTTTGGTTTTCGTTTAGAAATTCCACTGTAAGATATTCAGAATCCGGAGAGTGGCTAGCCTCAGTTAATTCCAGGTTTTCCCCATGGAGGATCGGCCCTGCAATAAAAGATGCAAGCTTCTGTATTATCATAGGCCCAAATTCCCCCTTTATATGTATTGCACGGCCAAGTGACGCACCTGAGTCTTGAAGAGTTGCTATCATAACGGATACCCCTTCACGTGACAGCCCCTGGGGAGCCACTACTAAATCTATGTGTTTATCGTCTAATTTGCCGCATATTAGTTTCGCAAGTGCCATTTCTCCAAAGGCCACCGTATTCTCAAGCAACAATTCGGTTGTTTCAAGCTTTGCGTATAAAATCTCCCGATCTTTCCGGATAAGGTTGAATTCAGATTCAATTCCATCAATGAGTGATTGTTGATGCTTGATTAAGACATCGTCTTTCACTAAGGAACTCCCTAAGAAAATACCCAGGCCTAGCGCAAAAAATATTGCAACAGTCGAAGTTACATGATACCTCGGGCTTATCATCCAACCGGCGGCCTCCCCATAATGCTTTACGCTAAATAGACCATATTGCTAATTTAAAATGCATAATAATCAATTTCAAAAGCTGTCTGAAGGCTTGTGAGGTTGCTATACCGGTTGAGAGCGGTATAAGACCGGCTAAAACAACCTTTGCAATATCATTACGATGCAAAGTGCTTTTATAAAGCTTGCTGACTCCTTTTGCATCAATAAGGACTGATCCTACTTTCAGTCTGGTAAGAAATGTACTCGCCATTCCCTTGCGCCCTTTATCTAAAAAATCTTCAATTGATGAGTGGCTCCCGACAATTACAATGAGTTCGGCACCTTTTTCATATGCAAGTAAAAGTGCTAGATCTTCACTAATTCCCGGTACTTGGCACTCCGTTGCCTTAAGATTCAGTTTCCTAAGCCTCTCTCTCCCCGGGGACTGACCATCGGGATATACATGTACTACAAGTTCAGGTACGGTTTTTAAGGCATAATCACTTGCACTGTCCATATCTCCCACCAGGATATGTGGGAAAATACCCAAACGAAGGAGTATATCTGCAGCACCGTCTACTGCGATAATTATAGGTTTTGCCCGGAGAATGTAGGGAATGACAGCCTTGAGATCCTCATGATACCCCCGCCCTCTGGATACAACAAGGACATGACGATCGGTAATTTCCGTGGAAAGCTTTGGAATGTAAATATTATTCAAAATCGAGTTTTTTTCCTGCTCCACATGCTCTATTGTATTGAGAATGAAGGCATCAACTTGGTGAGGCAGGCTTGCCCTTGCTTTTTCCAATTTACTTAATACCTCAGCCTTGCGCACCACTGCTCCTGTACAAATCTGTAAACCATTTTTTAAAAGTCTGTTACCATGGATTTCTACAATTTCCCCGTCTTTGATATCTCTCATTACTTTTGGATCTACGCAATCCAATAAATAAATCCCGGCCTCGCATAAACAAAGCGGGCCGGGATTATAATATCTGCCTGTAATAGATGATTTAAGATTTATAATTGCCCGGACCCCAGCGTGTATCAGTGCATCACAAGCAACCTGATCTATATCCTCATGATCAATGATAGCAATTTCTCCCCGACACACCCGAAAAACAAGATTTTTTGTTCTCCTGTCCAATCTTGCTACGCCTTTAATCCTCATTGAGTCACCCTTTAAAACGTCAGCCGACACCATTTCCATACAGTTATTTTTAGGTTAATCCCTTATAAATAGTATGTATTATCTAATACTTTATCATTCCGGCAGATACAAAAATTCGCTCATGGCGCCTAAAACGGGGATGAAATCTTCGGGAAAGGTTTAACTTGCCCTGATATCTAGACGGATTTTATCCGCTATCCTGGCAATAAAAGCAGAATTTGTCGGTTTCCCTTTTTCGCTGCTAATTGTATACCCAAATAAACCATTCAGGAGATCAATGTTCCCCCTTGTCCATGCAATTTCAATTGCATGTCTGATAGCCCTTTCCACTCTTGCTGGGGTAGTATCGAATGTCCCGGCCACGCGGGGGTAAAGCCCCTTCGTAACACTGTTTAAAAGGGTATTTTCACCTATTACGAGGATTATTGCTTCCCTGAGATAAGTATAACCTCTTATGTTTGCAGGGATTCCCATATCGTGAATAAGCCTCGTGACTTCGGAATGAAGATCCCTTTGGGGGGGAGAATATCGGATATGAGTCCCTTTTATAACTTGCGGCGATGATGCTACCTGGCGTATTCTTTCCGCTAACGTTTGGATGTCAAAGGGTTTAACGATATAATAATCTGCCCCCATTTCAGTTAATTGCTGTATTATACGTTCTTGCCCCAAGGCAGTAAGAATCAGGAATTTAGGCCGGTGATCCAATCGTTGTTCGGAAAGGCGCTCAAGGACTCCCACACCGTCCAAATGAGGCATAATGATATCAAGCACCACAACATCAGGCTCTAATTCAGAAATCTTTTCCAAGGCTTCTATACCGTCATACGCTGTTCCGATCACTGATATATCAGCCTGTGAGTTGAGAAATTCGCTTAACACATCACACAGATCATGATTATCATCCACTACCAAAACACGTATAGTGTCACGCTCCATGAAACCCCTCCAATCAATACTCTTTAGATCAGAGATCGGGCACCTCCCTGACGCGATATAAATTCGTCACGCCATGGCAAACTCCTTCCAAATTGGGGCAAATTACATAATTGTCTCCTATTGCTGTAAAATGGAACTATAAAGATAATGCTGACAATGATGATATATTCGGAGATCTCTGCCGGGGTGAACTAAATTCGGCATTCCGTATTAACCATTCAGCAAGAACACCATATCCCCTCGTTTGATCTGAAACAAATACATGAGTCAGAACACCTGCCAATTTACCATTTTGAATAATTGGGCTTCCTGACATACCTTGTACGATACCACCTGTAGCTGAAAGTAGGCGTGGGTCTGTAATTCGAATTACGAGTCCTTTTATTTGGGGAGTGGTATGTCGTGTTACACGCTGGATTTCTATATTGAATTGCTCTATTTTATCCTTTTCCAAAACTGTGTAAAGATGGGCGGGACCAACCACAACTTCATCGGAGAGAGCCACTTGGATAGGTTCAGTAAAGTAAGGATTTACAGGCATGATGTTTAATCTACCGAATATACCGAACTTTGTATTATGATCTATAGTCCCTATTATGTCTTCTTCACCGCCGAAGCTACCAATTTTTTCGCCGGGTTGTCCGCGGCTGCCCTGATGAATGCCAAGAATTTGTGCGTTAACTATCATCCCACTGGCTACATCCTTGTCTTTATTGGTTGATACATCTGTAATTACGTGCCCCAGTGCACAGTAAATACCTGAATCCGGGTGATAAAAAGATAATGTACCGACACCCGCGGCGTTCTCACGGACCCATATTCCCAAATTATAACGGATTCTTTTCCCGTTAAACCCGGCTCGGTTTTTACCGGATTGTGTTCCGTTATAAACAGCAATCGGTTTTAATCGTACCGTGATTCTCCTTGAATTGCGTAAAATATTAATTTCCGCCTGTCTGCCGCTTCGACCGATATCTTCTACAATTTCTTCTATTTGTGATTTGCTGCTGATGGGGTTCCCGTCGATCTGAAGAATAACATCACCGATTCGGATATCCCCGTCGCGGGCGGGGTAGTAAGATCGACCGTCTGCCCCTATTATAGGGTAATGACCTATTACAACGACTCCTCCCGAGGGGAGTAAGACCCCTATTGATTGTCCCCCGGGAAACACCTGAATTTCAGGCACCACACTGACAACTAACCGTTTTATAGGGATCAAGTTCCAAAGCCGTACTTCGAGGTTTGTTTCCCCTTGGGCAAGGGAAGTAAGTAATACACCACCATTATCGTGTAAGAGTTCCAAGCCAGAAGTGGTTTGCCTTAAATCAAAAGGCATACCCAACCGGATTTTTTTCGTGTTACCTTCTATCAATGTAATTCTGTCAGGAATTTCACTTACAGTAAGAAAATACGTAGCGAAACATACTAATAAAAAGACTATAAATCTTGTGACATACTGACCCCCACGGTTTAATCCGTTGTTATTTGGATTATGTCGCTCCAAGCCTTGTTTGCCCCTAACACATATAAATATAAAAGAATCCCTTGGTACAAGAGTAAGGAGGCTGCTCTTCACGCCTCCGGGATCCGGGGATTTTAAGTTACGACATTACCCTGCCCGCAATCTTTGTTTTTATGCTGCTAAAACTTTTTTCCATACATTGTAGATCTTAGGATAATCAGCAATGTTTGAGCCTGGCTATAAAAAAGCCATCTGTTCCGTGGATATGAGGGTAAGTGATCACGTATGGTCTTCCCTGTTCTTGAAAGGCTTTTTTAAACCCCGAGGGAAGAAAAGGCTGGGAATAATCGTAGGAAAATTCGGGGTGCCGGGAGAGAAAATCCGATATTAATACCTCATTTTCTTCCGGTTCAATGCTGCATGTACTGTAAACCAAGATTCCCCCTGGTTTTACCTGATTGGCGGCAGATTCTAAGAGCTCTGTTTGGAGGGTCACAATGTGATTTATATCGTTTTTAATTCTCCGCCATCTGAGATCCGCTTTTTTTCTCAGAACCCCAGTCCCTGAACATGGTGCATCTAAGAGGACTTTATCAAATTTTGTGGCTTTAATGTCTTTTGGCAGCCTTCTGCTATCACAACGTATAAATTCAACGGAGGATAGCCCCAACCGTTCTGCATTATCTTTGATCAAAGCTAGCCTGTGTTCATGCATATCACACGCCACAATCCGGCCTTTATCTCCTATAAGTTCAGCTATATGTGTTGTCTTACTGCCGGGAGCTGCAGTTAAATCAAGGATTTCGTCGCCCGGCTCAGGCGAAAGAACATGGCTTACTAACATAGATGCCGTGCCTTGGACAAAAAAGAAGCCTTCTAAATACAAGCCGGTGTTAAATAAACCACCGGCATTCCTAAGTTCTATTCCTTCATCAACGAGATTAGATGGATATGGCCCAAAGCCTTGCTGATCTAATTCTTTAATAAGATCTTCCCTTGTTATTTTCAATGTATTTGTTCTGACGACTATCCGGGCTTCCTTATTATTCTCAAGACAAAGGTTTATAGTCCCCTCCGGCCCGAATCTTTTTATCCATCTTGACACCAGCCATTCCGGGTGTGAATATTTTACTGCTATATGAGAAACCCAGTCCCGTGAGGGATCGGGAAATATGATTGCGTCGGTTTTCCTTGAAACAGATCTGAGGACAGCGTTAACAAATTTAGCCTTACCGGGATGACCAAGGCTTTTCACTAAAGTGACAGATTCATTGACTGCCGCATAATCCGGAATTTCTCTCATGTAAAGAATTTGGTACACGCCAAGCCTGAGCGTATTTTTTACAATTGGATCCATATTTTGGACAGGCCTTGACGAAAAGGCCCCTAGAACGTAATCAATTGCCTTTTTATATTTTGTAACCCCGAAAATAAGTTTTGTACAAAAAGCACGTTCCTGTATTGGAAGATTATAAAAACGAAGAACACGGTTTCTTGCCTGACCAGCATACACAGAGCCTTCATCTATTTTAATCAGGGCCCGGAGCGCAGATTCCCTGGCACCTCCCGGACTAGTCATTAACCTGCCCCCTAACGCGATTTTACTAATCCCGCCTGCTCCCCCGCAGTATTAGGAGTCTCAGGAGCTGTGTCAATGCTACAGTAGTCGCAGCAAGGTATGTTATGCCTGCGGCATTTAAAACTTTCTTCGCATGGGGGACTTCATTCTGTGTAAGGTACCCACCTTGTGAGAGTAATATCAAAGCCCTTCTACTTGCATCATATTCAACGGGAAGGGTAACAACGGAAAAGATTACCGCTGCAATAAAGAGCCAGATCCCTGCGGTCATCAGCCAACTCAGGCTTGTTCCGGAAAAAAGAAAACCTACCAGAAATAACGGAAAAGCCAATCTGGAGCCGAAGGATGCAATAGGTACAAGGCTAGATCTAATTGCAAGCGGCACATAGTTTTCATGGTGTTGAATGGCATGCCCGGCTTCATGGGCAGCTACCCCAAGAGCAGCGAGTGAGCTGCTTGCATATACTTGTTGTGATAATCTAAGGACCCTGGAACGTGGATCATAATGATCTTGCAACCCTGAATTTCCCGGAATTCGCTCCACCCGTACATCGTTGAGACCGCTTTTTGTAAGTATATCCCGGGCAACTTCAGCACCGGTAATTCCACTCTTTGCCCGTACCTGGGAATAGGAATGAAATGTATTTTGAACCCGCGCTTGTGCCCACATGGCGAATAATATCGCAGGTAATATTAAAATGTAAGTGGGATCAAAGAAAAACATAGAGAACTCCTCCTTTATGCCGGTATGCAGGGGAAACAGAAACTACACCCTATTTACCAAGGACGTCACCTACTTGTATAGGGTTCCCACATAAGTAGTCCTTTACCGCTAAGCGTTTGCCTCCCTCACATTGGACCTTTTGGATAATATAAAATCCTTTACCTGTCTCTGCCACAATACCATTGGGGTTAGAACATGATATCCGGCCCGGCAGACCTTTAGGCATAGGTAAGCTATTATCAACATCCGTTAAAACTTTACCTTGAAATATTTTAAACCTTTTTCCCTGAAGATAGGTAAACGCACCGGGATCCGGGTTACCCGCCCTAACTAAATTATGTATAGACTGTGCTGATTTTCGCCAATCGATAAAAAAATCGCAAGGTGTCAGCTTAGGAGCGTACGTTGCTAATCTTTCATCTTGTACAATTCTCGGGGCAGTACCGGATTTTATAAGTTCCAGTGTTTTTATAAGCAGACTAGCACCTTCAATCGACAGTACCTGGCCTAACTCACCGCTTGTCATATCCTTAGATATCCTGACTTTTTTTTGCAAGATTATGTCACCGGTATCCCAGCCTTCCGCCATATACATTGTTGTCACACCGGTAACTTCCTCCCCTGCCATAATTGCACGTTCTATAGGGGCAGCTCCTCGATAAACAGGTAACAAAGATGCATGAACATTGATACATCCCTTAGAAGGAATATCCAAGATCTCCTTGGGGATAAGCAGACCATAAGCCACAACAACAATTACGTCAGGCTTGTTCCCCTCAAGCACATAAATACAATCTTTGTTTTCTAGAGTTCCCGGGCTATAAACAGGGATCCCGCATTTTTCCGCCAACTCCTTAACAGGGGTAGGGATACAACGTCTGCCCCTTGCTCTCGGGCGATCAGGTTGAGTGAAAACTAAAGGAATATTGTACCCTGAGGATATAAGGGCTTCTAAATGTGGCACAGCAAACTCCGGACTTCCCATGAAGATTATTTTCATACTTCGGCTTCTACCTGTTCTTTTCTGATATCCTTAGCCTTATCAATGAAAAGAATACCGTTAAGATGATCGATTTCATGTTGCAAGACTCTTGCAAGGAGTCCCCGGGCCTCAAGTCTTTCACAACCTAAACCATTCTCAGCCATCCCGTGAACAACAATTTCCTCCCATCTTTTCACTTCCCCGGTTAATCCCGGGATCGACAGGCATCCCTCTCTGCCTACCGTTTCTTCATTATCGTGCTCTGTTATGCAAGGGTTAAACAGCACTATCGGGCCTTCCCCTATATCAACAACAACAAGCCGCAACGGGAGCCCAACCTGATTAGCCGCAAGACCTATGCCGTCAACCTCGTACATAGTTTCTAACATATTTTTAACGAGGGTGGATATTTCTTTCGTAATCTTTTTTAAAGGTACCGATCTCATCCTAAGGACTGGATCGCCTTGCTTCCTGATTCTTAAAATCAATAATATGTTACCCCCTTACCGGAATTCAAAGCATGCTTCCGGGGTCAATGTCTATACTCGTTATTATATCATAAGATGGCAAGGGACAGGCCTCCAAAGCCTCCTTAATCAACATGTTCAAACTATATGAATCTGCATCAAGGTTGATTTTAAGTAATGCTTGCCATCTGTGCATTCCTTTTATTCTTGCCAGGGTACAAGGTGCCGGCCCTAAAATCCTAATATTATTTTCTTGATTGGAAAGTCTGCTTTTTGATTGAAGCATCCGAACAAAAGCGGTAATGTAGCTTTCAACTGCAGGAAGATGCTTACCGCTGATAACAACATGTACAAGGCGGGAAAATGGTGGGTAAAAACCTTCTTTACGACACGCGATCTCTTCGTTATAGAAACCCTTATAATTGTAATCTTTGCCGAGTTTAATTGAATAATGTTCAGGCGAATAAGTTTGCACAATGACATGGCCTTTTTTCTCCCCCCTGCCGGCCCTGCCTGCAACCTGGGTTAGAAGTTGGAATGTCCTTTCCCCCGCCCTGTAATCCGGCAGATTGAGGCATGTATCGGCACTTATCACACCAACCAGGGTAACGTTGGGGAAATCAAGGCCTTTTGCTACCATCTGTGTGCCCACGAGGATATCATAATCCCCGTTTTTAAAACTATTAACGATTGATTCATGGGCGCCTTTACGCTGTGTTGTATCAGTATCCATCCGAACAGTACGAGCATGCGGAAACATTCGTTTAACTTCCTCTTCTATCTTTTGTGTCCCTGCCCCAAAGTATTTGATGTACCGGCCTTTGCATTTGGGGCATATAGAAGGGACACGCTCACTATAATCACAGTAATGACATCTTACATTATTGCTCGAAGTGTGATAGGTGAGGGACACATCGCATTCCGGGCATTTCATGGAATATCCGCATTCCCTGCATAATACGAATGTAGAGTACCCACGCCTGTTTAGGAATAAAATTATTTGATCCCCGTCAGCTAGCCGATGAGATATTGCGTGGGACAGGGAGCGTGAAAATATGGTCTTGTTCCCTTCGGCTAGTTCCTCTCGCATATCCACTACTTCCACTGAGGGCATCTCCCACATTTCAACCCTTTGGGTGAGCTCAAGAAGTTTATAGTCCCCATTTAGAGCTTTGTAGTAGGATTCCACTGATGGGGTTGCAGACCCTAATAAACACACTGCCCCGGACATTTTAGCCCTTTCACATGCTATGTTCCGGGCATGATATCTTGGGGATTCTTCTTGTTTATATGAATTTTCATGTTCCTCATCAACAACAATAATACCCAAATCTTTAGTAGGGGCAAATACTGCTGATCGTGCACCAATTACTATTTTGGCATCACCTTGTTCAGCTCTTCGCCACTCATCATAACGTTCACCCGGCGACAATTTACTGTGTAGGACGGCTACATTTCTACCAAATCTGTTTAGAAATTCCGTAATCATCTGGGGGGCAAGAGATATTTCAGGTACTAGCACTATTGCAGACCTGCCCTTTTCAAGGACAGATTCAATGACATGCATATATATTTCTGTTTTTCCGCTTGCAGTAACACCGTGAAGTAAATAGGGTTTAGGTGAGACTTGATCTAAACCGTCAATAATAATTGCCACCGCTTCTTTTTGCTCAGGGGTCAAAGTAGGTGCAGCTTTCTGAACCCTGGGTATTCCCTTAACAGGGCTTCTGAGGATCTCCTTTTTGATTTCTTTTAGAATTCCTTTTCGGATAAGGGCATTGACTGCCCCCCGGGTAGAACCTGGACCTTTGTTCAAAAGCCTTTTTGATATTACCGGTCCTCTTTGAAGAACAGTTTCTAAGGTTTGCGATTGACGCGGAGCTCTTTTTTTCATTGATACTACTAAGGCCCGGGCATCCTCTTGTGGTACAGCAAGCCCGACAAAGGATTCTGTTTTAATTCGTGCCTTACCTCTACGGACAGAAGCCGGGTACATTTGAGCAATAGCCTCACCCAGGGATGACATGTAGTAATCCCTTATAAATTCCGCAAGCTTTACCATCTGCCCGGGGATTACAGTGTCTGACTGAATTTTACAAATATCCTTGACCTTACTGATATCGGGAGTCTCCGTGAAACCCACTATATATCCGGTTAATTTTCTTGTACCAAAAGGTACCAGTACTGCACTACCAATTCTCACCGTATCCCTGAGCCGGGTAGGAATTCCATAATGAAATAGGCCTTTTGCACTCTTCGAAGGGATATCTACTACCACTTCGGCGTACAAATCATATCCTCCTTGCTATATTTCTAGTTTTTATTCCGCTTGAGTCAATCTGTGCCAGATTTTTAGATCATTCTGCGGGATTACAAGGACTGCCGTGATTAAAATTGATTAACCCCCGGGATATAAGTTTCCGTAGAATTGTCCTTTCAAGGCTCCTTGCAAACCTTGTAGTGATAAACTCGGTAGTTGATATTGGTTTTACAAGAATGGTGTAAAACCCGGCTTGGTTTCCTCCGAGGATATCAGTGAACAATTGATCTCCGATTATTGCAGTTTCATTTGGTTTTGTACCAAGTATATAAAGGGCGGATCTAAATGCGGATCGAAAAGGTTTAAATCCTTTTGCGAACGGAATATTCAGCAATTCAGAAATATCTTTTATTCTGGTTTCATGATTATTTGAAAGTAAACATGTACGGAAGCCGTAGGCCTTCGCATCCCGGAGCCATTTAAGGGTTATAGGGGGTATTTCTTTACTCCCCCACATTGTTACTGTATTATCAATATCAACTACGAGCCCTTTTATGCCCATGTCCTTGAGATGGGAGAAACATATATAATGCAGAGATTCTGCATAAAGGTCCGGACAAAATTTAGATAGCAAAACCATGCCTCCTGAACCCATTATAACCGAAATATCGCACATATGGCTAATGCAGGTATTGTATCATATTGTTGCCCTTGTTCCAATAAGTCCGGGTGAGTCTGTTACCTGACAATTGTTATGTATTCTCCATTTGTCGGTTAGGTAAAAACTAAGAAGGATTTAGAATAAGTCTGGAAGAAGTTAAATTTAAACGGAGGTAAGGAGGTAATCGAAGTATGGAAATACATAAAATTTCAGTAATCCAGGGGGATATCACAAAACAACATGTTGATGCCATAGTAAATGCAGCTAACAACACATTACTGGGCGGAGGGGGAGTCGACGGGGCAATACACCGGGCAGCAGGCCCCAGGCTCCTGGAAGAATGCAAGCTGATAGGCGGTTGCAAAACAGGGGATGCAGTTATTACTTTAGGATACCGCCTTCCTGCTAATTGGGTTATTCATACAGTAGGACCTGTTTGGCGCGGGGGCACACACGGTGAAGCCGGACTTCTTGCCAATTGCTACAAGAATTCCCTCCGCCTGGTTGTAAAGCACAACATCCACACCGTGGCATTTCCATCTATCAGCACCGGGGCATATAATTATCCCGTAAATGATGCCTCATATATTGCTGTAAAAACGGTAGCTGCATTTCTAAAGACTAACCCATCCATTCAAGAAATAAGGTTTGTGTGTTTTAATAACGCTACATACTCTGCCTATATGCATGCTTTAAATAAGTACCGCCAAGAAATATAGGAGTGTGGGATCTAAGACTACTTTTAAAATTGTATCAGATGTCCGGTGATACCCCAGGCTGTTAACTATATCCATCAGCTGCCATTTCTTTTTGGAGCTTCATAATAGCCCGTTTTTCAATTCTTGATACATACGATCGGGAAATCCCCAAATATTTTGAAATTTCCCGCTGAGTTTTTCGTATCCCGTCCTTGAGTCCGTACCTCATTTCAATGACTTTTCTTTCCCTACAATTCAAGGTATTCACTTTTTCTGCAAGCTTTCTTTCTTCCAATATGCCCTCAACAGTCAAGGCAACTTCATCTATATCACTTCCCAGTACATCTATTAATGTGATTTCATTACCCTCTTTATCGGAACCGATTGGATCATGCAGAAGGAGTTCAGCCCGATTTTTCCTTGTTGCCCGGAGATGCATGAGTATTTCATTTTCTATACACCTGGCTGCATAAGTAGCCAATCTCGTTTTACGATGCTGATTATATGTATCTACTGCTTTTATCAGACCTATTGTCCCTATGGAAATCAGGTCACTCTGATCTTCCGGTACCCTATCAAATTTTTTTACGATATGGGCAACCAATCTCAGATTGCGTTCAATTAATATTTTTCTTGCATTTTCATCTCCCAGTTCTTTCCTAGTTAAAACCTCGGCCTCTTCCTTCCCGGACAGCGGGGGTGGGAAAACATTCCCCGAAGAAACATAAGATATAAGATACCACAGCCCACGAAGAAAAAGAGCCGAACCTATTAAGAGATCCAGCATGTGATTAGCCACCCCCGATAAAAGACTTATTAGTATAAATATGATTAATCCGGGGAAAAGTGCCTGTATCCGCTTAGGTTATTTCATATAAAACACCGGTGACATAGTTTCAACTCCTATATCCGGGACTTCAAAAAGGAGTTTTTCTGCAATTTCTTTAAAAATAGGGGCTGCTATTTCATCACCCGAATCCCCGTCTTCAACAAGGATAACAATGACAAATCGTGGGTTTTCAAGCGGGGTAAAGCCCCCAAACCATACGTGGGACACAGATGTTCCGTTAGTATCGGGTTTCTCTGTTTCGACAGTTCCTGTTTTCCCGCAAGATCCAATTTCACAAACCCAACCGGACTTTCCCGTACCCCATCTGGTAACCGATTCCAACATAAATGTAAGTTGCCTGCATGTATCCGGCGATAGCACCCTCCGACTCGGAAAAAACTTAAAAGCCCCGGATGGCTCCATATTTTTATAGTCGATATTCAGGATCAATTCGGGATGGATCAATTTACCACCATTTGCTATTGCGGAAAGTAAAATACCTACCTGAAGAGGGGTTACAAGGACATCACCCCGCCCTAATGCTAAGCCCATAATATCCTGTTGAGAAATATGGTAGGCATCCGGCAGCATACCCGGTTGTTCAAAAGGCAGGCCGATACCGGTAATAGTACCAAAACCTAGATCCCGACAAAAACTTAAAAGTGTTTTACCTCCTATCCTCAATGCAATATTTATGAAAACATAATCACATGAGTGTGCCATTGCATCTAGGAAAGAAATAGAGCCATGTCCCTCGATCTCATATGAACGGCACTTAAATCTTTCGGTGCCTACATCAATGAATCCAGGATCGTAAAAACGATCCGGCAGCGAAACTATACCTGTTTCTAAGCCGCATGCAGCCACTGCTATCTTAAATATAGGCCCTGCCCGGTAGGGGGTGATAGCTCTATTAATCATAGGTGCCATAGGTTCTGTTAAAGCGTTTCCCATATTATTTGGTGAAAAATTAGGCCTACTGGCTAAGGCTAATACCTGGCCGGTGTCAGGTTCCATGACAACAACTGCACCTTTTCGAATTCTGGCATCCATTATCTTTTCAACAATTTCTTGGACTCTGTGATCAATGGTAAGAATCACATCATTTAAAGGTTCGGAATCAAAAAGGAATCTGACTCCTAATTCTTTACAAGGGACACGTTTTGCATCTACGAATGATACTATCATGCCACTTTTTCCGCTATGTAACCAAGGATCAAAGGCCTTCTCAATTCCGGATACCCCTGATGTACCTTGCTCATTGAGATAACCCACAATATGAGAGGCTAATCCTTGCGGATCATATCGAATAGGTTGTCGGAAAATAACAACACCGGGATCATCAGGTATTTCCAATCCGGGTTCCAGCGATGCAATTTTATTTGCATCAATGTATATATAAGTCTGTGCTAAAAGCTGTGAGAGATTACTGTCGGTAGCAATGTTCCCGTCAAATACAGATGAAAGGAATGCTATGATTTTGTCCTTATTTTCAATGAACCGGGGAAAAATGATTACTGCAGGTTTATAGAATGTTCCGGCCAGAATCTGCATATTTCTATCATATATAGTTCCCCTTAGAGGGATTGTGGCGATTACTTCCATACGCTGATTCCGTGCCTGCTTGGCCAGGGTTTCGCCACGGACGAGTTGTAACCATATGAGATCGGATATAAGAATGACAAAAATAATAACTAAGAAACATGCTACATTTCCTGCCCGAAAACTATATGAATCGGCCTGTTGTGACAAAGGAAAGGCCTCCCGAAGCTATATGGTGCTATACAACCTTAGCATTCCTCAGGATTTATGAGCTTAATCATGGAATTGCGCATGCATTTGGGCAGTAGCTTTTTGATGTTCTTTAAATGTCTTACTAAAAATATGTCCACCTTCTTGGTTCGCAGCAAAAAATAGGTAATCCGAATTTGCAGGTGCAAGCGCTGCTTGAATTGAAGCCAACCCTGGGGAAGCAATAGGTCCGGGGGGGAGACCGGAAATTATATAGGTATTGTAAGGAGAGTCTATCTTAATATCATCAAGAGATAACCGTGATTTCCGGGAATCAAGAGCAAACTGCACTGTGGCACATGATTGTAAAGGCATTTTCGATTCCAGCCTGTTGTAAAATACAGAGGCTATCAACGGCTTATCCTCGGCAAACTTTGCTTCTTTTTCTATAATAGAGGCAAGAGTAACAATTTCGTGGAGATCCAGTGTTTTTACTTTTTCATCTACATCACTCCGTAACCATTCCGGTATCACCGTTTGAGCAAATTTCTCGATCATCATGGCTATAATTGTTTCTTCACCAGTGTTATGTTCCACCGAATATGTATCAGGGAACAGATACCCTTCCAGGTTACCGGAAAACTCTATGCCGCTCTTGATTATCTTAAAATCCTGATCTTCCCCTTTTACCAAAGAGAGAAAACGTTCTTGTGATATTAGATTCTTTTCTCCAAGTAATTTAGTAATATCCTCGATAGAAGCCCCTTCCGGAATTGTAAATCGTACAAGTTCAACTTTGCCTTTGGCTAAAGCTTCCACAATACCGAAAACGCCCATTCTTGGGCTTAGCTTATATGTCCCTGCCTTAAGCTTATTATCTATCTTAGCCAATTTGGTTATTATGCGAAAAAGAACAGGTGATTGAATAAGATTGGTTTTGCTGAGGAGCCCCGCAATTTCTCCTGAGCTCATCCCTGGAGCTATGGACACTTGAATTTCATGTGCGGGGCCGTAAGGAAGCAATAGAAAAATAATCCAAAATATAAGGCACATCATAATACTGAGAAAAATGATTTTTGCCCCGGGGCCCCGCCGTACCGTAGTGCCTTGTGGGGATCTGTTAAGATTGGGTTTATAGGACACGCTTAATTATTCCCCGTCGAAGTCCTCGTCAGAATCTTCATCAAAAAAAAGATCGTCTTCGTCTTCATCAAAATCATCATCAAAATCGAAATCAATATCATCCAGATCTTCTTCCTGACAGAGGACTTCAGTTACTCTTTCGTACTCTTCATCATCGAGTTCGACAAGAACTTCTTCTCCGTTTTCTTTTTCCTCCACTTTGAAAATAAACGCATCAACTTCCATGTCGTCTGAGATTTCGGTGTCAACCTCTTCCGGTACGAGTACTACATAAGTTTCTTCTTCTACTTCTAAAATTTCTTCAACAATAAAAGTTTCTTGTTCTCCGTCATCATAAATCAATGTAACAATCTCGTCTAACTCGGGCATTTTCAGCACCCCACTTTCATTTCGTCAGAGCCTTAAACCTATTCCTTAGTTCTAAATTCATCCTCAGATGCATTATCCATCGCTATGTTTTCCATGGAAAAGTCCTTTGATTCGCAACCCGAAGAAGTACTATGTTGCTGCCTAAGATAGTGTAAATAGCCATCCAGAATTATTGCAGCGGCAACTGAGTCTATCACACCTTTTCTTTTCTGTCGAGACAGATCTGCAGTAATTAATATCCGTTCTGCCGCCACTGTAGAATATCTTTCGTCCCATGTGACTACAGGAACAGAAATACGCCTTTTTAGCCTTTTTACAAATTCAATAGTTTTCACGGCACTTTCTCCGCGGGTTCCATCAGTCCTCAAAGGTAAACCTACAACTATGAGTGACACCTCTTTATCATGTACTATTTTAGAGACCTGATCAATATCATGCCGGATATCCGTTCTTTTAATCACCGAAAAGGGTTGACTGACGATACGGCAAGGGTCAGAAAGCGCAACCCCTATAGTTTTAGAACCGATATCAAGGCCGATTATTCTCATAAGCCTCAAACCACTTTCATACACATTTCGGGACAAATCGCCTGGCAATAACCGCAAAGCACACATTTTCCCTTATCAACTACTGCACGTCCTTGAACAATTTTAAGGGCACCCTGACTGCACCTGGTAACACATTTACCACAACCCGTACACCACGGTTCTATTATCAAGGCCTTATTGAGTCGGGTCCGATTACAAAGGGCCTTATCAGGCTTTCGCCCTTCGAATATAGCTAAATTCATTTCGAGTTCGTCCAAGGTTTTAATACCTACAGCAATTGAATCTATGCATGGTTGGTTCATAACAAATTCTAGTGCGCCTTGAACATCTCTGTAAAGAGCACCACCCCCGATGGCTTTCATGGAATATATGCCCTTACCATGTAAATGGGCATATTCAATTGCTGAAACCATATCTTCAGGTGTTCCGTCAACGATCCCTATCCCCGAATAATTTAATAAGGGATGAATAACATCAATTTCCGGTATCATTGCCGCTGCTTTCACACATTGAACATAGTGCGTCGATACTCCGATCGCCCGAATTATACCTGCATCACGTGCATCTTTCAAGTAGCGGATAGCATCAGCATGACCTTTTAATGTCAGCCCCGATTCCTGTTCGTGCAACAAAAATAAATCCAAATAATCCACACCAATACATCGGAGGGCATGAGCCACTGATTTTTTCATATCACCGTACGTATAATCATATGAGCGGGATGCAATCACCAGATCACTTCGGCACATACCAGAAATCGCCTGGCGAATGTGGGGGTATGTACCATATAGTTCAGCTGTATCAAGGAAATTTACGCCTCTTTCCAGGGCTGTACGGATTAAAGATGCCCCCTGTTGAATTGAAAGATTTGCTTGAAGAGGCCCTATTGTCAGAGTTCCAAAACAGAGCCGTGATACCATAATACCTGTTCTGCCCAAAGACCTTTTTTTGATAGAAGGGTTCATATGCTAAGGTAGTACCTAATTAGTTCCTCAAGGATTTCATCACGCTCAAGCTTCCGTATTAGATTACGGGAACCTTTGTGGCTCGTAATATATGTCGGATCCCCTGACATCAGATAACCCACAAGCTGGTTTACAGGGTTATACCCCTTCTCTTTCAATGCATGGTTTACTTCAATGAGAACCTGCCTTATGCTAATTTTCTCTTCCGGAACAATGCGAAACGTTCGGGTTTCATCAAAGGAGCCATTCATCACGGCCTCACACTCCTGACACTAAGATTACCAAGGGTTCCGTACAAAGTTAATATAGTTATATTTCTGATGCAAACCGACTTTCTATAAAAGACCTGGCTTTTTCCAGCGCATCATTAAGTTTTGATACATCCTTACCCCCCGCTTGCGCCATATCGCGCCTTCCGCCGCCCCCTCCTCCGACGACTTTTGCTGCAACTTTCACAATATCCCCTGCATAAACCTGTCGCTCTATTAAATCTTTTGTAACCGTTGACACAAATAATACTTTCTCATCAAAACAGGACCCCAACAACACAATACCTGATTTCAGTCTTCCTTTAATTCTGTCTGCTAACTCTCTGATTGCATGCACGTCAAAGCCGTCAATTCTGCCTATAACTATTTTTGCACCGTTAATTTGGGTTGCCTTACCCATCAAATCATCAATCTTAAATGAAGCTGTCTCCAACATAAGATTATTGACTGTTTGTTCCAGATCATTTACATCCTTCTGCAGCTTTAATACTCTATCAGGCACATCGTTACGTACACACTTAAGAGATTCAGCGGTATTATCCAGTATCGTTTCGATGGATCTTAAATAATCCAAAACAGAATGTCCGCTTACAGCTTCAATACGACGAATACCTGCAGCGACAGGACTTTCTGATGTAATCTTGATCAGGCCAATCCCACCTGTACTGTTTACATGGGTACCACCGCACAACTCTGCACTGACATCCCCGATTATAACTACCCTTACGCTATTGCTGTACACTTCCTCAAACAAAGCCAAGGCATTAAGTTTTTTAGCCTCAGATATGGACATTGTCCTTATTTCAACATGAAGATCTGCGAGGATCCATGCTGTAATTATATTTTCAATATCACGAAGTTCAGATTCACTTACCGGAGAATGATGGGAAAAGTCAAATCTGAGTCTTGTATCTGAGACGTACGAACCAGCCTGTAAAACATGATCGCCAAGGACTTCCCTGAGCGCTGCATGGATAAGGTGGGTAGCTGTATGGTTTCTTGCCGTTGCATATCTGGTCTTTTCATCAACTGTAGCCACAACTTTATCACCAATATTTATTTTTCCTTCAAGGACAGTGATATTATGTGAAATTACAGAGGGTGTAATCTTGACAGTATTATTAACCCTTGCACTAAACCCGTCCCCTGTAATCATCCCGGAATCACCGACTTGCCCTCCTGATTCAGGGTAAAACGGAGTGCTGCCTAAGATGAGTTCCCCGTCTTCGCCTGATGAAATATATGCAACAGGTTCATTTTCCAGAAAAATACCGGTTATTAGAGATTCAGCTGTTAAAGTATCATATCCTACAAATTCCACGGTGAGATCAGACAAAACCTCTGTTTTTACAGTAGGAGTGCCCCCCATATATCCTAAAACATTCCTTGATGTTCTGGCGCGCTCCCGCTGTTCTTCCATGGCTTTCGAAAAACCTTCTTCATCTACGGATATACCGCTCTCTTGTGCAATTTCTCTTGTGAGTTCAAGGGGAAATCCATATGTATCATAAAGTTTAAAAGCTCTGGCCCCAGGAATTATCGACGACTCCTGACTTCTTAATTCTTCGATTAAATCTTTAAGTATACCAATACCTTGATCAAGTCGGTTCAGAAAACGCTCTTCCTCCGATCTGACAATCTTACGAATATGATCTTGTCCTGCAGAGAGCTCAGGGTATACCGGGGAAAATTCAGATATAACCGTATCAGCCATATCAACCATAAAAGGCTTATCAATACCAAGAAGCTTTGCATGACGTATCGCTCTTCGTAATAATCTTCGTAATACATATCCTCTGCCTTCATTGGAAGGAAGGACACCGTCAGCAATAAGAAATGTAAAGGCGCGGGCATGATCTGCAATTATTCGTAATGACGTGTTCTGTTTTAAGGACGGCTTACCACAATCCCCCGCATTATCCGCAATTGCTTTAACCATAGGCTTGAAAGAATCTATATCAAACACTGTTGGGGCTCCCTGCATAACAGCTGCAATACGCTCTAACCCCATACCGGTATCAATACCCTTTTTCTCAAGGGGCCGATATTCTCCTTGCTCATTATAATAAAATTCAATAAAAACCAAATTCCAGATTTCCATAAACCTATTGCAATCACAACCAAGGGCACAATCAGATCGGGAGCATCCAAAAGCCTCCCCCCGATCAATATAAATCTCTGAACACGGGCCACACGGGCCGACCCCTATCTCCCAAAAGTTGTCCGCCTTTCCGAACCGCACTATACGCTCCTTTGGTATGCCAATTACCCTATGCCAAATATCAAAGGCTTCATCATCGTCAAGATATATTGTAATCCACAGCCTATCCTTAGGTAACTTTAGGCAATCCGTAATAAATTCCCATGCCCAGGTAATAGCGTCATTCTTAAAATAGTCCCCAAAAGAAAAGTTCCCAAGCATCTCAAAAAATGTCAAGTGCCGTGAAGTCATACCTACATTTTCTATATCTAGTGTTCTTATGCATTTTTGACACGTAACTACCCGGGGATGTTCCGGTTTTATTGTGCCAAGAAAATATGGTTTAAACGGTATCATACCTGCCCCTGTCAAAAGAAGTGTTGGATCGTCTGAAGGTACCAAGGAAGCAGATGGCAAGTAAACGTGATTCTTGCTAATAAAGAAATCCTTGAAGAGTCCCCGGAGTTCATGACTGTTGTACGAGTCTATACCTAAACTTTCTTGCAAAGACTGTTGCCCCCCGAACCGGTATTTCTAATAAAATTGGCACAAATATGTGCTATAAGATACTAATATCATAGCCTGTACCCTTATAGGTGTCAACGAAAATCCCGGGTTATCCCATTATCAGTCAGCCGGATTTATTATGAAATTTTATTATAAATATATCTCAGGGTTACTTTAATAATAGAAGTTACAGGTACTGCCAAAATGATGCCTAAAAATCCAAAGAGATAACCTCCTGAGACTATGCAGAAAATAACTGTCACAGGATGTAAACCTATATGTTCCCCCAGGATGTTCGGTCCTATTATACTACTTTCCACCTGGTTAACAATGAAAAAGAGAATAGCAACGTATACCGCACTCAAGGGCGACTTTAAAAGTGCAAGTATAATTGCCGGGGCGGCCCCTATCACAGGCCCGAAGTAGGGCACTATATTGAAGATTCCTGCTATAAGCCCTATTATTAACGCAAAATCCACATCGATAAGGGACAGTCCGATTGCAATCAAAATACCCACAATTGCAGAAATAAGTAGCTGACCCCGAACGAAAGATCCGAGATTATCATCAATTTCGATCATAAGGCCAAGCACATCGCTGCGCCATCTTTCCGGTATCCAGGATAAAAACCATGTCTTTAGCCGGGGAAAATCCATAGTCATATAAAAGGCCACTACGGGTACAAAAATAATTAAACCCAATTTTGATAATAACTCAGGGGCCGAACCCAATGTACGTTCAACGAGATCTATCAGAGCCTGTTGGGCCTTTTCTATCCCATTATCAACTGCATTTTTTATCGGTTCCGGTATATTAATCCTGGTAAACCTTTCGTAAAATGTGGCAAGCCGTGATTGCATGTCCGTCGTCTGTTGGGGAAGAATTTTGGCAAGGCGTTCAAGCTGAGTCAAAAATTGCGGGAATGCATATAAAACAAGTAAGGCCATAGCAAGTGTAAACCCTAAATAAATAATGAGTGTACCTAGCCCCCTGGGTGCACCGCGTTTTTCTAAGTGCGTGACAAGGGGATTCATCAGATAAGACAAGGCAAATGCAAGAAGGAAAGGACTGAGGATACCCCTAACTTTGTACAGAAAAAGAACAGTGATTACCCCGGGGCAAACAATAAAAAGCCAGAACCCCCACGGTCTGTTAGAAAGATCCCCCGGATACTTACCTACAACCGATCCGCCTCTCCCACGCTGAGGCGATTCCCTAATACTTGCATATTCCGGCCTACATGTGAAACCCCTCTTCCAATACTCTTTATAAGACGGTCAGTAGTCCCCAAAATCCGACCGGAGATTCTTACTGCCTTTTCTTTTGCTTGGGATCCCCCTGTTATAAGCCTTGTGTCACCTTTTTTAGTTTTAATGAAATAGTAAGTGCCTATTACAATGCCTGCAGTTGTCCCTGCCAGCACAGCCCTCCAGAATCTATTCAAAAGAGTCACCCCCGGAACAGTTACGTATAAAAGCATACTTAGTATTGCCACTTAGCAGGAAATTAGACGATGGTTCCTCCTCCGACTACAACATCACCCTCATAAAATACTACGAATTGACCGGGAGTTACAGCCCTTTGGGGTTCGTCAAATAAGACGTCAACCATGTCTTGGTTTTTCCGTATAAGTAAACCAGGGACCTCCTTTGCATTATAGCGGATTTTAATCCCCAGCCGTATTTCCGGTGGCGGGGTGCGGTATGCAATCCAATTTATCCCCCGGGCTTTTAATGTCCCGGACAACAAATCCTTTTTTTCACCTACTATAATTGAATTATTAACCACATCAATTTTTACAACATAAAGTTTCTCTGGCCCCCGGAGATCAAGGCCTTTTCTTTGACCAATTGTATAGAACGGTAATCCGCAATGCTCCCCTATGATATTGCCCTCGGTATCTAAAATCGGTCCGGGTCTGATCATTGAATTATTCCGGGTTCTCAGGAAATCCCTGTAACTACTTCCTGAAAGAAAACATATCTCCTGACTTTCGCTTTTGTCTGCAACGGGAATGTTAGCCTCAGACGCGGCTCTTCTAACTTGATTTTTACTGAGATCCCCTAACGGAAAAAGCGAAAATGAAAGAGTATGCTGGGTGAGACGATGGAGAACATATGATTGATCCTTTGTATCATCCAGCGCCTTTTTTAATAGGAACCTATCCCGGACAGAATCAAATGACGTCCTTGCATAATGGCCTGTGGCAATATAATCTGCTTTTAGTTCACGTTTTATATCAAGGAGATAGCGGAATTTAATATCGGAATTACACTTCACACATGGGTTTGGAGTTCGTCCGTTAGTATATTCATCTATGAAATAATTAACAATTTCGTTTCGGAAATAATCTGTAACATCAATTATGTGATACGGGATATCAAGAAAGTCAGCTACTGACTCTGCATCCCGGGAAGAAAAGCCTTCCCAGATCTTTAAAATAACCCCGGTTACATGGAATCCTTTCGATTTTAAAATCATAGCTGCGACAGAGCTGTCCACCCCGCCGCTTATAGCAACAATCACCCGTCTCCCGGAGCCTTCATACCCAGCAGCAGAATTAGGGGAAAAAACACCCATGGTTTATGAAGCCTCGCCATCTATTTTAGTTTTGGGCAGACTCTCCTCCTGCTTTTCCATATAATCCTTAATGGCCCTTTTCAGGGCATCGGCACCAAGATTTGAGCAATGCATTTTCTTAGGGGGAAGGCCTCCTAAAGCATCCGCTACTGCCTTGTTAGATATCTCCAGGGCTTCCCTCACAGTCTTACCTTTTACCATTTCCGTTATCATACTGCTTACTGCTATTGCCGCACCACAACCGAAAGTCTTAAACTTGGCATCCTTAATCTTACCTTTTTCAACCTTTATTGTTATCTTCATAATATCGCCGCAAACAGGGTTTCCAACCATGCCTACGCCGTCTGCATCTTGGATTTCCCCGATGTTTCTTGGATTTATAAAATGGTCCATTACTTTTTCGGTATACATAGATTATACCCCCTATATCTACAAAAACATGTTACTTATAATTATTGTCCGATTATCACAAAACAGCGATCCCCCTAATATGACATGCTTGATGCTTCAAGGGGAACATCCTCATAAAGCGGGGACATAGCCCTTAACTTATTAACTATCGGCGGTAACATTTCTAGAACATAATCAATGTCCTGAAGTGTAGTTTCACGCCCAAGTGATAACCTAAGGGAACCATGGGCTATCTCATGCGGGAGCCCAATAGCCAGAAGAACATGGGATGGCTCTAAAGAGCCTGAGGTGCATGCGGATCCACTGGAACCGCATATGCCTACCCTATCAAGGCTGAGGAGGAGTGACTCGCCTTCTATAAATTCGAAACAAAAACTTGCATTTCCAGGGAGCCTCTCGGTTGGGTGACCGGTTAATTTAACGTGGGGAATACGTTCCAAGATTCCTTTAATAAGATAATCCCTCAACCCTATAAGCCGACTTGATTCGTATTCGACTTCTTTTACAGCCAATTCCAAAGCAGTGGCAAAACCTACTATTCCTGCAACGTTTTCCGTTCCGGCTCTTCTGTTATATTCTTGGCTCCCCCCGTCAATAAGCTTTTCAGGTTTTACACCTTTTTTAACCCAAAGAGCTCCTACACCCTTGGGGCCGTTGCATTTATGCCCTGACAAAGAAAGCATATCCACACCGAGTTCATTAATATCCACAGGAATATGCCCCACAGTTTGAACTGCATCCGTATGAAATATAACCCCCCGCTTTTTCGCTATGCCGGCTATTTCACTGATAGGCTGAATTGTTCCTATTTCGTTGTTAGCATGCATTATCGTGATAAGGATTGTATCCTTTGTAATAGCAGCCTCTACATCTCCCGGATCCACCATCCCGTAAGAATCCACCGGTAGAAATGTTGTCTTAAATCCCCTTGCCTCAAGGTGTTTAACGCTGTCAAGTACAGCATGATGTTCTATTGCCGAAGTAATAATATGGCGGCCTTTCTTAGCATATGCATAAGCCACACCTTTAACTGCAATATTATCGGCCTCACTCCCGCTTCCGGTGAAAATAATTTCTTCAGGATTTGCATGGATTGCTGCTGCCACCTTCTCCCTTGCCTTTGTTAAAGCAACCTTGGTATCCCTGGCTATGCTATAAATACTGGATGGGTTCCCATACCTTTCCTTTAAAAAAGGAATCATTGATTCAACTACCTCTGTTCTGGGTTTTGTTGTTGCTGCATTATCCAGGTATACGAGTTTCATCCCTATCATCTCCTAAATATCAATGTAACTGCAGAGGCCCCCTAAGATTTTTCAGACAACGTATCCTCCGGATCTATAGTCCCGTCACATAAGTCGCGGAGATTCAGCGAATCTAACACTTCATTGGTAGAATCACGAAGCCGTTTCCATACCAGACGGACCACACAATCCCCAAATTGCTCACAATCATCATCACCAAAATCATTAGAAAGGCATTGGACGGGATCAAAAGAACCTTCCGTAATTCTGACAACATCCCCCACTGTGATTTTTTCAGGCGGTCTTGATAGCTCATAACCTCCTTGGGCACCTCTGGAACTTACGACCAGCCCCGCCCTGCGTAATTTAGCCATCAATTGCTCAAGATAATGCACAGAAACCATCTGCTTATCAGCGATAAAATTCAAAGGAATAGGCCCCTCTCCGTAGTGGAGAGCTAGTTCATACATAGCCCGCAATCCATATCTACCACGTGTTGACAGTCTCAATTAATTCACCCCCTGCAACAGGGAAGGAATCCCGATTAGTTTACTTGGGATTCTCTCATAGAGAATATATCATTAGACTATCGAGGTGTCAATATATTATATTTTTACGAAATTATCGGTAATAATCCGGGACTATATGTTTTGCAGAAAAAGGTAGGAAGTCAATATAAAAAAAACGAACCCCACCATGCCGCCTGGATGGTAACATTTATATCCCTGCGCCCTGCAGGTGGGTGCCCTCCCGGGAGGTTTGCGACTTCGCACATAGGCGTCACTCACGCCCCACCCGGAGCTGAGGCCCCTTTCAAATGGTGTTGGAACAAAAGTTACCTAATCCGAATCGAACACGGTAGGGTTTTCATTTTCTTTGTAAATGAATAATATCATAAGCCTTTAGTGATTTCAAGGCGCTCCGTATCACCGTCTGTGCATATTTTATCCATTTCGGCCAGCTGTATATGCAATTCAGCCAGCTGTTCTTTACTGATTACACTGGGCGCCCCTGTTAACGGGCATACTGTTTTTTGCGTTTTAGGGAACGCAATTACGTCGCGGATAGTGTTCCTACCCGCTAGCAACATGGTTAGCCTGTCAAAGCCTATTGCAATCCCGCCATGGGGAGGCGGCCCATATTCAAAGGCTTCCAGCAGGAAACCAAATTTCTCTTTGGTTTCTTCTTCACTAATTTTCAGAACTTTAAAGACTTTCTCCTGGACATCCCGCCTATGGATCCTTATGCTTCCGCTACCCAATTCCACCCCGTTTAAAACTAGATCGTAGATATTTGCGCGGACTTCCAAAGGATCCGTTTCCATACGCTCAATATCTTCTTCTAACGGAGAAGTAAACGGATGATGAACAGCAGACATTTTTCCCTCTTCCTGACTCATTTCGAACATAGGAAATTCAGTAACCCAAAGAAATGCCATTTTCCCTTTTGGAATTAAATCCAGTTTAGTACCAAGGTGTAATCTGAGCCGGCCAAGGGATTCTAATACTATGCTTTCAGGACCTGCCACAATCAAAATAAGATCTCCGTCTTTCCCACCTGTAACCTGTAAAATATTTTCTAATTCGTTGTCTTTAAGGAATTTAGTTAAGGGAGAATTTAAATCAGGCTTTCCATTCTCCCCGTGTGTCACAGAAATTGACATAAGCCCGGCCGCACCAAAACTTTTAACAACTTCTTCAAGCTCCTTGATTTGTTGCCTGGAATAGTCGTTACAGCCCGGTGCCACTATGGCAGATATCCTGCCACCGGCTTCGATCGTATTCTGGAAAATACGAAAATCGCAATTTTCTACCATGTGGCTTATATCTATAATTTCCATACCAAATCTTATATCCGGCTTATCAGAGCCATATCGCTCCATGGCTTCGGCATATGATATTCTGGTAAAAGGCCTTGGCACTGATACCCCAAGGGTTTTCTCTATACCATCGACTATCATTGCCTCAGTAAGATTAAGTACATCATCCCTATCAACGAAAGACATCTCAATATCGATTTGCGTAAATTCAGGCTGTCTGTCGGCACGTAAGTCTTCGTCCCGAAAACAGCGAGCAAGCTGGAAGTACTTATCAAATCCCGATACCATCAAAAGCTGCTTGAAAAGCTGGGGGGACTGTGGCAGCGCAAAAAAACGCCCAGGATTCACACGGCTTGGCACGACATAATCGCGGGCACCCTCAGGTGTACTTTTTATAAACATAGGTGTCTCTATTTCAATAAACCCATGGGAATCCAAGAAATTTCTTATTGCCATTGTCAAACGATGCCTAAGTATTATATTCCTTTGCATATCAGGCCTGCGAAGATCGAGATACCTGTATTTAAGCCTCAGGAGTTCATCAACTTCAAGATTTTCAGTGATATAAAAAGGCGGAGTTTTTGATTTAGACAGAACCTCAAGAAATTCAGCTGATATATCAATTTTACCGGTAGGAATCAAAGGATTTACTGCATCAACCGGGCGCCTTACAACAATCCCGGATATGCACACTACATCCTCGAGGTTAAGTTTTTCGGCTGCTTTGTGAGAACTTGGAGATGTCTCAGGATTAAATACTACTTGGACGACTCCTGATCGATCCCGGAGATCAATAAAAATTAAACCGCCAAGATCCCTTCTCTTAGCGATCCATCCGGCAAGAACAACCGTCTCCCCCACAAAGGATTCATCTGCAAGTTCTCCAACCATATGAGTTCTTTTCTTTTGCACCGTGATTCACTTCTCTCTCCATAACTCGAATTGGTTTAAAAATTTTTATTTTATCTTAAGGCTTCGACCAAATTATCAAATTCTATCTGGGTTTGTTCCCCGGTTACCATATCCCTTACTACTGCGTAACCTCCTTTGAGCTCATCTTCACCGATGATTGCAACTGTTTGGATTCCTTGTTTGTCGGCATACTTCATTTGCGCCCTCAGACTCCTGCCCAAATAATCAATATCTGCAGGTACACCATGTTTACGGAGCAAATGAGTTAAATGGATCGCTTTAAGCCTGGCTTCATCACCTATGGTAATGATAAATACACCGGTTCTGCCATTATTTTCATATGACTTGTCATTTGCCAAGTTTTGCAATACCTGTACAGCACGCTCAATTCCTGCAGCAAAACCTACAGCGGGAGTCGGGACCCCACCAAGCTCTTCCGCTAAACCATCATACCTTCCACCGCCCCCAAGCACATTTTGCGCCCCAAGACCTGAATGCATCACTTCAAATACAGTCTTAGTATAATAATCAAGACCTCTGACAATAGTCGGATCCAGTTCATAAGACAGCCTTAGAGCTTCCAAATATGTGGTAACCCCTTTGAAGTGCTCCTTACAATCCCCACAGAGGTAATCAAAGAAAGGGGGAAGCTTTTTAGCAAAAACCGCACATCGTTCATTTTTGCAATCCAGGACTCTTAAAGGATTCCGTTCAAGCCTGCTCTTACAATCAATACAAAGCTCATCCAAATGCTTTGACAGTAATTTTACAAGGGTTTCCTTATATCGGGGCCTGCATTCAGGACATCCGATACTATTTAACCGTACAGTAAACTCCTCCAACCCCATGGATTGATATACGGAAATAAGCAAAGAAATAACTTCTGCATCTAAAGCAGGTGAAGATGATCCTAAAGCTTCAACACCAAACTGAGTGTGTTGCCTTAAACGGCCCATTTGGGGACGCTCATACCTAAACATGGGTCCTATATAATACACCTTCACAGGCTGGGGTGCGGCCCACATTTTATGTTCTAGATAGGCCCTGACAACAGGTGCTGTACCCTCAGGGCGTAACGTGATACTACGATCCCCTTTATCGCGAAAGGTGTACATTTCTTTTTCCACAATATCAGTACTCTCGCCTACCCCTCTTGTAAAAAGCTCTGTATGCTCAAAAATAGGAGTCCGGATCTCAGTATAACCGGCACTATGGCATACCGATCTTACAGTTTGTTCCAGCTGAATCCATATTTTTGGTTCCTCAGGGAATACATCTATTGTACCCCTGGGTGCCCTAATAATTGCCATGAATTTGCCCCCTCAATTATTAACCTGCTCTTCAGTGACGGCCGCACTGTTGCTTTTCTCAAGAAGTTCCCGGATCTCTTTAATTTTTGTTTGCTGGTTCCTTACATCTTCATCATTACCCACGGTTTTCAAAAGGGATTCTAGACGGACGTGTAACAAAATATCGAGCCCGCCATATTCCGATGCAACTTTAAATTCATGTGCAGCAAGCTCGTGGGAATCTCCATCCCTGTATGCTAAACCCAAGAGGAGTCTCATATATGGATCTTCCGGCCGTAGGCTGACAGCCTTCTCCAAGGCTTCAGTGGCCTGTTTCAAGTTATCTTTAGCCATGTAGGCCTGGGCTACCCCCACATATAAATATGGATTTTCCGGATCTAACGATATAGCAGAGTTATACTCGGCAATTGCCTCATCATAGTCCTTTTCTTTGATTTTTACCAGGGCTCTTAACTCAGCATCACGCAGTTCAATATTTGCTTCGTTACGGAGACCCTCAAGCCATGCAGATAATTCATTTTGCCCTGCCTGTGCTTTAAGCCTCATTTCAATTTCAGATCTCTGTTTATCAAACTCTTCACCCTCAGCAGGCGCCCCTGTCTCTTCTGTGTAGGCTTTCTTTACTTCATCCTCGGATATTGTAACACCTGCCTGGATCTGATTAAACAGCTTCTGTATTGTTAAGCGTTCCTTTATCAGACTCTTAAATTGAGCGGCCGTAATATTATTTGCGGCAAGCGCCTCCTGAAATTCTTCTTTGCTGGGGAATGCTTCTTCCTGTAACTTAAATTCTTCATCAACTTCTTTTGACGATATCCGTATTTTTTCTTTCCGGGCGGCTTCAGTGATCAGGATGGTATCAATAAATTGGTTAAGAAGGGATATTCTGATCGGTCCGATATTCTCAGGAAGCACTCTCCCAGTATACTCATATTCGGCCAAAAGTGCATTTCTGTACCCCTGTTCGAAGGAATCCCTGTTTATATTTTTTCCGTTAACAACAGCAATAACTCCGTAGTGATCCCCTGCAGGCTCTCTCATAACCACAGAGCCTGTATATAAAAGCCCACCAACGAAGGCAATAGCCAATACAATGACAATAACTTTGATGGTCTTAGCTCCCTTTTTTCCACGAAAGCCCTTTAACAAGGGCATCTCCCCCTTCTGCATTATGTTGTGAGTCTACCCTAATTTCCATTGAATTGTCAACGGTTGAAGACAGCACGCTCCCTGCCAATAGTAGTGGACGGACCATGGCCGGGGTAGACCAAGGTTTCATCCGGAAGAATGAGGAGTTTGTCCTTAATGGACTCAACTAATTGTTCATGGCATCCACCTGGGAAGTCCGTACGACCGATTCCCCCTGATGCAAATATTGTATCTCCCGAGAAAACCATATTTCCCCCAAGCAGTGAAATACTACCGGGGGTGTGGCCGGGAGTATCAATGACCTGAAGCTGTATATTACCTGCATATAACATATCGCCTTCAGAAAGAAGCAAATCCGCAGGTGGACTCTGTGCCCCCCTTACAAGGTAATTAAGAGCCTTGGGGAGAATATCAGCGGGATTTTCAAGGAAAGATGCATCTTTTTTACCTATAGCTATGATTGCTCCTGTAGCTTCTGCCAATGTCTTATTTGCACCTGTGTGATCCATATGCCCATGGGTATTTACAATTGTTTTACATAATAATTCCGCTGCTCTAAGTTGATCCTGTATCAGATCTGCGTCATCCCCGGGATCAATAATAATGGCCTCCTTTGACGTTTTACACCCAAGTATATAGCAATTAGTCCTAAATGCCCCCACACAGACTGTTTTCAGTATCATAAACACAGTAACCCCTTTCCGAAGTCCCTAAGCAATCCTAATACGGGAAGCTCCATATATAACATATACAACTGTATCATCTGGATTTGAAATTACTCTTGTAGGCGGACTAGAACAACTTGTCACTGTCAAGCAATATAGTAACCGGACCGTCATTTTCCAATGATACAATCATAGTTTCACGAAATCTCCCGGTTTCTACTGATAGGCCGGTATCCCGGAGTCCCATAATATATTCCTCATACATTTCCTCGGCTTTCTTAGGAAGTGCAGCATGGCTGAAGTCCGGGCGTCTGCCTCTGCGACAATCGCCCCATATGGTAAATTGTGGGACTACAAGTACCTCTAAACCCAATTGTAGTACAGATAGGTTCATCTTCCCGTCTTTATCTTCAAAAATTCGAAGGTTGGCAACCTTCTCAACAAGATAATCTAAATCATCGTTTGTATCATTTTCCCCGACTCCGAGAAAAACTACAAGCCCAGGACCTATTTTACCGACTGTCTCACCCCGGATTGTAACTTTGGCACATTTGACTCTTTGGACCACTGCTCTCATTAATATTCCACGCTCCGTATCCGCAAGCAAGCTTTGGCAAAAAAGTCTGCAAGCTTTTTATATACATCTTAATTCACACTGATACTGATTTCCCTGAGTGCAGACTCATTTGCTTCACTCTTCGGACACCGGTAATACCTTTAACCCTTTTTATTCTTTCTACAACAGAATCCAGATGATCGGCACCGGATATTTCTACAATCATATTTATGACAGCCACATGATCTTTGGTGGTTTCAGCATTTACAGCCCTTATGTTTACCCTTAATCCTGTTATGGCATTCATAATATTCGTCAGGAGTGCGACTCTGTCCACAGCTTCGATTTCAAGTTCCACAGGATATGAAACTTCTTCGCCAAACTCCCATTCAACCTCTATACAGCGCTCAGGAGATGCTTTAAGCCAGGCAATATTAGGGCAATCCCGCCTATGCACTGAGATACCCCTACCCCTGGTAATATAACCTATAATTTCATCACCTGGAACAGGATTGCAACAACGGGCTATCCTAACCAGAACATTATCTACACCCTTTACACTGACCCCCTGACTTACCCGAGGATCTCTTCTCCGGGTGAACTGTGTCGGTTCTTTTTCATCTTTTCCTTTCTCAGGTTTGTCTGATACTATACGCCCGATCACAAGGACGGCTGAGATCTTACTATCACCCACTGCAGCTATAAGATCATCGACATCATTGAATCCTAAACGCTTTGCAGCAGCTTGTAGTTTATCTTCTTTGAGATTCCCGTGGACCTCATACCCTTGGCGCCTTAATTCTTTCTCTAAGATATCCCGGCCCCTGGGTAAAGATTCACTACGGCGTTCCTCCCGGACCCACTGACGTATTTTACTCCTGGCTTTTGATGTCTTAACAAAGGCCAACCAATCCCAACTGGGACTACCTTTTCCCTTTGAGGTGATAATTTCTACTATATCCCCATTTGTAAGCTGATAATCTAAAGATGCCATTTTCCCATTAATACGTGCACCTATACATCTGTGTCCTATATCAGTGTGTACACTGTAAGCAAAATCCACAGGGGTGGAACCCGCAGGCAAACTCCGAACATCACCTTTTGGCGTAAATACAAAGACCTCATCTTTAAAAAGATCTATTTTTAGAGTTTCCATAAAATCATGGACATCTTTCATATCCCTTTGCCATTCCAGGAGCTGCCTTAGCCATGAAAGTTTTTCTTCAAATTCATTCGTTGCCTGGGTGCCTTCCTTGTAACGCCAATGTGCTGCTATGCCATATTCTGCAGTTCTATGCATTTCCCAGGTCCTGATCTGAATTTCCAGGGGTTCCCCCTTAGGACCTATCACAGTGGTATGAAGTGATTGGTACATATTGGATTTAGGCATTGCTATATAGTCTTTAAACCGGCCCGGCACCGGCTTCCAAAGGGAATGCACTGATCCCAGGGCTGCATAGCAATCCCGTACGTTATTTACGATGATTCTCACTGCTATAAGATCGTAAATCTCATCGAAAGTTCTCTCCCTGGTTCTCATCTTTTCAAATATACTATAAAAATGCTTGGCTCTCCCCTGTAATTCACAGGGGATACCACTTTCTTCAAGACTGCTTTTGAGAATTTCCTTAGCTTCCCCTATGAGACTCTCCCGCTCTTTCCGTTTTTTTGCAACCTTTTCCACAAGCCTATAATATTCACCCGGTTCTAAGTGCCTTAACGCAAGATCTTCAAGTTCCCACTTAATTCTCCACATCCCAAGCCTGTGAGCGAGAGGCGCATAAATTTCCAAGGTTTCTTTGGCTATTCTTGCTTGCCTGTTCCAAGGAAGGTGGCTGAGGGTCCTCATGTTATGAAGCCTATCGGCTAATTTAATAAGAACCACCCGAATATCCCGTGCCATAGCCAGGAACATTTTTCTGAGATTTTCCGCTTGTTGCTCTTCCCTGGACATAAGGGGGACTCTACCTAGTTTTGTGACTCCATTAACTAAAAGGCCAATTTCATCTCCGAACGTTTCCTCTATTTCATCAAGGGATGTTTCTGTGTCTTCAATTACATCATGGAGTAATCCTGCGGCAATTGTTGTTACATCCATTTCAAGCTCAGCAAGGATTAGCGCAACCCCGAGGGGGTGGAGAATATATGAGTCCCCTGAATCACGTAGTTGCCCCGCATGAACCTGTGACGCAAACTCGTAAGCCTTTATCACAGTCTGAAGGGGGGCGGATGGGGCGTACCGTTTTATTTTATCGAGTATATCGACGATGGTTATTTCCATATATACCACCTGTTTTTTGCTCTGCGCTAATCTGCGGCGAATACATAAATTAGCCGTTTTTTAGTTTGTTTGTTGTTAACTAATTATACATCAATTAGGTATAATTTTCAGTGACCCTTAAATCTTTTATATTAAGTTGAGGCTGAATTCTCCCGTCCCATTCATTTATTTCGATTGAATAAACTAAATCAACAGCATTTATACGGTGTGAATAGAATGTGGAAACCATATGACCTAAATTAAACCCAATACCGTCATGAACTGTACCGCTTTGGGAAAGTTTCAGCTTTAAATGCCTGCCGCCCATACCGATGCCTCGGTATTCTTCAAGTTTGACCCCTGTTGAAAGAAACAAGGGTGTGGGATTTTGAACCCCAAACGGTGCCATCATAGCAATACTCTCAGCGATTTCCAGGTTAATTTCATTCAAAGTAAGTTCCCGGTGACAAATAATTTTAGGCAAGAAGTCGTCCTTTTTGAGAACCCTGCGCCCGATCTCATTTATTGATTGCCGGAATTCATCGATTTTGTTATGGGATAAAATAATTCCTGCGGCATTTTTATGCCCCCCAAAATGCAGAAGGGATTCTGAACACTCAGATAAAGCCTTATATAAATTGAACCCTGGGATACTCCTCCCGGAACCTCTACCCTCATCACCTGCAAGGGATACCATAATTGAAGGGCGGTTAAATTCTTTTACAAGTCTTGATGCCACAATCCCAATAATCCCGGGGTGCCACCGTTTGTTTGCTAAAACAAGAATATCATCAACAGGCCGGCCGTTAACAGTTTTCACCATAGACAATGCCTCTTCAAAAATCTCCATTTCCATCTCTTGCCTTTTGCAATTAATATCGTCCAAAAGCTTAGCTATTGACATAGCTTTTTCAGAGGAATCAGTTAATAAAAGTTCTGTACAGAGGGATGCATCATGTATTCTGCCGGCTGCATTAAGCCGTGGGGCAATTACAAAACCCACTAACCCCGCGGTAATTGCCCTATCAGTGAGCCCGCATATTTCAATCAGTGCCTTTAAGCCTGGATTATCAGTCCGGCTGAGTCTCTCTAAGCCCCGCTTTGCAAATATCCTATTTTCCTTTGTAAGGGGACATACATCAGCAATAGTACCCAAGGCAACAAAATCCAGGTAATCCTCAGGTGAATTTAATGAACACTGTGTATTTCCGATAGCCGCAAGAAGGGCGGAAGCCAACTTATATGCAACACCCACCCCTGCAAGATCGTAAAATGGATAATTAACATCATCACGCTTCGGGTTAATTACTGCGATAGCCGCAGGGATAACTTTATCCGGCACGTGATGATCCGTAATTATCACATCTATCCCAAGGGTTCGTGCAAGTTCAACTTCAGAGGAAGCTGTAATACCACAATCCACCGTGATCATTAGAGAAATGCCATCTTCAGCTGCACTGAAAACTGCATCAGGGTTCACCCCGTATCCTTCACTGACACGATCAGGAATATAATAATCGGTTTTTGCACCAAGCTTACCGAGGACATCCATTAGGATGCAAATTGATGTGACGCCATCCACATCATAATCACCGTAGATCCGGATTTTTTCGCCTTTTTTCACCGCCTCAATTAGCCTTTGAACTGCTTTATCCATATCAGTGAGAAGATAAGGGCTTTTAACATCCATTAGATCAGCATTTAGGAATTCTTCTGCCTCGCAGGCATTTGAAATTCCTCTTTCGGCCATTAATTCCGCAACAATAAGGGGAATACCCAAAGTACAGCTTATATTTTTGCCCTTCGCCTTAATCTCATCACTTATTTCCGGTAATATCCATACAGAATTAGCCAATATCCCACTCTCCCACTATTTTATCCTTTCAAATATCATTTTCAGGCTCAGGAAGGATCTCCATAGCCCTTGTGGCTTCCAGCTCGACTTCGAGTGCTTCTATAAGGCGCCTCTCTGTCTCAAGTTCCTTCGATTTAGCAATAGCCTCTTCCCTAAGCCTCTTTACTTCTCGTTCTAAAAATAAACTGTTTTCTTTTGTTTCTTCTAATTGTTTTACGGTATCCTCTAGTTTTACGTTACATGATCTAAGTGAAAGCTTCAATCCAATCTCCCTGACAACGGTAAAAAGCCCTATAGCCAAGGCACCTAACGCTGCTGAACCTAATATTACTACTGCCAGAGAGACATCTCTAATTTGCCAACTGAAAAACGAAATAGAGACCAGAGCAGAGTTTTGAATGGCAAACATGGCCACGAGAACGGCAAATGTCAATGCTACTATAGCAATGGCAAGCAACATCATCATCCCCTAATTTTAACGTACAAGGTAATTAGATTTTAAGACCTGATTTGTCAATCACTTGTTTCGAGGATATTCGGCAAGCTATGTATGGATTCCTGCATTCAACCTTTCCCGGCTCCGGTGCTTTCCCGCCTTCCGGCTCTTACTAAGTTTATTAGGATGTCCTTATCAAATTCATCAACAATATAAAGCTTACCGTGGGCGATTTCTACAAGACGGGAAAGGAAATCCCTGTTAGGCTGAAGCCCTACACACATAAAAGCTATTTTGTCCTCTGCTATGTTTTTCGCGGCTGTCAGGGCATCTCTCGCGGGGTCTGCAGTCCAGCGATTCATAGTGGGAATACCATCAGTTATCAAGATAAGCAAAACATCTTTAAGTCTCTTTGCTTTGATAAAACCCAGAGTATCAACAATTCCGGCAGCAAGGGGAGTAAGGCCTTGAGGTTGAATCTTCTGCACTCCCCTTTCAATCGCTCTTTTACTTCTAGTAGATGCAATATGAATTTTAACATCCCGTTCTTGAAATGTTAATACGCTGATTTTCACCTGGCATGTCATGGCCAAGTGTCTTATAAGATACTTGGCAGCCCGAATCCTTTTCCCAACCATACTGGCACTTGCATCTATTAAAAGGCAAATTTCAGGTAACTGTGTAGGGCGACGCCGGTAAACCTGTATATCTTCACGGCGCAATCTAAACTGAGCTGTATTTTCTGCTCTACACCTTGCTAAAGAATTAAGGATTGTCTCAGGAATAGCAAGAGTGTCACACCATTCCCCTTCGTTAAGAGGCCTTGCTGTTTTTGCAAACCCAGGTATTTCCCTGGAAGTTCTTTTATAGAAACGCCCTTCCTCATATTGCGGGTATTTTTTCACCAAAGGCATTTTTCTTATAAGACGCCTTATTGCAGCTTCAATTTCTGAGGCATACGAAGTCAGGATACCTCTTACTTGCATACCCTTTGCAGTCAGCCTAAATTTATCCATCTCCCTCTCTATAAGTTGAAGGGAAGTAAGCCTTTCTATTATTTCGTCAAGATCCCCGACATCATACCGGATCTCCTTCGAAACACTCCCTGATGATGTGAGGCTTTCAAGGATCTCTGTCATATTAATCCTTCCGCCGAATTCCTCTGCCATTGATGCAACAGCATCTACCTGGGATTCCTTATTCAGGGAATCCCAATTTAGATCGGTGGGGCTTTGTTCGGATTCATTTAAATGTGAATCAAAAATACTGGAGTAAGGTGAAAGATCAGCCTTCCCCTCACCTTCCAAATGAGAAATACGTTCTACCTTACGAATTTCCACACCCTGATTTGCAAGTTCTGTTTCTACAGCACTAACAATATAAAATACCGCTGCTAGACAATTATTTGGAAGCATTGCTGCCAAATGAACATGATTGTAATGGGCCCTTCTCAGGGAATATTTTTTTCCGTAATTTAGCGATCCACTGACCCTCCCACCACCACTCCCTGTTTGCATATCAATGAGATTTAAAAGTTCAATTGCCGTGGGAAACATAAACCCTTTTGCGTGGTGAAGCATAAGATTACGATAATATTCATGCACACCCTGTTTTACTGCATCTGCAACCCTTCTATGATTAATTTCACATATTTCATGGAAGGTATCTATATGAAGTATTTCATTTTCTTTTCGCCTGGAATAAAAGACGCGACCTGCATCCTGGTTAACAATTATTTTAATTTCGTCAGGTTCAGCCGGATAAATTACATGGACTTTACGGCTGATTACCGTTGTTTCGCCGATTCTCAAGCCCCTTCCCATACGGAACTCCGTCAGCATTTGCTTTGTCAAGCGGTGGCTGTTATATCGAAGAAATTCCAGGTGTTGAAAATTACTCATTTTATTCTGAGGTCCTCCTCAGAAAACAGAATGTCCCTGCCTGCAAGTTGTAAAAGGGATTTAGCTCTTGCATGCGGCGAACACAAATTAACATCCTTCGGATCTGCTATGCCTGTACCACCGCCTGCTACGTAGCTTGCCCCGCAATTCCCGTCAGCTTCGGATCTACCAGTTTCGGATGTAAAATTCTCTTCACAGGGATCATGTGTCAATCTCGATACATCAGAGCGGACCAGTCCAATTCCCCTCATAAGCCGATCCCAAAGGGAGTCCTGTTTTTGGGGGTTATCATTACAACCCATAGATTCCCTTGAACCATCCGGGCAGACTTGCCCGTCATCTGGCCCCTTTCCCAAATCAGCACCCTGCCCTCTTTGCTCTACACCGTTTCTGTGCCTGGATTCATATTCATCGAGGAATTTGCCTATGCTGATAAGAGTCGAACTATCAACGCGATGACGAAGGGTGAATGCCAGTACTCCTTTGACATCATCCAGTGATACTTTTGTTCTGGAATTCAGAGCTGCTCTGGCCCGGGCTCCTAAGGAAATTGCCTCAACCGCCCTTAAACTTTCTATTCCGAAGCTTACATAAAGTTCAGCCAGAAGTGACGCTAATTCATCAGACAATTTTATATGCCTCAAAAGGCCTGACCTTTGTGACATAAAATCTTCATGGCGTAACCCCTTGGAATCGTGAGAGACCCTACAGCCGGCAAGAATTTTTTTTACCGTATTGTGATTTTGTGGTCGCCCCATACTTACAACAAAATCGAACCTGTCAGATAGTTGCCTCCTTATATCTTCCAAGGCTCCTGGTTCTTCATCTGGGTTACTGGCAGCCCAAACTGAACATATGATAGGAAGGGTAAGGGCAGGCAATCCCGTTTCCTCTATTTGAATATGTCCCGGCTTGGTTCCCATAACGTCGAGAAGAACATCGGTAAGTTCCGGAGAAGTATCTGCTAGCCTGTTTATTTCATCAACGAAAATTATGCCGCGGTATGCCCTGGGTATAATTCCCGGCAATAAGGCTACCTCAGGTTGATTTTGATCGATGACTTTCCCTAAATCCACACTGCCCACAACCGTTCCTATTTTCGCAGCATGGGATATTTCTAAAAATGGGATAGGGATGGATTCAGTCCCTATAAGAGTTAAATCCTGAAACCCAAGGTTTTTGTGGATTGGACAGTGGGGATTATCAGGTTCACAATTATACATGCACCCCGTCACTCTTTCTATTAAAGGGAGTATACTTCTCATAGCTCTGACAACGGTTGTCTTACCTGTACCACGGAGTCCCTCCACGTGAACATGAATAGGCTTCCCGGCAATAAGGGATAGTATAGACATTTCCAAAGCATCAATTAATGGTTGATTACCTTCATGGACTACAAGGTCTCGGTATTTTGTCAATTCGGGCACCTCCAAAATGAAACACGGTATCAGTGAGCGGCTATTGATATTATGGCCTGGCTATAGCTGACGCATACCGTGAATGGGATGTCCCGGTTTTCCAAGATAGCCCTGAACTACCCTATAATTGTATAATTACGAATCCGTATCGAGTTTTTTCAAACGGTACTGTAGTGTTTGTCGGGGTATCCCCAAAAGACGGGCGGTTTTGGAAATATTGCCTTCCGCCTGAGTAAAAGCCTTACGGATTAAGGCATTTTCCAAACTTTTAACAGTTTCGCGAAAATCTCCGCAAAACTTTACATCCTTGATTATACCTGCATCATTCGGTTTGTGTGCGAGGTTTTCCTGATCACATATTGATTGTTTTATATGGTCAGGAAGATGTTCACGGAGGATAATATCGCCGTCCAACATGTGCATGGCGCTTTCAATTGCATGTTTTAGTTCCCGGACATTCCCAGGCCAATAATAAGAAAGGAATATTTGATATACTTCTTTTGAAACATCTTTAACATTCATCATAAGTTGATTATTAAATTTATTAATAAAATGAGCCGTTAAAAGGGGTATATCCTCAATTCTTTCTCTCAGTGGGGGTATTCTCAGGCAAAATACGTTGAGTCTGTAATACAAGTCCCTCTTTAACAAACCCAAGGAAACACAGTCCTCAGGCGATCGGGTTATGGCCGCAACTATTCGTACATCTGCTGTACGTTCCTTTATGCAGCCCACACGGCGCAAACGCTTTTCCGAGATAACCCCTAGCAGTTTCCTTTGTAAATAATGGGGCATAGAATCAATTTCATTGAGAAAAATTGTACCTGAATCGGCTATTTCAAGAAGACCCGGTTGATCACATCCATTTTTAAACCCATTTTTGGCTGTTCCAAACAGTATAACCTCAAGCAATTCTTCAGGCAGTGCTGCACAGTTTTGTGTAATGAAAGGCCTGTCTCTTCTGGGGCTTGCATTATGAATTGCTTGGACAAAGAGTTTCTTCCCTGTGCCAATTTCACCGTGCAAAAGTATGGCAGATGTACTTTCCGCAGCCTTTAAAGCCTTTTGCTTGAGCTCCGTCATACAAACGCTTGTACCTATTATATCTATAAACGTATGCTCGGCAGGGGCCGGGACTATATCATTCTCGATTGCATCCTTTGCAAATAATTTTGTCTGCAGGTAGGCTATACAGTAGGCCATCTCATGTGAAGACGTTGTGTCACGGGAGATTTCCACAGCCCCGGTAACAGTATCTTTATCCTTTAGGGGGATAACAGATTTTACGATAATTATTTTATTCCCTTTAGAATCAATATGTGTTTCTTGCTTATAAGGCATAGGCTGCCCAGTTTCAAGCACCTGGAGAAGGGTATCAGCCTTCCCAAATGCAGGCGGAAACACCTTTGATACATGCTTACCAATGACTTCCTTAGGATCTAGGTTATTAATATCAGCAGCGGTTTTGTTAAAAAATATTATTATACCGTTCCTGTCGATTACTTGGATCCCTTCATCCAAAACATCAAGAATCATATGAAAGCTTCGCATTAGCGTCACTCCTGGGATATGATTGCTGATTTTTGGGCACTCTATATATCCCAGTTTATCATTCTTGAAGAAGCCTTTGTTTCCTTCAAGGAACAAATTAATTGTCGAGGGCAAGTTCAACAAGGAGTGTAATAAGATCGGGGAACTCAATTCCCGCAGCTTTGGCAGCATCAGGAATTAAACTGGTTCTGGTCATTCCCGGGATTGTATTTACTTCAAGAATATAAACATTATCCCTCGGATCAACAATAAAATCAGCCCTGGAAATGCCTCGGCATCCTAAAGCCTTATGAGCTTTTGATGCACCATCCTGGGCTGCTTTAAACGCTGAATCACTTATTTTTGCGGGTATTATATGTTTACTCATGCCCGGAGTGTATTTGGCTTCATAGTCGTAAAGTCCCGTAGAGGATTGGATCTCAATTACCGGTAATACTCTAAGCTCGTTATTGCCAAGCACTCCCACAGTAATTTCAGTGCCTGGTATATATTCTTCAATCAAAACCTCATCATCGTATTTTGATGCATGTAAGATTGCATTTTCCAGCTCTTTTCCAGATTCGATCACATTTAATCCGATAGTGGATCCTTGCTTATTAGGTTTCACGACAAGAGGGTAAACCAGATCTCTATCGACCTGTTCTGTCATGGTTCGGAAACATTGTTTTTTTAATATATGCCGAGGCACTAAAATATCTTTCGGGCAAAGGATCCCCTCAAGTCTAAAAAGCCTCTTTGATATTGCTTTATTCATAGCCAGGGCGCTGGCAAGCACCCCTGATCCTACATATGGGATTCCCAATATATCAAGAAGCCCCTGAAGACACCCGTCTTCTCCGTACTTTCCGTGAAGAGCAATAAAGACCACATCGGGACGAATACTTTTCAAATCAGATACAAGGTTATCATCTAAATCCAGACACGTGACGCTGAAACCTTCCCTGATCAGTGCATCGCTGACTTGTTGTCCTGTAAGTAACGATATCTCTCTTTCTGCTGATTTTCCGCCACAGATTAATGCAATTCTTTCCTTCATGCAGTTGTTTTCCGGCAATCCATAAGCAGGGGTAAGTCCGGGATCGGGACCGCCTTTACTCCTTTCAATATTTAAACCTCACGGCTTATAGCCGGTAAAACAGGGATGTCATAACTTTTACCGCTATAACAGACACAAAAAAAACATATACAGCTATTGTACCGACAACAATAAATATGGCAAAGGACATCATTTTCCCGGGGATTCCTTTGCATTGGTTGATTGCAATCACCCAAACCATCTCGAATAATATAATAAAAGACAGTATTACTGCATAATTCATTGCTGATGCCAAACTCAAAACTGCACCCCCGGCAAAAAACTTCTATATATCTTATGCCTTTTCTCGGGGGTGTGGGATTATAACTCACGATTTATAACAGTGGATTTGAATCATCAATACCGTCACCAAATTTAAAATCCCAAATTTTAAGGTAGTCTATTAAATCATAGGCAGTTAAATCAAGATGAATCGGGGTGATAGAAATCATATTATGCCTGACAGCAATAGAATCGATATCTAAATCGCCATCGTATTCTTCTACATTACCTGCCATCCAGTAATATGTCCTACCCCTAGGATCAATCCTTCTGTCAAAAACATCTCTCCATACCCTTGCACCCAGTTTTGTAATGAAGACTCCCGCTAAATCCTTCCCGTCTACAGACGGAATATTGACATTTAACAATGTTCTGTCCGGAAGCCCTTTTTCTGCGACCTTCGCCACAAGCTGTTTTGCAAATTTCGCAGCCATGGAATAGTTGCAATTATCAAATGCTGCCATAGATATAGCAACAGACGGAATCCCGTATATTGCCCCCTCGATGGCAGCTGAGACAGTACCTGAATATAATACATCCGTCCCAAGGTTCGGTCCGCGATTAATGCCGGAAATCACCACATCAGGCTTCCATTCCAAAAGATCCTCAATTGCTAATTTGATGCAATCCGAAGGCGTACCGTCAACAGCCCATGCTCGAATCCGTGAATCCGGATATTTAACATTTTTTATCCGAAGAGGCCGGAGAACAGTAATAGCATGACCTGTGGCACTTCTTTCCCTGTCAGGGGCCACTACATTGACTTCGCCAAGTTCTATAAGACCTTGCGCCAATACCCGTATCCCGTCAGCGAAGATTCCATCATCATTGGTAACCAGCATCCGCATTCCTGGTATTCACTCCTAACAACGTACACGGGTTAACAACCCATATTGGTTACTTAATATCGCAGTATCTCAATTATATTCAATTATAACATAAAGATCCCGGATGATAATGAGGGCACTGCCCTAAGGCAGTCTGAAAGGATCCTATTATCAACTGCTTACCCTCTGGGTAGTTTTTTCCCGCGTATCAAGAACGCGGCGGGAAACTTGACTGACAAGAATCTTTATTTCACTGAATGCTTCCAATACCGGTTTTACAGATTTTTCTCCGCATAGCTCCTTTATAGCCTTTAACGCGTAAGATCTAAGATCTTCATTTTCAAGGGATATTCTCACCAGTGGCTCAATTGCACGCTCATCCCCGAGTGTTTGAAGTGCTTGTATAGCCCCATAACGCACGTCGGTAGATTCATCTCCTAAGGCTGATATCAGACGGCCTAACACCTTAATATCACCGATTTTTCTGAGTGCCTCAACAGCCTCGTACCTTACTGAAGGATCAGGATCATTGAGGAGGACCAACAGACGCGGAACAGATTTCTTATGCTTAAGTTCACCTAAGAGTTTCGCCGCCCTGCGTCGGATATTTCTATCGTTTATTTCCAATGCACAACTTACAACCTCAACGATTTGTCCCTTAGGAAACTTCATTATTGCTCTGGTAATATTATACGCCACATAGGGATTTTCTTCTTTTAATGCCTTAACCAAATATGGTAACGAGGACTCATCCCGAATTTCCCCGAGTGCTTCTGAAGCCCAGCTTCTGACTGAATCATCCTCATCTTCAAGCGCACGTGCTAATACATCCACAGCTTTATAATTAGGTAATTTGCTGAGACCATAGGCTGCCCCGCGCCGGGCAGATACATCCCCGTCCTGAAGGGCATGTATAAGAATCTCTATAATTTCTTCTCTAACATTCTGAACTTCGGTTTTTGCATAATCCTGTCTTTCATTGTCAAGTCTATATAAATCTTCCTCAAGAAGGGACAGTTGGTGGATGAGAATATCAATCTTACCGATATTATCGACCATATGAGATCCCCCTACCCCTGGCAGCAACATATTATATAGTGCGTTCCGCTACCTGAGAATTGATATAAAGGGGAGAACATGCCCCTTCTATGAAAATCTACTGGAGACAGCACATTATTTGTTCGACATGGATAAATTTATTCCTTCTGACTTAACTTCGGGTCAAATAATCTTTTATACCATATTAAATGTCCCTCAGACCACAATGGGGGCATATCTTTGCATCGAGTCCCATAAGATCATGGCATCCCAGACATTCTTTTTTTACCGGTTTTCCGCAATGCGGGCAGAAAGCTAATTTATAAATATATTTTCCGGAGCAGTGGGGACATATGAAGAGTTTTCCACGGGGACATAAAAGGAAATATGCAATTACTACAGCCAAGGTTCCAAAAACACCGACTGTCAGAGCAGTAAAGATGCAAGCCACTACCCAAATTGCTGGGTTATAATCCCGACATTTTGCATCCCTATAAATAAACCAGGCAGACAGGAGTGCCAGGACTATAGATCCGATAAAAAAAGGATAATTTATCACAGTCGATTTCACTCCACGAGGCGTTTAAATCCAAGCATGGTCTCAGGAACCGGCACCCTTAACATTAGATCCTCCACTGCCTCCCTTGGTTCCAATCCTTCGAAAAGAACAGCATATAATGTGGAAGCAATAGGCATTTCAACACATAGTGCCTTCGACAATGCAACTGCCGCCTTAGTGGTGGCGATACCTTCCACCACCATATTTGTCGATCCGATAATATCGCTGACTTTCTTCCCTTTGGCTATTGCGATCCCCGCTTTTCTATTCCTCGACAGCATACTCATACACGTAACAATTACATCACCCATCCCGGAAAGTCCCGCAAAAGTAATAGGGTCAGCCCCAAGCACAACACCTAGCCTGAGCATCTCGGCAATACCCCTTGTCATAATGGCTGCCCGTGTATTATCACCAAACCCAAGCCCATCGGAAATACCGGTACTTAGGGCAATCACATTCTTGAGGGCACCACCTAATTCCACCCCGATAATATCCGTGGATGTGTATACCCTGAGAGTTGGGCACATCAATATTTTTTGGGCTATTTCACCAACAGATATTCGGGCGGAAGCAACAACTATTGCAGTAGGCACCCTTTTGGCCACTTCTTCCGCATGACTAGGTCCGGAAATAACACCTATGTTACCGGTAAATTCATTAGGGAGTTCCTCTGATATTACCTCCGACATTCTCATCAATGTTCCTTCTTCAATACCTTTTGCTGCATGAATAATAATATGATCCTTCGTCAAATAAGGACTGGCTTTTCTAATTACACTACGCATATGTTGGGCAGGCACGGGTACAATAAGGAACTTATTCTTTTTAATGGTTTCCCCTATATCACATGTGGCAATTACATGCTCAGGCAAGAAAATGCCTTCCAAAAATGTATTGTTTGTATGATAGGTGTTTATTTCATTAGCGACTTCCTGTTCCCTTGCCCAGAAATCTATTATGTAACCTTTTTCAGCCAACAGTGTCGCCAGGGCTGTCCCCCAACCCCCTGCCCCAATGATTCCCAGCCTCACTCAGCCTTCTCTCCTAACTTCCGCTCTTCCCCGGATATAAGCCTTTTTATGTTAGAATGGTGCCTTACTATTGATAACCCACCCATAGCGGCTGCAAGGAATATATACCCGGGAGGATAATGTAATAAATAAGCAGCAATAGGTGCAAGACATGCCACAATAATAGAGCCCAGGGATACATATCTTGTAAGCCATATTACGCCTGCCCAAACAGGGAGTAAAACCACCACAACCATAGGCATGGTTATAATGGCAATCCCACTTGAAACCCCAATACCTTTACCGCCTTGGAATCGTAAAAACACGGAATAAGCCCCGCCTAATGCTGATGCAACCCCACACAATGCCCCACCCCATGTACCATTAATTAAAATACCTAAATATACACTTAGGGCGCCTTTGCCAAGATCGCAACACAAAACAAGCAAAGCCGGGCCCCAACCTAAGGTTCTGAAGGTGTTAGTTGCACCAATATTACCGCTGCCTTTTGATCTGATATCTATACCCTTCCATAATTTGCCCACGATGTACCCGAAGGGGACTGACCCTAAAACATAACTCAAGCCTATGCATATAAGAAGCCATATGTATTTCATGGTCCTTCCCTCGTTCCCGTCAATCCTCTCTTTCGAAGTAAAAGCCTAAGGGGAACTCCCTGAAAATCGAAGGATTGTCTTAAAGCATTTTCCAGATAGCGCCTGTAAGAAAAACTCATAAGCTCAGGGTAATTCATAAACAAGGCAAAAGACGGCGGTTTAGTAGATACCTGGGTACCGTAATATATTTTTAATTGTTTACCTTTATCCTGTGGAGGAGGCACCCTAAATTGGGCTTCTTTCAGTACTTCGTTTAAGATTGAAGTCTGAATACGCTTCCTATGATTTAAAGCCGTCTTTTCTGCAGTTTTAATTAAATGGAAGATTCCTTGGTTCTTCAGGGCAGATACAAATAATAAAGGCACATATGGTAGGAACGCCATCCTCCGTTTGACATGACGTTCAAAATGGGTTCTTCCTTCCCTGCCTCCCTCAATCAAATCACATTTATTGGCCACAAGGACTATACCTCGCCCTGCTTCTTCTGCATACCCTGCAATTCTTGCATCTTGCGAAGAAGGTGTATTGGAGGAATCCAAAATAACAAGGGCTACATCACATCTGTCTGCTGCGCGGATTGCACGAAATACACTATAGCGTTCCACCCGGCTGTCAATTTTCGCAGCACGCCTAATCCCTGCAGTATCAATTATAACGAACTGTTTATCATTCCAGATAAAAGGAGTATCAAAAGCATCCCTGGTAGTCCCGGGTAATGATGTTACAATAGCCCGCTCTTCACCGAGGATGGAATTTACCAAAGACGATTTACCCACATTGGGGCGGCCAAGAACCGCTAATTTTATTTCACCGGTTTCTTCTTCCCCTTCATCATCCCGGGGGGATATAACCGGGAAAAATTCCAAGGTCCTATCGAGGAGATCTCCTATACCGGTCCCATGAATGGCTGATATGGGGCAGGGTTGACCAAGACCTAAAGCATAGAATTCCATATGGTAATCGTAGCATGCACCCTCTGCTTTGTTAGCAACAACGATTACATTACGTCCGGATCTTCTCAATAAATTAGCAATATCATGATCATGCGGCATTAAACCGGAAGCTGTATCCACCACAAACCAGACTACATTAGCCTCATTAATTGCCGTATCAGTTTGGGCAATTATCATTTTACTAATTGAATCCCATTCAGGTTCTGCATAAATGCCGCCTGTATCTACAAGGGTAAAGGCCCTTCCATTCCAATCAGTATGTGCATAAACCCTGTCCCTTGTAACCCCGGGGGTTTCTTCAACAATAGAATAACGTATACCAAGGACCCTGTTAAATAATGCCGATTTCCCTACATTCGGCCTACCTACAATAGCTACTATAGGACCATACATGGAAGGTCACCCCTTTATTCTGGTATTAACAAGCTAATTATGGCCCTACGTATATGAAGCTTATGACTATTTCAGGATGTATTTTATAATGAGAAGGAAATGTAAATCAGTAGACTATGCTATAAATAGCACCTTCCAATTCCTTGTCATTAATTTTAATTTGCGCCGAATCCCTCAATTCGGTAAGTACTACTGAGGTTGGCTTCCCTTTCTGCCTTGTAATTTGCCTTACAATATCATCTCTGACTTCTTCAAAGGATGGAAGTCTTTCAGGTCTTTTGTCTTCTACTCTGATTATGTGATATCCAAATTGGGATTTAACCGGAGGGCCAGTTTCACCGATACTAAGGCTAAAAGCAGCCTCCTCAAAAGATTCATCCATTACCCCTCTACCAAAAAATCCTAAGTTGCCGCCTTTATTTTTTGTCCCGGAATCTGTTGATTCTTCTTTTGCGATTTCGGCGAAATCCTCACCCTTCTCAAGCCGTTTTAAAATAGCTTTTGCAGTATCTTCGTCTTCCACTAATATATGCCTTGCTTTGACTTGCTCGGGCTCAATATATTTGTCTTTGTTTTCATCATAATAGGTCTTCAGTTCTTCTTCTTCTATAACTACATCCTTTGTTGCTATACCCTCAAGCAATAAAGAATCCCTAATTTGTTCAGCAAAATCATCCATACTCATACCGTACTGCTTTAAAGCATTCTCAAAGCCGGAAACAGATCCGAACTGGTTAATCAGGCTGTTTTTTTCAGCTTCAATATCCTCATCAGTAATTACGATATTGTACCGTTCCGCTGCTTGTCTAACAAGTTCTTCTCTTAGCAGAACAGCCAGCATTTGGCTGCCATTTTGTTTCCGTAATTCGTTGTGAAGTTGTTTCCAGGTGATGTTAGTTGAATTAACTCTAGCAACGGCTCTCAAGTCATTATAGGTCCATAAAGCACCGATTACAATAAGGCCTACAACCACAATAACAATGACCGTTTTAAGCGGGTTATTGCTTTTCACCCTTGGTTCCTCCCTTTCAACACGCTGCATAAGAACGCGTTCAGTGTACCACACAGGGTACCGGGTGTCAACCGCACCGCAATACGCCTGTAGTTATTCTGTGATAATGTCGCATTGGATGTATTCTGATAAAATGTCACCTATGAGAAGGGAGACATTCAACATGATTCAGCAGGAGATGAAAAAACTAAGAGTCATCGATCAGGTTATTGCAAAGAGCATCACAGTCAGGGAGGCTGCAGGATTGCTTAACCTCAGTGAGCGGCAGGTATTAAGGCTAAAGAAAGGGGTAATG
>JAAZLO010000132.1 GCA_012689375.1 Bacillota bacterium | reverse complement strand
GGGTTGTTGGACTAAGTACAGCAGCTATCGGGCTATTGACCGGGAAACTGACTGTAGCGACAGTGGCAACAGCGGCACAGACAGCGGCAACAAAAACATTGGCAGCGGCAAAAGCGGCACTGAGCGGGCCGGTCGGTTGGGTTGTTCTTGGTGTTGGTCTATTAACCGCTGGTACAATAGCAGTCGTTAAATGGTTTAAAAAAGCTACTGCAGAGGCAAACAGACTGAACAACGAAACGGAAAAACTGGGAGAAGCTACGGATGCCCTGGTAGAGTCGGTAGACAGCTCTTCCGAGGCTTATGAGGAGAACCAAAAAAACACAAAAGCGACAGCTGCAAGAAATAGGGCTTTAGCTAGAGAAATTGACAACCTAATTGAAAAGGAAAATAAATCAGCTGCTGAAAAGATGGTTTTACGGGATAAGATTGAACAGCTGAACAGTTCTGTTGAAGGCCTAAATATTGCATATAATGAGGAAGCCAATGCCTTGAGTATGTCATCGGAAGAAATCCAGGCAAGAGTGGGACTTTTAGAGGAGCAAACATCTTATAATGACGCTCTTCAAAGACAGGCTGAAATAACTAAAGAACAAAATGAAATCGATTTACAGTTAGGTGAAATTAATGAATTACGGGAAGAATGGAACCAGAAATTAGAAGATGGATCCGTCAAAAGCAGAGAACATAAAAAGGCTATAAAAGAACTTGATGAACAGGAACAGGAACTAAAAGAAACAAATGCAGAACTGGGAGAACAGTATCAGGAAACACAGGAACAGATCATAGCCTCGGCCGAGGCCGTCACAAAGGCAATCCAAGACGGCGTAGCAAATCAAACGATAGCACTTGAGGATCTATCAGAGTCTCAACAAGCTACTATTGAGTCAATGAAATCTACCTGGGAAGAGTATAAAGATGCCGCAACGGATATGTTTGACACTATAAACGACAAGGTTAAGATAACAGCAAGTGAAATGGCCGATAACCTGGAAGAAAATCAGAGAGTTATAAATAAATGGTCTGAAAACATTGCAACTCTAGCAAATAGGGGCCTTGATGAGGGGCTACTTGAGGAGCTAAGAAAAGCCGGGCCCAAGAGTGCCGGGCACGTAAATGCGCTGGTAAAGGCCTCGGATGAGGAATTGGAGCGACTCAGTACGGCATTTGCCCAAGGCGGGGAAGTGGCCACGAAAGCACTGAGTAAGTCTCTCGGACTAGAAGAGTCCGGGGTTTTGGACTCGGTAAAACACTTGATAACGGGCACTGAAGAGTCGCTGAAGCAACAAATAGAAGCGGCAGGGTTTAGTCAGCTGGGTATCGATGTATCTGAAGGTTACGCCGGCGGGATTGAAGAGGGAACACCAAAGGCGGAAGAGGCAGCAACCGAACTGGCAGATAAGACAATAAAGGCCGCAGAGGACACATTGGAAACGCACAGCCCATCTAAAGTATTTGTTGATATTGGTGACAGCGTGACAGATGGATTAGCTTTAGGCATAAGTGACGGAACAGATAAAGTCATTGACACAATGAAGGAATTAGCAAGGGAAATGTTAGAACCATTCCGAGATATAAACGCTGACTTCAATAAAATTGGCCAAAATGCTATGGCTGGGTTCAATGCGGGACTGAACAATAGAAGGACACAGGTATTAACTACAGCAAGAAATATTGCAAATGAAGTATCAAGGACCATGAGAGCAGCTCTGAAAGTTCAATCTCCCTCGAAGGTTACAACCGAGATAGGAGAGCAGTCCGGGCAGGGCCTTGCAGATGGTATTGAAAACAAGGAAAAAGAAGTAAGTGCTGCATCGTTGAAAATGGCTAATGCGGTTACAGCAATTATCGCAAGTCTCCACAGTGATGTAACGAACGAAACGGACAAACACAATAAAGAAATAGCACAGATTGAAAAGCGGGCGAAAGAAGATATCTACCTCATAGAAAAAAGGGCTACTGACGCTAAAAGGAAGCTCACTGAACAGGAAAAAATCAGGATACAAAGAATTACCGAAGATGCTAACAAGAAAATAATCAACCTTGAAGAAAAGGCGGCAAAAGAACGTGAAAAGATTGCAGAAAACAACAGTAAAACGCTAATCGAGACAGCAGAAAAGTATGTATCCGACATGAAGTTCTGGCAAGGTATGAGTCTTCGGGAAGAAGCTGAATACTGGTATCAAATGTATGCGGCTCTTGAAGTCGGTACAGAGGAATACGAAAGTGCTCTGAAAAATCATCAGGCGGTTGTTAAACGATTCCGGGACGAGATGGAAAGAACGAATGAAAACTATGCAAAACGCATGTTAGACATAGATAAGAACCTGGCAAATGAAACGAAGAGATTACAAGATAATTACACTAAAACCTCTAAAAACATCAGAGAAACCCTATCCAACGATATTGAAAAGGTCCAGGCAGACTTTGAAAAGGCCTCAGAGAACATACGAAAAAAATTGACTGATGATATAGACAGGCTGAACAAAGAATATGAAAATGCCTATAGCAACCGGGTAAGTGAATTGACCAACGTCACCGGACTGTTCGAGGCCTTTACTAAAAAATCAAGTGTACCCGGGGAATATTTGCTCAGGAACCTAGAAACACAGGTACAGGCCCTCGAAGAGTATTCCACCGTGATGGGTAGCCTGGATAAACGGATTAAAAACAAGGACCTAATGGCCGAACTTCAGAAACTTGGTCCTAATTCGTTGGCCGAACTACAGGCCTTAAACCGCATGAGCGATAGCCAATTAGCTGAGTATGTAGCCTTATATGAAAAGAAATTTAAACTGGCTAGTAAGCAAGCAAGTAAAGAATTAGAGCCGATGAAAAAAGAGACCCAGTCACAGATAAGGGACCTCAATCGAATCGCTGAAAGGGAATTGGAAGAGCTACAAAGACAAACCCAAAAACAGATGAGACGGCTCAACAGGATTGCCGAAAGAGAACTGGAACAGCTGCAAAGACAGACGGAAACTCAGATAGAAGAGCTCAATCGAATAGCACAAAACGAATTAGAAACAGTAGAACGGGAGTGGATACAAAAGATAAATGATATAGTCCACGGTACAAAAGAAGAGTTTGACCAACTGTATTTTGTTGGAGTGGATGCTATACAAGGTTTAGAAAGCGGGATATTGAGTCAAGAATCTTCTCTGATGGCTACGGCACGAAGGATAGCGGACAGTGTCAGCTCCACCATAAAATCCGCTCTAGAAATCCGGTCTCCCTCTAGACTTATGAAGGATAAGATTGGTAAGATGATACCCGCAGGGTTGGCCTTAGGAATTGAAGAAAATGCAAAATTAGTTTATCAAGAGCTAGAGAAAATGAGTGACAACATAATGAAATTCTCCACCCCCGAGATTGCACTCGGTACAGCGGGGATGGCCTTTGCTCGGCCGAGCTACAGTGCCTCACATGGTAGAAGTAATATTATGCAACACCATCATCAATTTGATGGTGTTGTAAGGGTTGAGGGCGTAAACAATGAGGGTGAATTTATGGGCGCAGTTGACTTGGTTGCAGATGAAATCCGAAGGGAGGCACGGCGATGACAATAATAAAATCTATAAATGATGATCTTATTTCAGATCGGATCAGAGATGTCCTGATCTCCCCGGAAATAACAAAGGTAAAAAACAAATTACTGGATGGCAATTATCACGTTCAAAGTATTGGAGAGCCTTACAATGTTATAGAAGTAATATGTGAATTAGATTTAGCACAAAAACTCATTTTGGAGGATGCTTATGTTCGAGATGAACCCTTAACCGTAGACATTGAAGGGGTCGTATATTCCGGACTACTGGACAAGAAACCTGACATATCAAATTATATAGTCAATAGATACACGAAAAAATATGTTGCAAGAATAGCTATCATAAGTAAGGAGGGAGCCGCATGAGACACATCCCTCCTGATTTGTTAGAAAAGATAAAAAAGCAGAACCAGACCATATACGAAAATGCAGACCCGAAGATGAGTGTACTGGTTTCCCGGGCTAAAACAACGATAACAGACAGTACATATTGGACAGTCGAAACCATACGTACAAAGGAAGGATTAGGAGATCTATCTGTAGTAGCTAGACGATTTAAACCTTACGGAGGACCTAACCGGCTATATAACATATATGTTGACAACGGCATAGTTAAAACAGCGATACGGGAATATCCGGATTATCGGGGCGAAAAATGGCAAACCCAGTTTGAGCTGGGCCAGGGCAGTGCGGTAGCTATTGCCTTTGACGGTCATTGGGAATGGTACCGGAAAAAGTGGCATCCGGTCACGGTAGAAGATCCTTTTATTTTTTGGGTGGATAACTCAAAAAAACTATGGGTGCAAATCTGGGATGAGGAAAGCACCAAATACGAGTTATCAACTAATGTAAACAAAGTTAAGGCACTCCGGGGCTGGAAAAACGTCAATATTAAACATAATGACCAGGGCGTTGTGGCGGCATATATTAAGACAGACGGTTCTGTATACTACAGAAATTATTGCGTGCAGGAAAACGGATTGGTAGTTTGGGAGAATGAGCGGGAACTTGAAGAATTTACAGGCGTTGCGGTAAATCTTAATCTTTTCATAACGAATGACTACAGAATGGGAATAATCGTACAGGATAATCAAAATGGAATATGGCTGTGCATAACGGATAGAAATTGGGCAGGCATGGGTATACCAGCAGAAAAATTTAACATCCGTGCTACTGCTACACTTAATCTACTTGAGGTGCTATACCGCAGGCCTAAACACGATCATACATTCACCCTAAGAGCGGCTGCAGAGATAGCGTTCCTGTTCGGACGAACCGACAACACTATTGTTGAGTTGATTAATGTAGCAGAAACAAGGCTTGATGAAGAATTAGAGTCATACGAGGATTATGGTTTCAGAATCAAAGTAAGACTTAACTATGAGACTATGGAAGTGCCTACATTTAGCTTGACAGATGCCACTACATTATCAAACATTCCTATAGGATCAGTTAGTATAGCAGAGGCTGGATATGAGTTTATAATTCACATAGACGAATCATTGTGGGAATTTGGCATAAATAATGTGGCAGGAGATATAAACATATCTATATCCAATTTTACAAACGAGGCGGGATATAACTATGACAACATCAATAGCAGTTTCACACCTATTAATCTAGTACCTACATCAATACCATTGCCAGAAGTGGAGGCGATTTACAATGAGTAAGGGTGAAGGCAGAAACATAATAATAAAATTCACTGATGATTTGGTGGGCGATGTATCTGATAACATTAATGCCTTTACGGTAACAGGTAAGGAGTACCAATGGGTAGATGGTCCAGATAATAACGGTCCTCTACTAGACAAGGAGTATGTCATTGACAAGGTTGAAAGATATGGGACTCCTCCTTTGTGGAGTGGTGTGTTTGAGCAGGGAGTCCACACCAATACTAGGGCAATTGACGAAGCATTAACATTAAAACTCCCAGAGACAAAATTAATCGCTGTGGAAGATAGTTTCACAAGGCAAAATTCCCCGACATCAGTTAATGAAGTCCAATATGCTCCTCTTATAGGAAGCATAATAGGAAATTGGATAAGTCCCGTTATACAATCTTCTGGACAATACAGAGTTAGATGGCAAGAAGATAAACCAGCAGGTACAGATATAACTATTGAGTACACTACAGGGCAAATACAAGGAACATGGATAGAAATATTAAATGGCGATGTAATAACCTCAGACACAAATCTATGGCTTAGGGTTACTCTTGAAACCACAGATACGAGTGTTACACCTACATTACAGGATTTATGGATAGAAGAGCCTGATGCACCACAAGATAAGATTAGGATAGTGATGGATGATTTCAGTAGATTCCCAACAGTAGAGGGCAATCTAACGGTTGAGTATGATGCTTCTGTTGGCAACCTTGCAGGACGCGGTGGACCAGTAGAATCATTCACAGAAGAATTTACGCCAACGGACCTAGTACAAAAGCCAAACCCGGGCCCAGCAGAGAACTTCAAAATGACCGCAGCGGCGGCAGTAGATTTCATAAAAATAGAATACAACAACCGCTACACAGCGGAGAACTTCAAGATAACCGCAGCGGCAACAATAACACTAACATTCGTAGAGGTAGTAAACCCATAAAACAAAGGAAGGTGAAAGAATGTCAGAACGACCCATAACATTTAAAGCAGATATAAAGATACACAATAGGTTCGATATCGAGGTAAGGGACAAAGACACCGGGGCACTGAAACAAAAGGGATACGCGGAAAACATACTCCTAGATAGAGCATACACCCGAGTATGCAATTTTAATACCTACTTTTCATACATTCATTTCGGTACCGGCACCGGAGACTTGAGCGTTAGTAGAACATCGCTCTTCGCACCACTAGGGAATAAGTTGGCGGTGATAGACAGCAGCGTAAACGCATACCCGGTTTCTAGGGTGACAAAGAAGATAACACTCGATCCGGAGGAATACGTCGGCAAAGAAATAACTGAGGTAGGAATTTCGGGATCCTCAAGCACAAGCGCTATGAACACACACGCACTAATTAAAGACGCAGAGGGAAACCCGCTAAGTATAAACAAAACAGCGCTAGACGTAGTGGTAATTTACGCAACGGTATTTATTAATTTCGAGAACCCAAGCGACGATTTTGTGTTTACAAATTTCCCAAGAAACCAAATAGCAAGATATTTCATAGACCACACAAATATTTCAAACGTAATAAAGGCAGAAAAAGGAATAGAATTCGGGTTTTCAACCACTAGAGAAACGGGTAGCAATACAGGCACTAGAGTAGTAAATACGACTACCAGAAAAACTACAATAAATACTAGGTTCGCAATAACCCAAGCCAACGGAGAGGTAAAAAGCGTCGGGCTATTCGAAAGTTTAAAAGTACGGTTCCCAGCAGTGGGAATTTATTCCGGAGTGAATTTAGAAGGAATAATTTTAGGAGTAGGAGACGGAGCAAATAAGAAATTCGAGATACCTAATTTAAGCCCAACTGCTTTAACGGTAAAAAATAACAACAACATAGTCACAAACTACGAGCAAGATATATCCATTTGGGTAGAACAGCACAAGCAAAGCCTAGCAGGAGTAGGGACCCGCGGGTACGGAGTAGCAATTTCATCAGACGGAAAGACATTAATAACCGCAAGCTACGACAGCGCACCATATTTCACAGTACAAACATTAAACGAAAGCACAGGAGACTTTGAGTACAAACAAACCCTAGCAGGAGTAGGGACCCGCGGGTGGGGAGTAGCAATTTCATCAGACGGGAAGACAGCAATAACCGCAAGCATCAGCGCACCATATTTCACAGTACAAACATTAAACGAAAGCACAGGAGACTTTGAGTACAAACAAACCCTAGCAGGAGTAGGGAGCAGCGGGCGGGGAGTAACAATTTCATCAGACGGGAAGACAGTAATAACCGCAAGCGACGGCGCACCATATTTCACAGTACAAACATTAAACGAAATAACCGGAGAATACGAGTACAAGCAACGCCTAGCAGGAGTAGGGAGCAGCGGGCGGGGAGTAACAATTTCATCAGACGGAAAGACATTAATAACCGCAAGCTACGACAGCGCACCATATTTCACAGTACAAACATTAAACGAAAGCAAACATTTCATAATATTCGATACACCACCAGCAAGCGGCGACATAATAACCGCAGACTACCACGTAGCGCACATACCAAAGAGCGCGGACTACGTACTAGACGTAGCGTTCGAGCTACAATTCGGCGAGGGGCAATAAAAATGAAACTCAATTTCGAAATTATAAAACAAACAGGTTCGGGATACTACCCGGACCTAATACATTTCCCAAATACCCAGGCCCAGGTATTTCATATAGATAGCGGAGAGTTATATGGCACGCCCAGCAACAAAATAAAGCATGGAATATGGAAGGATGCAGTGTTCCTGGACAGCCTAGACGTGTCACCGGACAATTCCATGAGCCACTTCCAGGTCGATGTCCTTCCTGGTTTTGGCATTGTCGGCGGATATAAACAAAACGCAGAAAACAAACACAAACTGATTATCCATGAATTTGCATGGGAAATGGATAAATACCTAAGCGGTGGCAATATAAAACACAACATAGATAATCCGATCAGTAGTTTCACATTGTCCCTGGAAAACCCGGATATAAACGACCCTGAACATCCCGGGAATGTGGCCGCAGGCGAGGATAGTTGTTTGTTATCCCCCGGGGCAAAGGTGGTGTTTTTGTTTTCTGCGGGTGATGGTGACCATGAATTCGAGATGGGGACTTTTTATATCGACCGGTCTAAGTTTGCCGTGGGCTCGGAAACGGCCACGGCAGACGGCAGAAACTTGATAGGCAAGACGTTGCGAGACCAAACACTGGATGAACTATATTGGACAGACCTTGAAAACTTGGGCGTTATAATAGAAGAGTTTTTGCAACATGGCAAATTAGAGAGTGACCAATATTTAATTCAAGGTACGGATAAAGATGGTTGGTTTGACTTTAAACCGAACATGAATATCTTGCAAGCAATCGAGGAAATATTCAAGGGCGCTCTGAATTGGAAAATTGAAGAGCGGTCGGATGGAACTGTTGTAATCGGCAGTCCTGATTATCCGGGATTTGAAAATAGAAGTACTTATAATTTCTACCGAGATAAGGACATATTCAGCCGGGAAATTGTCCGTGATGACATGGAGAGCTACCGGAGGGTTTGTGTACACGACAGTGAATTTAGGTTCACGGAGTTTGCGGATGTAAAAAGTTACGAGGGCTGGAATTTACAGGCGAATAAAACCCTCTATGTGCAGGTGCCGGATGGAATTGACACAGCAACAGCGGGGGACTACGCTGAACAATTAGCGGTTTGGCTTGAAAATGTTGGCAAGATTGAGAGTTTTGTAGGCCCGTTCCGGCCGCATTTGCTCTGTGGAGATGAGGCAACCATAATTGATGAAAATGGCCATACTTCTCTCGGTTTAATCACTGAAATTGAACATAAATTCGGCAAGTCGGGATTTTATACAAGTTTCAGCGTGGACAGTGGCGGTCGACTTGGTAAGGGCAGGATAACGGATTTCATCAAGCAGATAACCGAGGGGGTTGTGCCGCCGGAACAGGCGACAAAGACGGGATATACGGAGCCGGAACGGGATTATCTTGGAACATTGATAGTATATTGCATCGATAACGTCTCCGGGGTTACTCTAAAAAGGAAATACAGCACAGGAATTAGTTATGGCAGATGGTATCTCTACCCTGACGGGTATGCACCAACGGGGTATACACCGGTTTCGGCGGACACGGTGGCGGTAATATTGTCACCGGAAGATCCGAAAAAGGTTTTATATTTCTACTATACAAAAGATGATTAGGGAGCGGCGGCTTATATGGCTGCCGTTTTGTGCTTATATATTTGCAAACATCTTACATTTAATAATTTTATTTTGGAGGTGATAAAATGAAAATATTATTAGCAGCCGGTCACGGGGCCGGGGCCACACTCGAAGGGAGGAGGGCATTGTGATGGCAAAATTCTATATGTTCTACGGGGTGCAGGTCTATGAATTTGAACGACCTGCCATAGTTGCAAAACCCGGAAAAGCAAAAATAGCAGGCAT
>JAAZLO010000111.1 GCA_012689375.1 Bacillota bacterium | reverse complement strand
CTGTTTTTGTATAAACTACATACTACTCACATTTGATATAACACTCCAAAGGCGTAAATTCCCGTTTAACGCACGGTACATATCTGTACTAACTTAATAGTGTTATGCTACAGATTGTATAACATTCTTACCATAAGCTTTTAAATTCAATGCGGCTTGATAATCCCTATCAATCTCGTTGTCACAGTCAGGACATATATAAGTTCTATCTGATAATTTCAGATTTTTATTTATACAACCACAACTAGAACATAATTTACTTGATGGAAAATATCTATCAGCTTTTATAAATTTAATATTATTCCAAGATGATTTATATTGAATTTGTCTATTAAATTCATATAAACATTGCTCTTGAATAGCTCTGGATAAATGTTTATTCTTCATCATACCCTTTACATTCAAATCTTCTAATACGATAAACATTGGTTTTCTGTTTATTATTTCAGAAGTTGTTTGATGTATATAGTTATGGCGAATATTCGTTAAACGTTTATTTACTTTTAAAAGTTCTTTTTCGCTTTTTATAATGTTGCTCGTTTTACAGTAACATTCTCCTTTCTTATTTTTTAGGTATTTTCTTGACACCTGACGTTGCAACCTACGTTGTTTCTTTTTCAATTTCTTTACTTTAATTGTTTTGTTTATATTTTTATATGTGTTTCCGTCTGAGCATATTGCTAAATCTTTAATTCCTAAATCTATTCCAATACCATTGTTTGATGGAGTAGTGCTACAATCTTCATATTCTACCCCAACAGAAATCCACCAATTTAGTCCATCAAATGTTATTCTCGGATTAGTATATTTTGAATCCATAGGGATACGATTTCTTTCAGCCAACTTAATCCAATTTAGTTTTTGTTTGTTTTGTTTTTTACTCACACTAAAACCTTCAACTTTAACATGAGTTTCACTAAATTTTATTTTTATATTGTCCTGATAGAAACTAGGTGTAGATTTCTTTTTGCTCTTAAATTTAGGAAATTTGCTCTGCCCTTTAAAAAACCTTTTGTAAGAATTACACGCATCTTTGATTGCTTGTTTGGTTACATTATTACTTATATTATTCAACCACTTATAATCATCTTGTTTTTTTAATTGTGTAAATTCTTTTCTTAAATCATTATCAGATATAAATTTACCACCTGATTTATAATTCTCTCGTTCTCTAGAAATAGCCCAATTATAAGCAAATCTAGCTGTATTAGCATATTGAAACAGTTTTGTTTTTTGCTTATTGTTGGGTAATAACATTACTTTAATTGACTTTATCAACTCCATCACCACATTATAACTTTTTATAAGTTTTTATTAACAGTTGTCATTCCTCTCAATTCAATCTTTAATTTTAAACCTCTATCAAAATCGCATTTGTTAAATCCATGTATTAATTTCCTTTTGAAATTTTGTAAAAATTTTTATTATAAGAATAAGTTATTAATTATTATATTTTAATTATATTTTCTTATTCTTTTTACTCAATTTCCCTATATCATAGTTGCCAGTTATATGTTCAATAATTTCTTCAATTTTTTGATTAATAAAATCATCATCTTTCAAATATTTATATATTTTTATTTTGCAAAAGTCATTTCTTTGTTTATTGAATTTTTCAACATCTAAGTTACATAGAAATAATTGTATTTTACTATGTTTTCTTAAAAATACTTTTAAAATATTAAACATTTTTTAAAACTTATCCCTCCAATAAAATATTTTACCAACATCCCATAATTTTACACATTTTTTTTACATTCCATTAACCATTTAATTCTTTCTTGACTAATTTTTTGACTCCAGCATTTAATACATTCATTATCTACAAACTCTTTATGTCTATTACAGTTACAATTAATTTTGTCGCTATCACATAGCTGCAACTTATCAGGACAAGTTTGTTTAATAAAATCCATACCACTTAAAGCAGGGTAGAGCTTTTTAGCCGCTTCATAAACTTTCAACTTCTCACTTCCAATCTCTTTTTAATAACCTCAAAATCCCAAGGTTTATAATTATTTTTCTCTACACAAACATTAAAATAAATATCTTTATCATCGCTATTAATATCTAAATGGTGTATATGACCATGTATATTATAATATAATCCCTTACCAGCTAACTCATATCTTGGTTCATGTGATAATAAATATTTATCTTCAACCAATATAGGATGTTTACTCACTTCATCAAATCCAACATTCTTCCAATATGTAATAGATTTTCTTCTATCATGATTTCCCATAATTAAAACCTTGTAACCATTAAGATTTTTAATAATTTCATTTGTTTTATCTTTACCATAAAAAGATATATCACCAAGAACATAAACCAAGTATTCTTTTTTAAGAAACTTATTCCAATTATCTATAATTGTTTTATCCATCTCATATTTATCTTTAAACGGTCTTTGAGCATATTCTATAATGTTTGAATGTCCAAAGTGTGGAT
>JAAZLO010000049.1 GCA_012689375.1 Bacillota bacterium | reverse complement strand
TGTTCATAGTATACTTACTGACAAAGGGTACATATCCAAGGTTTTGGTTAACGAAACCCAGGGAGGTCAATTGTATACGTGGGATTGGAAATCATACTGTTTGATGCTGACAGGACATTATTTGATTATGACAAGGCTGAAAATGCCGCTCTAAAGGATACATTCTTCCATTTTAAGTTTGATTACAAGGCTGACATTCACCTAGCACTTTACAGGGAAATCAACGAAGGATTATGGCGAAAAGTTGAGAAGGGCGAAATTACCCCCGGTGAATTGTCTGATGAAAGGTTTAGGAGGATGTTTAACAAGCGGCTCTCTGAATTTGATATTAAAGAGTTTAGCAGGCTCTATTTAATTAACCTCTCGAAAAAGAGCTTTTTAATCCACGGAGCGGAAGAGATCTGCCGGAGTCTTTCAGAAAGATTCCGGCTTGCCATAGTAACAAACGGATATAGGAAAGTACAATTAGGCAGGATGGAAGGCTCTGCTATTAAACCCTTCATTGAAAAGATAATTGTATCTGAGGATGTAGGGTACAACAAACCTCACCCGGGTATATTTCAATACACTTTCGATGCCCTTTGTCACAACGACAAGGACACTGTTCTTATGGTAGGCGATTCCTTGGCTTCTGACATTGCGGGGGGGATCAGATTCGGAATAAAAACATGCTGGTACAACCCTGACAGGAAATCTGTTATACCCGGATTGGAACCGGATTATGAAATAACCGATCTACGGGAATTACAAACACTTCCGGAGGTGTCAGGGGAGGTGTCAGGGGGACGGGGTTACTGACACATATTATATATTAGCGTGTTACGTATCAGGGGGGCGTATGTTGAGACAAAGAGTATCAGAACTCTGCGCCGCAATTTTCATACTCGTAATCGGTGTAATTATAAGCGGGACACATCCGAACATAAAAACCTTTGGAAGGCGGGGTTTTGTTTTTGCATACTCTTCCTATGAAAGCAGGCAAGCCCCTATAAGTAACTGTAATATAGTAGGGCAAAGCAACCTGAAATTTAACATAAACACCGGCCTAGCCAAACAGGGAACCAATGATAAAGATAGAAGTAAGTCTAAAATTGATTATGTAATATATATTAATTGGGATGGATTTGCCTACCGGTATTATGAATGGGCGAACAGCCCGGGGTTGCCGGGGACGCCTATTTTGAACTATCTTATATCAAGGGGTACTTTGTTTACCCATACGTATAACGGATTTCCCAGCGTGACACGGCCTATGCAAACAAGTATAGTTACAGGTGCCTGGCCTGCAACCCACGGTAACACCTATATTTATTATGATCTCTCCGAGAACATTGTAAAAGATGCAGGCGCTGAAAATTCATCTGAAACAATTGCGGAAGTTTTGGCCGAACAAGGATTCTCATCTGCATCCGTCCAGCAATTTGCGCTTAAAGGACGCAACATTAGATCTAATGATCCCCACCACCTATATGTGCAGCCCTCAGGCTCCTGGCATAAAAGGGTTATTGAGGCGATAAAACTCCTCAGACAAGAACCGGTTAACGCAGAAAACGGGCAATCAATTATTATCCCCGGGATCCCGGGGTTCCTGGCGATATATGCTGATGACTTAGATGCCACCGGTCATAACTTAGGACTCAATTACGGCTTTTCCCTTGCTTTCAACTATGAAACATGGAAGGATAAACTCATTCACAAACTTATCTCCATGGACTTGGATCTCGGTCTTCTTGTGGATGCACTAAATGATCTTGGAATCCTTGATCAAACAGTAATTATTCTTACAAGTGATCATGGAATGTCCCATTATAAAGGTAAGACAAGTTTGCCCGATGTACTAGAGACCTTAAATAAACTTGGATATATCACAGAAATCCTCTCACCCGGTGAAAAGGCATCCCCAGGCACTGATATAGTCATACTAAAAGGCGGGGATCTTTCCTTGCAATTCTATTTTCTGTGGGATATTACCCCGGTCGACTACAATAAAATTATTAATGCACTAAGAAACAAACCCTATTTCGGAGGATACATGTCCCGTGATCAGCTGGCAAAGGCAGGGGCTCATCCCGCTTTCGGATCATTGTACATCTGGGCTGATCCACCCCACCATTTCAGTTTTAATAATCTTTATCTTAGGATAGGGGGGCAACACAACACAGGCGATGAATCGTCACGCCGGGTTTTTATGCTTTTTTCCGGGGCCGGTGTAAATGACGGTGTTATTGTAGACAGGCCCACATCCATTATTGATGTGGCACCGACTATATCACATTTACTGGGTGTAAGACAACCCTTTGATTCATCAGGTGATATTCTTAAAGAAGCTGTGGCCGGTTACTAAACTTAATTACCAAGGCTCAACCACATATACAACATCAAAGCCTGATCATCTTTACACAGCAATTTCACCATGTTATACTGGCGATGTCAGATCATCTCCGTATCTTATAAAATTCCTTCCAGCCGGCGTGGCTCAATGGAAGAGCGGCGCACTCGTAATGCGCAGGTTGTGGGTTCGATTCCCACCGCCGGCTCCAAACTGTACACGCCTTATACTGCCAAGTTGATAACATTTATATAGTTTACACAACGGAGTAACCCCTTCTATGATGTTAAGAGCACCCAAGCCCCACATTTTATATATCTTTCGCTAAAAACTATACAAATTCTATAGATTCCGGGGGAATTGTCTAATATCAGTCGGTTTAGGCAGGAAAATCCAAGCACGTGGCGAAATTGATGTTCAGCGAGTCTATCCAGTTTTATTTAGTATGCCCATCACCTGCTTGCAACAGGGCGGCAGGTGATTGAATCTGAGGGGTCTGGGAAATACGATATTGCCGAGGAGGTAAAGCACCATGAGGAAGTTACGGATAATTATTGCGTTAGTTACTATTCTCGCCTTAGTGTCGTTTACCGGTATTTCGCTATGCGAGGCCAAGTTCGAATCTTCATCAGTTAAGGTAGGTTATGTATCATTAAGTGAGGCGGTCCCCCAATTAACTAAAAAGGCTGATGACAGGATCGGAGCCGGGTTATCCAATGCCCTCAAGATTGTGAAAAACGCTGAGAGCCTTGATAAAGTTATCGGATCATTATTGTCTAAGTCGAGTGATAACAGTGATGGGCAGAACAAACAGTCTGTATCGGGGGTAGGGTGTGAAGGTAGTAAGGTGGATACCGGTGGTATATCCATCTTATCCGTCCCTTTGAGGGTTGCAGGCCTTTAGTATTACGTATGGGAATACTGTACATATTATGCGTATAAATTCTACATGCTCAGTAGGGAGGTTATATGGAAGGAGTTCGCATTGGCCGCGAATCTGATTTTATTAAGCAGGCAAGCAAGAAGTCGACAGAAGTCAGACTCCTGGCAAGAGGAAACGGAATTGAAATAATGAAGCAGTATATTGCTGCAAATGCCCTTATTACCCTATCATCTGAGCCAAACTGGAATGGGTTTGAATTTTATTTTATTCTCGATGGGGTACTGACCTGTAAGAACGGAAAAGATGAAACAGTCCGATTGCGGCCCGGGGATTACCTTGTTGTTACACGTCTCATGGAGGAGGTATACTTCCGGACTGAAGAGGGTGTAACCCTACTTTATATGTCATCACAACCGATTTTTCATGCCTTGAGCGACGAGATTCACCGGCTCGTCGCTCTCGCTAAGGAAGTTGAAAGAAAAGATAATCATACACAAAAACATTGTGAAAGGCTCCAAAGCCTATCTATGCTGGTAGGAGAAAAAATGGGGCTCCCCCCGGACAGACTTGAATTATTAATATATGCCGCCCTTTTACACGATATCGGGAAAATAAAGATACCGGATCATATTCTTAAGAAGAAAGGGCCTTTAACTCCGGAGGAATGGGAAAAGATAATCAAACATCCCATAGAAGGCAGAAAAATGATTGAAGATACATTCCTGGCGGATGCAGGACCCATTATAGAGCAGCATCATGAACGATATGATGGGACAGGCTACCCCTTCGGCCTAAAAGGGGATGAGATCTCCATCGAGGCACGTATTATCGGCGTGGTGGATGCTTTCGATGCTATGACCTCTGACAGGCCGTATTGTGCTGCAATGACAGATCAAGAGGCTTTAGCTGAACTACGGCAATATTCCGGGAGTCAATTTGATCCTAAGGTAGTCAAAGCCTTCATTGAAATAATTGAAACTTACCCCCCGGGTGCATATCTTCACTAATCATAAAAGGCTCAAAAGAAACCCGGATAAATTCCGATATCAGAGGCGGCTTCCATAGTAATCCGTGGCTTTGAGGCCTGTCCCTGTAAGGATCCCAAGTGCAATATCATTTCCTGAAATCACTTCATTATCAATTAAGCGCTTTAATGCTGCCACCACTACTGCTGATGTCGGCTCCACAAATACTCCGTCCTTTGCCAATTCAATGGCAGCACATTCTATTTCCTTCTCAGCGACCGCCATAACAACCCCCCCTGATGCTCTCACGGCATGAAGGATTTCGGATCCCCTGACAGGATTACTGCATGCAATTCCTTCAGCTATTGTTCTTTGTCCGTGTATAGGCAAAACCTCTGTACCCCCACGTAAGTATGCTTCATAAACAGGTGCGCAGTTTTTAGCTTGCACAACGATAAGCCTGGGAATTTCATGGAGTTTACCTTGATTTACAAGATCCGAAAACCCACGATAAGCACCAAGCACGCAGCTTCCGTAGCCGGCCGGGATAACTACCCAATTTGGCATTATACTGTTTCTCACGCCCTGCTCCCAGATCTCATATGCCAGGGTTTTGATACCTTCTAAGAAAAAAGGATTCCAATTATGACTTGCGTAGAAGGTTTCTCCGTTATGATTGCCCTCAGCAGCTTCTTGACATGCTTTAGCCACATCCTGTCTTGTGCCGTCTACCATCTCAATCGTTGCACCGTACGCCCTGATTTGTATGAGTTTCCCGGGGGATGTATCTGAAGGCACAAACACTGTACATTTCATACCCGCCCTCCCTGCATATGCAGCGATTGAAGCCCCGGCATTTCCTGATGAATCTTCCACCACGGATTTTATGCCGGTTTGTTTCAGACAGGAAATCATAACTGAGGTGCCGCGATCCTTATAAGATCCGGTAGGGCAAAGAAAATCAAGTTTAAGCCATATAGGAATATCATGGTATTTTATAGTGATGATTGGGGTGTACCCTTCATTAAAGGTTATAATATATTCATCCTCCAAAGCTGGCAATGCTTCCCTGTATCTCCAAATGGAACATGGACGAGGAATAAGATCATTAAGATCCGGGACTACGATCTCATGTGGATTATCATATTCCAGTTCTCCTTGGCAAATACAACGCCATACCCCTATATTAACAGGATACCTGAGACCACAGCGTGCACAGTATAGCATTACATGCCTCCTTTCGGCTTAGAAACCGTCATCACCTGAAAAACGTTTCCAAAACATGATCTTGACAACCCAAATGAAAGCGGGCACACTTATGTCATACTTATATCATAAGTTACGACTTTACGTGGAAAATTTATAGAGAGCCTATGTTTTTAAGCGTAGGATGAATGCGTAATAATATATTATACAGCTGACTTGATATACAATGAAACAATTGAAAACAGGGACCTCTCATAGATGGGAAACGACCCGGGTCGGAAAGGGGTGATGACTTGACAATTGTAATTGTGGGAGCGGGTAAAACAGGATTTCAAATTTCGAAGATGCTGGCAGAGGCCGGGCATAATGTGGTGGTTATAGATTCCAGGGAAGAAACCCTGACAGAGCTGAGTGAAAATCTTGATGTAATGACTGTACACGGAAACGGTGCAAGCGGGAAAGTCCTTAAAGATGCAGGTCTGGTTAATTCGGACCTGTTTATTGCAGTAACCGACAGTGATGAAGTTAATATGGTGGCTTGTATGACTGCCAAGCATCTTTCAGCCAAAAAAACAGTGGCGCGCATAAGAAACCCGGAATATCACGGACTGTCAGAGAATGGCCTTTCCTTAACGCAGCTGGGTATTGATGTGATTATAAGCCCTGAAGAGGCAGTGGCATACGAAGCCTTTAAATTTCTCAGGACTCCGGCTGCAACGGAAGTCCGGTATTTTGCCGACGGAAAAGTCCAAATGCTGGGATTCAAAGTCCAGGAGAATTCCCCCATTGCCGGAATGACTGTAAAGGATGCAAATATTACGTCATGTACTATCGGGGCCATCCTCCGTAGCGGTGAAGTCTTAGTGCCTCACGGGGGCACCCATATCTTAGCGGGGGATAATATTTTCATCATAGGAAAGACAGGCGCCCCGACTGAAATAGGTTGGCTTGTAGGCACAAAGGATCACACTGTCCGCTCTGTGGCAATCCTCGGCGGAGGAAGAACCGGCCTTTTATTAGCCCATTACCTGGAACAAAACAGGAGGCACATTCCTATTGTTAAAGTAATTGAACATGATGAAGATACATGCCATTACTTAGCGCGTGAATTACATCATGCCCTGGTAATCCGTGGCGATGGTGCAAAGCCGGACATATTCCATGATAATACAATACAATCCGTAGATGCCTTTGTGGCATTGACAGGCGAGGATCAAACAAATCTTCTTGCAGGGTATATGGCGAAACATGCAGGGGTCAAAAGCGTTGTTGTTAAACTTAAAAGAGAAGATTACATGCCAATAGCATCACAAATGGGTATTGATGCCACTGTTATTCCGAGAATGATTTTTTCCGGCACTATATTGAGGCTTATTCATAATGTTAACGTTGTGTCCCTTACATTGCTTGGTAAAGGGGATCTGGAAGTCATGGAGATAAGCCTACCGCATACTGCAAAAATATGTAATAAACCCCTTCAGAATTTAGGGTTCCCCAAAGGTGCAATAGTAGGTTCAGTAATCCGTGGGGACACAATTATAATTCCCCGGGGCAATACAGTCCTTCTCCCCGGAGACAGGATTGTGGTTTTTGCCATGCCTTCCGTAGTACCACATCTTGAAGATTGTATAAAATAGTTTGGCAATGAATTTTTTCTGTGAGGCGACTTAACTTTGGATATCAGACCGGTATTTAATACAATAGGGGTTTTAGTTATTATTTTGGGGTTATTAATGTTAGTCCCAATGTCCGTATCCTTTTGTTTCCACCAAAATGATGTATGGTCATTTTTTGTTGCAGCTGCTATTTCTGTAGGATTGGGTATTCTTATAAAAACCGCTTCAAATACAACTAAGACTCCAGGGGTTAAGGAATCCTTCGCCATAGTTACATTGGGATGGATTATTGCGGCTGCAGTAGGGGCTTTACCTTTTGTTATATATAAGGCATGCCCTACATATCATGATGCATTTTTTGAAGCCATGTCCGGACTCACCACCACAGGTGCCACAGTGATAGAAAACGTTGATGCCCAACCCAACGGAATCCTGCTCTGGCGCAGCCTTTTACACTGGTTGGGCGGAATGGGGATTATTGTCCTGTTTATAGCGGTTTTACCCGGTGCCGGCAGTGGGGGAAGCCGTTTGTTTAAGGCGGAGGTGCCGGGGCCTTTGCCTGAGAGGATTGTTCCCAGAATAAAGGAATCCGCAAAGACTCTTTGGCTGATTTATGTTGGGTTTACAGTGGCTGAGATAATTTTACTTTGTATGGCGGGAATGAACCTTTTTGATTCGGTAAACCATGCATTTGCCACAATGGCCACAGGGGGTTTTTCTACAAAGGCAGCAAGTATAGGTGCATGGGCAAATCCCGGGCTTTATTGGATTATTACAGTTTTTATGTTTCTTGCTGGTATCAATTTTACCCTGTATTTTCAGGCCTCAAGCGGGCGTAAATTAAAAGTATTCTTTCAGGATTCCGAACTTAAGCTCTATTTTTCCATAATTCTAGTTGCCATTACTTTAATAACAGCCAACCTTTATTTATCTGTGAGTTTTCAAAGTTTCAGGGAAGCCCTCAGGCATTCATGCTTTCAAGTTGTTTCGGTTATTACTACAACAGGTTTTTCCACTGTGGATTTTAATATGTGGCCGCCGTTTTCTAAGGCGATCCTTATAATCTTAATGCTTATAGGAGGGTGCGCAGGCTCCACAGCGGGAGCAATTAAAGTCAGTAGGATCCTAGCCCTTTTAAAACATGGATACAAAGAAAGTTTCCGGTTTATTTACCCGCGGGCTGTTACCTTACCTAAAATAAACGGATCCCCGGTTTCCCGTGATACTCTGAATACCATCACTGCTTTTTTCTTTTTGTATTTGATTGTGTTTGCCGGCGGATCACTTATTATGACCGGGTTTGGCCTTGATCTTGTTTCTGCTTGTTCTGCAGTGGCAGCAACTTTAGGAAATGTCGGGCCCGGCCTTATGGCGGTGGGACCGGCAGTTACTTATCACCCTATACCTGCCTTTGGAAAATGGGTATTAAGCGCATGTATGTTATTAGGCAGGTTAGAGCTTTTCACTGTTTTAGTCCTTTTTATCCCTGACTTTTGGCGCAAAGGATAACTGTTTTCAGGGTTCTTCTGGAATAATAATCCAGGCAAGAATATAGGCAAGAATCCCCGAACCGTACAATACTGCAAGGAGGATCCAGACAATCCGGATAATGCTGACATCTATATTGAAGTACCTGGCTAACCCTGCACATACCCCGCCGAGTTTTCTCTGACTTCTGATTCTGTAAAGACGTCTGATGTTTGACATTGGGGAAATCCGCCCTTTCTTTTCAATAAAGAAGCCTATCTGATTATATTGTTATTATACTACCGGATTTGAATTTTTGTTTAAAAGAACATAAGAAAAACGGCTGCCTATATTGTTTTTTATTGTTCAGGCAGCCGTCTATACCGTTATTCTGTGATTTTTAATCTGTTATCCAATAATATTCAGTTTATAATGTACCTTACTCATCTGGCATTTCACCGAGAACAACTGTAATAAGCATATAGTTTTTATTTCGCCATACTTGGAGTACTACTTTATCTCCGGCTTTACGGTTACGGACCTCATCCTGCAGCTTGGTTATATTTTTAATTTCCACATCACCGATTTTAAGGATTATGTCGCCTTCCTTCAACCCGGATTTTTCCGCAGGGGAATTCGGGTATACATAAGCAACTACTGCTCCGGACTTTTCACGTACCCCAAAGTATTCAGATAATTGGGTGGTAAGATCCTGTAATTGAATACCTATCCAGGGATAAGTTATTTTCTTTCCGCTTATTAAGTCGTCCATTACACTTTTTGCTACATTTACAGGTATAGCGAACCCTAAACCTTGGGCTTGAGGGATGATTGCAGTGTTAATTCCCACTACCTTCCCATCAATATCAATAAGCGGACCCCCGCTGTTCCCACGGTTAATTGCGGCGTCTGTCTGAATATATATTCCCGGCTCCTTGGGATCTCCGTCTAAAGATCGGGCAAGCCCACTAATTATGCCTGCAGTCACAGTATGCTGTAATCCATAGGGGTTTCCTATAGCAATTGCGAAATCCCCTGGCCGAACTTTATCTGAATCGCCGAGTTGCACCGCAGGTAAATTCTTTGCTTCTATTTTAACTATTGCCAGATCATTCCTGGGATCTCTGCCCATAGCTTTACCGTCAAACTTTCTTCCGTCTGCCAAGGTTACAACAATTTCCTTTGCACCTTCAATAACATGGTTGTTGGTAAGCACATATCCGTCGGTTTTGACGATAAATCCGCTTCCTATTGCAGGGACTTCCACCTCACGGCTGATATCCTGCTGTCTCATACCGAAGAATTCATAGAACAGATCCCCAAACGGCATAGGCGATACTTTTACAGTACGCTTTGTATCAATATTAACTACTGCCCGGCCTACACGTTCAGCTACATCTGCAATACTGTCCTTTAACATGTACCCGCTGGGTTGCGCTGCAACAGTGATCGGCTGTACTGTTTCTGATACTGCCACGGATGAAGCGGGTTCTTCAGGAAGATTATTGGTTGCTGCAAGAATTTCTCCGCTGTTCCCAAAATACAAAAACACCAACCATGTGATAAGCACACTCACTGCGGCAACTACAACATATGAAATAAATAGTTTTTTTCTCCTGTTCGGACTATCGAGGCTCATAAATATGACTCCTTTCTTATCTTTCTAATAAAAATAACTGATACAGGAAGCTGCTCAAGTAATCTACCAAGGGATGTCGGGGCGGCTTATTTTGTATAAGGGGCGGGTGAATCGATTCAGCCATTTTCTTCAACAGAGATTCGTCGGATTCCCCTACAAGGGTGAGATCATACCCTTTCTCAGATCGTCTGACAACATTCACCCCTGACATATCAGCCATGGTCGATAATGTATCTTGTCCTTTATTATTCCCCCCGGTTCCCGGTGACACAAAGTATGATATCGTATTTAAGCCGTCAGTCAAGCGTATATGTGCAGCAGGAAACGGTTTATACGAACTGAGTATACCTCCTTCGATTACATAACCCGGTGGGATGAACTCTGGCATGGGAATGGAAAAATCCGCCTTTCTATTTAATTCATCCAAAGGGATTAAACCGCTTAATACAGGTAATTCCACTTTAGTAATATTGGACGGAATATCAAGCTTAAAGATATCGTCATCAAAGAAAGGGAAAAATTCAATTTGGTTATAAAAGGATACCGATGATAAGGCCCCGTCAGATCCGTATTTTTCCGTCTTAAGAATAAAGGGGTATTCTTTATCCACCCAAATTTTTCTGGACGGGTTACCGAAATGGCGAGGTTTTAATTCAATTATATAGGCAGACCGCCCTATCAGATTTTCAGTGGAAACCATTGAAACCTCATAATTATCTTTAATAAGTGCTATATCTTTAATCCTGTTAGGTTTGCCGCCTTCATTCTTATCCTTAAGATCATCATGGAGTGAAGGTATCTCAGGCATATGAAATACTACCTCAAGGGATGGTTCATAATGCCAAGTTGATTTCCCGTCTGATATTATAGTCCTAAGCCCACATGTGGATGATGATGAAGGCAGGTATTCTGTTTTAGTAAGATTCGGTGCCTTATGAGTTATATTGGACATACAGGCAGTTGTCCCAGGCGGATGCCACATGATTACCGTTTTTGCCGCCTTAAAGCTTATATTGCCTGTGTTTTCAGCTACACGTTCAATTATTTCCAATGCGGCTTCAGCATTACAGGGATCTGTACCGCTGTTCTCTAAAGGGGGCTTATGCCCAGGATCGGATAGGGACTCATGCCCATATGATACAGACGGGAACAATATAATGAGTAAACACAGTATTATAATGGCAATTGTTTTTTTAAACATGACAGGAATTCACCTTCTGATACAGAAACCGCCTATTTTGGCGAAACAAACATAACCGGTTGAAATGCTTTTGGTTGTGTCTGTTTTTCCGTCCGGGTTGAAGCAGGGATTGTATCGTTGGGTTCGGAGTAACCGTCGTAAAGTTCAAAAAGATTAGATGAATACATGGTAACTGCCTGACCGGCGGCTACAAAGCCAAGGGAAGTCTTATCTGAGAACGGCCTATCCAATTCTGAAATAATATATTCCCTTACATAGGGTTCAATGGAGTTCGGTTTAGTGCTAATAAAATCCTTTGATGCCCGGGTATGTGTAGCCATGACAAACGGAAGAATTGCTAAAATCACCATTGCAGCGGCAGGGATAATCAGTTTCATAAATAAGTTTGAATATGATTTCGGTATTGGTTGTGATTTAATCCGATCCCTTAATTCAGGCCAAAATTCCCGAGGTAAAGAAGGCGAATCTAGCATTCCAAGGATATCCTTTGTTGTTCTGAGTGATTCGTATTCACTTTTACATGTTTCGCAATCAATGAGATGGAGCCTAATTTGACGCATTTCATGGCTGCTTAATTCACTGTCAAGGTAAGCGGAAAGCAAACTTTTTACTTTCTCACAATTCATATTCATTATCACCCGACTCCGATTTCAGTTCCCTGATAAACGTATGGCGCCAGTTTTTTCCGGAGAAGTCTGCGCCCTCTATGTATACGGGATCTTACTGTACCGATGGCGCAATCAAGAATACCGCTTATTTCCTCATAAGAAAATCCCTCGAGATCATATAGTACAACTGCCATACGATAGTTAAGGGGCAGGGATTGGAGGGCAGCTTGGATTTTATCGGTAAGCTCATTCAGCTCTGCAATTTCAGCGGGATTACCTGTTAAATCCGGGAGGGTTTTCTGTACATAACCGTCTTTTGTGGGAATAGGTTCATCAAGGGATTCAAATCTGTACTTGCCGTGTTTCCTTAATTTATCTATATAAAGGTTTGATGCTATGCGAAACAACCATCTCTCAAATGATGTGCCCATTTTAAACTTATTAAAGCCGCGGTATGCCCTAAATAACGCTTCCTGGGCGAGATCTTTCGCTTCTTCGGGGTTTCCCGTTAACCTCAATGCAACGCGGTAGAGTTTATTATCATAAGTTCGCACTAATTCTTCAAAGGCTTCTATATTGGTTTCTCTATACCGGGCATTTGCTATAGCTTGTGTATTCAGCATATCTCTACCACCCTATCCTTCTTTATATTAAAGAAAGTTTAAAGGTACCCATATAAGTATTAAACGAACTATAGGTGGAAAAGTTCCCCGGCCATTACCGTTCAGCTATTATTATATAAAGTATACCGCTGGTTTTTAAAACGTGCAACTTTTAAGGCAGGAGATTTAAGCCACACTATAGAATAGGGCAAATTGTTAGATACCACTTGCAGCAGACAGTATTTCCTGTAAACTTAATATAAAGCCGAGTTTAAAAATATTTGGGGGATTAGAAAGGCTGCGGAGGATAAATATTGTGGTAACTCGAAAACAAAAAAACTATATGAGGGAGTTCAGCGGCAAAAAAGTTGCCGTATTGGGAATCGGAATAAGTAACATACCGGTTATTAGATTTCTTATTGAAGCTGGGGCAAAGGTCATGGCATGTGATAAAAGGGAAAGGCCGCAGCTTAAAGGTATAAGCGCCGATTTAGATAGGTTGCCTGTGGAATTCAAGTTTGGTAAGGATTATCTTTCGGAGCTGGATGGTTTTGATATGATCTTCCCCACCCCCGGTATGCCACTTGATCTTCCTGAGCTTGTTAAAGCCAGGGAAAAGGGGGTTCTACAATCAAATGAAATCGGCTTATTCTTGGATTTATGTGAAGCCCCGGTTATCGGTATAACCGGAAGCGACGGGAAAACCACAACAACTACACTTGTAGGTGAGATTCTTAAAGCAGGGGGAAAGAAGGTCTTTGTAGGCGGAAATATTGGGACACCTCTCCTCCCTGAGGTATTTAAAATCACATCTGATTGTATTGTTGTGCTGGAACTTTCAAGCTTTCAACTTCAACCTTTAAAGAAAAGTCCTAACATAAGTGTGGTCCTGAATCTGTCCCCTAACCACCTAGATCACCACAGATCAATGAAAGAATACGGAGAAGCTAAGGAAAACATTTTTAGACACCAAAGGCCGGGGGATTACGCAATTTTAAACCGGGATAATCCGGGGGCCTACTCCATGAAATCATCATGCCCTGAAAAACTTATGTTATTTTCGAGACATGAAAAGTTACAATCAGGCGCATATGTTAAAGGTCAGGAAATTATCGTTGATATAGAAGGTAGGACCGAAGCCGCCCTTTCCTTGGGCGATATAAAATTACCCGGTGAACATAATATTGAAAATATTTTGGCTGTATCTGTTATTATGGCTCTTGCCGGGTGTGATTTTATGCATCTCCGCAATATCATAAAGGAGTTTACTGGGGTTGAACACAGGATTGAATTTGTTGCGGAAAAGCAGGGTGTCAGATTTTATAATGATTCCGGTGCTACCACACCCAGCAGGGCTATTGCTGCAATTGAATCTTTTCAGGCTCCGATTATCCTTATAGCTGGGGGTTCTGATAAAAACCTATCCTTTCAAGGTCTTGGAGAGACAATCGCTAGGAGAATTAAATCTACTGTACTCATGGGGCATACCGCCGAGAAAATCAAGGATTCCATAGAAACAGCAGAGGGAAAGTACAGGCGGAAGGTAAAGATTGTGGTTGCCGAGGATCTTAAAGAAGCTGTAAACGCGGCATTTCTTGAAGCTGCCCCGGGAGATGTGGTTTTGTTATCCCCTGCATGCGCCAGCTTTGATCTTTTCAGTGATTATAGGGCTAGGGGAAGGCAATTTAAAAAGCTTGTAAAGGATATAGAATAAAGCAACAACATAAAAATAAGGAGGACTCAGAGACATGGCTGCATCGATTATAAGCGGAAGAGTTGTAGCGAAAGAAGTCCGGGAGGAAGTAGCTGGAGAGGTAGAGAAATTTAAAAAGGCAAATGGATATCCTCCGGGGCTTGCCGTGATTATTGTCGGTGATGATCCGGCGTCCCGCGTTTATGTATCAAGCAAAAAAAGAATGTGTGAAAATTTAGGTATATATTCAGAAGAATATGCTATGCCTGAATCAACGGGGCAGGAAGAGCTTATAGAGACAATAGAGAAATTAAATAAAGATGAAAAGATTCACGGTGTTCTTGTCCAGTTGCCTTTACCTGAACATCTTGATGAAGGAGAAGTCTTAGAATCCATAGATCCCAGAAAAGATGTAGATGGGTTTCATCCGATAAGTGTAGGGAATTTCGTTGTAGGTAAAGAAGCTTTTGTCCCTTGCACCCCCTTGGGAATTATGCGTCTGATAGAGAAGACAGGTGTAGAAATTAAAGGTAAGCGTGCAGTGGTGATAGGTCGCAGCAATATCGTGGGTAAGCCTGTAGCCATGCTTCTCCTTGCCCAACACGCAACTGTAACCATTTGTCATTCCCGGACCCAGGATTTACCTGGTGTATGCAAAGAGGCGGATATACTTGTTGCTGCAGTCGGGAGGCCTGAAATGGTTGATGCGACCTATATAAAACCCGGGGCTGTAGTAATAGATGTCGGCGTAAATGAAGTCGGCAAAAGGGAAGACGGTAAACGTATATTAGTAGGTGACGTAAAGTTTGATGAAGCGAAGGAAATTGCAAGTTATATTACACCTGTACCAGGCGGCGTAGGACCTATGACCATTGCTATGCTTATGAGAAGCACCATGGATGCGGCATGGAGAGCAGTGAGAGATAAAGGATAAAAATTGGGAAATTTCTGCGCATGTACCCATGAAGAATACGCCTAGGGACATATAGTACCAGGTACAAAAAACAGGTATAGGCTAAAGAAAAATTCAGTGCGGCAGCTCGTTGAGCTGCCGTTTAGTTTTCTTTTGGTGTCCAAGAAACACCCTGACACAAGAATTTTCGGGATTGGCATGATAATTGCTTATTTTATATAGTGGGTTAGTCTCATCTGGGTACCCGGATAACAAATTCTTTAAAAGGGGGTGACAAATTGGTTCACAGTCTATATGCTGCAACTTCAGGCATGACCGCTGGGCTTATAGAGCATGACGTAATTGCCGGGAATCTGGCAAATATTGATACACCCGGTTACAAAAGGGATATACCCATTACAGGCTCCTTCCGGGAGGAAGTAATAAGAAGCCTTGGTACATCTGGATCGAAAGATCATATTCGGACCACTCCTCTAGGCTTCATAGGGTATGGGGCGTATATCCATGGTATTAGTTCGGATCACAGTCAGGGACCGCTTGTTGAAACTGAAGGATCTCTCGATTTAGGGATTGAAGGTGAAGGCTATTTTGTTGTCAGAGGCCCTTCGGGGGACTTATATACACGGGCAGGGACTTTTAAACTGTCACAATCAGGCACTGTTACAACAACAAACGACATGCCTGTTATAGGCACACGGGGACCTGTAACTATTCCGCATGATGCCAGGAAAGTTGAAGTTTCAGCAGACGGTACTATCCTGGTAGATGGTGAAGTCCACGATAAATTCAGAATCGTATCATGTAATAACCCCTTTGCTATAGAAAAAATAGGGAGCGGGATGTTCAGAATCCCACCTGGTAATATAGGCCAAGCAGGGTTAGGGACGTTTACTGTTCGCCAGGGTTTTCTTGAAATGTCGAATGTAAATCCCATCGGAGAAATGGTCCGGATGATATCAGGTATGAGAAGGTATGAGGCATGTCAAAAGATGATCTGGGCAATAGATCAAACATTAGATAAAACCGTAAATGATGTGGGGAGAGTTGTCTAACCGGAAGAAAAGGCTGGACCGCATTGGCGGAGGCAACAAGTTGCTGAACGATTGAGGCAACTGGAGGAAATGCTTCAGGATGACTCTCCGGAATCCGGACGGTTATCCTTATTATTTTTAGATGCCAACTTAAAGAATGGACGGTGAAAAGAAATGATGAGGGCATTATGGAGTGCAGCCACAGGTATGCTAGGGAAACAGCTAAACATGGATGTTATCGCCAATAACCTGGCAAACCTTAATACATATGGTTTCAAGCGGAGCAGAGTTGACTTTCAGGATCTTATGTACCAAAACTTACGCATGTCAGGTTCTACGGTAGCTGAGGGGGCCCGGGTCCCCGCCGGGATTGAAGTTGGGCTTGGCACAAGACCTGCATCAATCCAGAGAGTGTTCTCTCAAGGGGATTTTATCCAGACTGAGGGGACCCTTGATCTTGTTATTGAGGGTGACGGTTTTTTTCAGATATTAATGCCTGACGGATCTGTAACGTTTACGAGAGACGGTTCATTTAAAAGAGATGATGAAGGGCGGATGGTCACTTCTGACGGTTTCCCTATAGAACCTGAAATCTTAATTCCCGCTGAAGCTGTAGATTTATCAATCGGCACAGATGGAACTGTGTCAGCTCTTATTTCAGGGGATAGTGATCCCCAGGAAATAGGTAAGATTGAACTTGCAAAATTTATAAATCCTTCGGGTCTGTCCGCAATAGGCAGAAACTTATATATGGCCACGGCATCTTCAGGCCAACCCATAATAGGAACGCCGGGACTTGAGGGATTTGGGACTATATCCCAGGGTTTCTTAGAAATGTCTAACGTAAAAGTAGTGGAAGAAATGGTTAATATGATTATTGCACAGCGTGCTTATGAAGTGAATTCCAAAGCCATACAGACTTCCGATGATATGTTGGCTATTGCAAATAACCTCAAAAGATAAATGTGAGTGATCTGAAATGCCCAGAAATGTAACCGCCTTTATTTTGATAGCCGTTATCCTTTCGGTAACCGTTGTTTTTATAGGGTCAGCAGGTATCCGGAAGGTTGAGGCAGCACAAGGCGAATATGAAATCCCAGGCTATAAGGGGAAAATAACCATCATAAGTCCCTGTGAAATTGGGAAACCCATTATATCTTTAGGGGATATTGCAACTTTTAGCGGAATGGCTCGGGATATGGTGGAGGATCTTAAAAGCATTGAAATTGGGAAAGCCCCTTCTCCCGGGCAAACCAGGACTTTAAGCCTTGCAATAGTAAGGGTCCGGCTGAGACAGGCAGGCTATGATCCTGATGATATTATTATTGTCTCACCTGTTACCATAAGTGTGAAAACCCGATCTACTGTTGTGACGTGTGATGAGATTGTTCGGGCTGTGGAAGGATTTATTAGAAATAACATGCCATGGAACCCGGAGGATACGACGATTACTGTGCTTCCGGTACAAGATAAAACAACAGTCCCTGACGGTGATATTAAGATCCAGGTGGAACCTTTGCCCAGTACTAAATTCCTTGGGACCACCAGTGTAAAAGTGGAAATTTCAGTGGACGGTAGGGTTACACGGACTCTCCAAGTAAGGGTAAGGCTGGATGTGGCCAAGGAAATAGTTGTATCTACAAGGACTATTCAAAGGAATGAAATTATATCACCTGACGATCTAACCCTTTCAATTTATGATCTTGCTGACGTTCCCCAGGATGTAGTGTTCGATTCCTTACTTATTGACGGTATGATGGCAAAACATACGATTCCTGCAGGGCGACCCGTTACATTCAGTAATGTTCAACACCCCCCTGTGATTCTGAGAGGTGATTTAGTAGCCTTGGAAGCAGTATCAGGCGGTGTTGCCGTAACGATTCCGGGACAAGCTCTTGAAGCAGGATCAGTAGGCGATTTGATACGGGTAAAGAATACATCTTCCGGTGTAATTGTCAGGGCGAAAGTAGTCGATTCTCAACGTGTGCAGGGTATTTAAGATCATATTTAGGTCTTTGTTTCGGAGGTGACAAGATGCCTCATAAAATAATTCTGAACCTAACCTTATGTATTGTAATTGTATCATCGGGGATCCTCCTCGGAGGATTTCAAGTTAATGCTGCGGGCAACTCCCTTTGGAATCCTGACTCAAATTCGCTTTTTGTTGATCATAAAGCCAGGAAAGAAGGGGATTTAATTACGGTCCTTATTATAGAGCGGGCACACGCAAGTCATAGAGCCCAGACCGGGGCGGGTAAAACCTTAGGTGGTGCTTTGGTTGAAGGCTCAGGCTTATTATCGTTTATCCCCGGGTTAGGTATAAATGCAAATACCGGTTTCAACGGACAAAATGCAACATCGCGTTCCGGGGATTTGGTTGCAAATATGACTGCAAGGGTAGTTGAAGTGTTGCCTGACGGTACACTAAGAATAGAAGGAGCCCAAGGTCTTGTAATCAACAAAGAGAAGCAGAATATTATTATCTCAGGCTTGGTCAGGCCGGAAGATATAAAGGCTGATAATACAGTCCTGTCTACTCACGTAGGATGTGCCGAAATACGTTATGAAGGTATATTGGATAATAAAGAAAAAACAGGGCTGTCAGGATTTTTACAAAGGTTCTTTAACGGTGTGATTAAGTTTCTCTTTTAACCTACGGTTTAAGTATTGAGGCAAGCGTGAGGAGGTGTGGGCCGTGAAATTCAATAAGGCTGCCTTCGGAGTTTTTATAACTGTTAGTTTGATCCTTTGTGTTACCGGGAATATCCTTGCTCAATCACGGATAAAGGATATAGCCGGGGTGGAAGGGGTCAGAGAAAATGATCTTGTCGGGTACGGCTTAGTAGTAGGCCTGAAAGGCACAGGGGACTCAGGAAGTGCCATGTTCACTGTACAATCTGTAGCTAATATGCTTGTCAGGTTTGGGGTTACAGTTTCTCCTGATCAATTTCGTGTAAGAAATGTGGCCGCAGTTATGGTTACGGCAAAGCTACCGGCATTTGCACGTGTCGGTGATCGTCTTGATGTGGCAGTATCTTCCATAGGTGATGCAAGGAGTATTGAAGGTGGTACCCTTCTTATGACTCCGCTTTACGGTCCTGACGAAAAACTATATGCTGCAGCCCAGGGCCATATATCCCTAGGCGGAAGCAGTTCAGACAGGCGGGCAAAGATTCATCCTACAGTTGCCAGAATCCCGGGGGGTTCTACTGTGGAGCAGACACTTGCCGATAATAGCTTCAGTTTAACTACAAACAGGGTTACTCTTACTCTAAGAGAGCCTGACTTTGTTACTGCTGACAGAGTTGCACAGGCAATATGTGATCGTTTTGGGGAGGGATCCGCCCGGGCTCAGGATGCAGGGGCTATCAATGTTTCAATCCCTGATAACTATACTGGGAATATCGTGGGGTTTCTTGCTCAGTTGGAGGAGATACCTATAATTGTAGATTCCCCCGCTAAAATTGCCTTCAATGAAAGAACCGGAACAGTTGTTATTGGCGGAAGTGTGAGAATTCTTCCTGCAGTTGTTTCCCACGGCAGTCTCAGGGTCCAGGTTTCAGAGGGTTCGTCTGATAACTTCATGCAGCTTCAGGAAGGATCCGTGGTACCTGTTGAGGCTGAAGATACAGTAGATGATTTAGTTGCCGCTTTAAATTCAATAGGGGCGACACCCCATGATATTATAGCAATTCTCCAGGCCTTGAAAGCTTGTGGGTCATTGCTGGCTGAAATTGAGGTGCTTTAGAACGTGGATACTTTTCTGCAGTACCAAGGTGAAATTTCCAGGATAAATACAGGTGGAATATATGGCTTAAATAAAGCCCGGTCTTATTCTGATAATGATGATAATGCCGCACTTAAGAAGGCATGTATGGACTTTGAGACTATTTTTATCGAAACGATAATAAAGGCAATGAGAGAGACCGTGCCAAAAGATGGTTTATTCAGCGGCGGCTTTGGAGAAGAAATATTTGAAGAATTGTTTGATCAAAAGATTGCACTTAAGATGACCAGTCGCGGCGGGCTGGGTATAGCGGATACATTGTATAACCGGTTGAATGTTCAAAGGGCCTATTCTAAGGACTAAACTACAAAGCGTTGTCTGCCGATTAAAATAGAGGGAACAAGTTTTGCCGTAAAAGGGGTGTGTATGGTGAAAATTTCAGATGAAGGTATGCAAAGGATTATTAATCGATACATACAACACCAAGGTGAGGCAGCACGCTTAAGAGGCTCAAACCGCAGCATAGATAATACAAAGGATGTTGAAGAAAGGGTTGCTTTCGATAAGGTTACCTTATCAGAGCAAGCCCTTGAGCTTCGGCATGCATTTAAAGAATTAGGGAAGCTGATTGATGCCCGCGAAAAAAAAGTGGAAAGTATTCGTAAGGATTTAGGGTCAGGTACATATAAAGTAACCGGAGAAATGATAGTAAAAAAACTATTTGATCCTGAACCCTAAACCTGTAATCCAATGGATATTGGATCATTCCTTTAGTATTTGGAGTGTATAGGATATGAAAAAAACTAATGTAGATTTAAAAAACCAATGTAATATCCTCCTTGAACTCCTGGAAAGGGAAGTTGCTTTGTATCGTGATCTTTTGAACTTTTCAACTAGAAAACAAGGGGCTCTTGTTGTGATGGATGCAAAGGATCTCACAAAGGCCCTCTGTGATGTGGAAATAGTTGTTAATGAAATAAAACAAAGTATAAAGGCGAGATCATACATTTTAAGTGAACTTGAAGAACATCTGGATCTTCCTTCCGGAACTGTAAGCCTTAAAGAAGTGATGGACAGCGGGGGGGAAGCTACTGCAAAAAGATATAGGGGAGTTAGCAACACATTAGCCCCCATTCTTGAAAGGCTGGTTTTAGTTAATTCCGGGAATATGACCCTTGTTAATAATATTTTGGATTACCTTGATTTTGCCACACAGACCCTTGAATACCGGAATCAGGGTAACATTTATATGGTGAAAAAAGGAGGAAGACCTGATGTATTCCGCATTTCTCGCTCTTGAAACTGCTAGAAGGGCTCTCAGTGCTCACCAAAGAGCCATGGAAGTCATAGGTCATAATATTGCAAATGCCACTACCCCCGGGTATGTGCGGCGTGAGGCAGTCCTCGAGGCTACACCTCCCTATGTGGTTGTTCAAGGTAGATCATCAGCAAGAGGCGGAGCAATCGGGACCGGAGTTGAAGTTGTACAGATAAACCGGATATTTGATGGGTTTTTAGAAGGCCGTATCCGGGAATCCAATATTACTTTAGGCTATTGGGAAGGTATAAACCAAGGGCTTACAGAGATTGAAAACATATTTCCGGAGCCTTCCAACGTCGGGTTGGGGGAAGACTTAACTAGGTTTTTCCTAGCATGGGACAGCCTCTCGAGCAGGCCTGAAGGTACCCCTCTCCGCGCCGCCCTTGTAGAAGAATCAAGGACATTAGCCTCACATTTGAACAGTATAACAAGGAGTCTGAGGGGCCTGTCTTCTGATACTGATATAGAGATTATGTCAAAAATTAGTGAAATAAATTCTCTGACTGAAGAAATAGCGGCTCAAAATTATGAGATAGTGAAAATCACTGCCCTTGGAAATGATCCGGGAGATTTGAAGGATAAAAGGGATCTCGCTGTTGCACGTCTTTCCAGGTTAATAAATATTGCTGTATTTGAAACTGAAGGAGGGGCAATTGCAATCCAAGTAGGATCTCGGGATTTAGTAAGGGAAAACTTTGCACATGAGCTGGTCTATGAATCAGGTACTTTACCCGGGGAACCAATAGACGCTAAGGCCTCGGAAATCCTTTGGAAAAGTGATTCGGTACCTGTAAATATTGAAGGCGGGGATCTTGCCGCAAGACTGGAAGCGAGGAATAATTTTGTTCCGGAATACTACGGCTACATAGAAGAATTCATAACTACCATCTGCAATGAAGTGAACAGCCTTCATAAGTCAGGGTACGGTATTGATGATCCGCCTACACATGACATAGACTTTTATATTTATGATTTTGACAGGCGGATACTTAAAGTTAATCCGTTGCTTGATCCTGAAGCCGGGGGAGAGTTATCCAGGATTGGCGCTGCTTCTACCAGGGGTACACCTGGGGATGGTCAAGTGGCGTTTAAAATCGCGCAATTAAAGGACGAACTCGTCATGAAAGACGGTACAGAGAGTATCCCAAGATTCTATCAAAACTTTATTGCCACGATAGGAGTGGCTGCGCGAAATGCCGGTCATATGGTAGAAGTACATGAAGCCACCTACAGGCAGTGTATTAACAGTAAAGACAGTGTTTCTGGGGTATTCATTGATGAGGAACTGATTAATCTTACCCGTCACCAGAAGGTGTACCAAGCCGCATCCAGGTTTTTCACTGTTGTAGACGAAATGTTAGATACGATTATCAACCGGACTGGTATTATCGGGCGGTAGAATTTGTACAGACGGTATCAGATATTCATATTAACCCACTGCGAAAGGGGGAATGGGATTTGCGGATAAGTACAAGCCATCTCTTAAACAACATGATGGAAGGTGTAACCAAACAACTTTCTCACCTAAATAAACTGTCACAGGATGCAGCTACCGGTAAGCGTATAAGAAGGCCTTCCAATGATCCTGTGGCTGCATCTAGAAGCCTTGCCCTTCGTGCCTTAAAATCCGGTCTTAATCAACATAAGAATAATGTGGCGGATAGCAGGGATTGGCTTCTTGCAACTGAGACAGCGCTTATGAACCTAAACGGTCTTTTTGAACAGGCAAATGATTTGGTGTTGGATGCTGCAAATCAAACCCGCTCTGACAAGGACAAGGAAGCATTTGTTCAGGAACTCGACAGGATTATTGAGGAAGCGGTGGCTGTTCTTAATACTAGGCATGATGACAGATTTATTTTTGGGGGCCTTGCAACCACTGTAAAACCGTTCTCCTTTGAAAGCGGGGAAGCTGATGAATTTGGGAAAATTATTTACCACGGAGCCGACGACAGCACCGGGCGGAAAGAAATTGAAGTAGAGCCGGGTATGATAATGCAGGTAAATATTAACGGAAAATCGGCGTTTATGACATCTATTGAAGGTGCAGGGGGTCGCAGTATTACAGAGGCGCTTATCGATATAAGGAACCATGTAGCCCAGCCCTATTCATCTCCAACTTTCCATGATGATCTTGCTGATGACATAGATTCCATAGTAGCAATTCAGGATCATATCCTGAACCATGTAACCGGGGTTGGCGCGAAAGTCAGAAACCTTGCGCGGGTTTCAGATAAATTGTCTCAAAATGAAGTTGAGCTTGCATCACTTTTATCTAAGGCTGAAGATGCGGATATCGCTGAAACAATAGTGGAATTGCAACTTCAGCACACTGTATATATGGCAATTCTTTACTCCACTTCTGACATTATGAAGACATCACTTCTTGATTACTTGAGATAGGAGTCGGCAATGTGACATCAGACAAATATATGTTCAGCGAAGAAGATATAAAGCTCTTCTTAGATGAAACCCTGGAGATGCTAGAAGTTCTTGAGGAAGAAATTATTAAACTGGAGGAAGAGGGGGAAGACGGGGAACTACTCCAGGATATGTTCAGAATTGCCCATACAGTTAAGGGCAGCGCAGGTACAATCGGGCATAGCTCCATGGCTAAACTGGCACATTCCATGGAAGATGTATTTTCCAGGTTGCGTGACGGTGAACTTGTGCCTGATCAAGGCTTAGTAAATATTCTCCTTGATACATTGGATGCCCTCAGAGACCTGGCAGCGGAAGTTACACCTGGGTTTCAAGGAAACAGGCTGGATATAGAAGCATATCTTGCAAGGCTTGAATCTGTTGCATCCGAAAGCGGGGAATCAGAGGGGGCAGACGGTGTACCCCTTCTATACAAAGTTTCAGTAAAATTCTATGAAGATACGGTTATGCCTGCTGTCAGAGCACTCCAAGTTTTACAGGCACTTAGTGAAATAGGGACTGTTATTGATTCCCGGCCTCCGGCAAATCAAATTTCAGACGGTGAAATGGAAGGGTTTACCCTCCATGCATTGCTTGAGCCTATTTTATCTACTGGTCCTGAGGAAATCACTGAAATTATAAAAAACGTACCTGATGTAGACAGTGTCCGGTGTGATTTGGATGGTTTTAAAGAAGTCCGTATTCCGGAACACGAAACTGCGGGCTTGGCAGATAAGGATGATACCCGGGCTCCCGGTGATTCCAGAAGGATACTGGGAAGAATCAGTGATCATGCCATTCGTGTAGATATAGAGGCTTTTGATAAGCTTGTCAGGATTGCTTCTGAGATGACGATTGAACAAGCCAGGTTAATGGAAATGCAACGTCGGCTTGATCAGACGGAATCTTTTGATCAGGATGTCATCCAAGGGTTTGAACAGGTTATAGGCCAAATGGGCAGGCTTTCCACGGAGCTCCAGGAGGAAGTAATGAAAGCCAGGATGACTCCGCTTGCTCATTTATTCAGAAGGTTTCCTAGGATGGTACGGGATATATCGACAAAATTAGGTAAACAGGTGGAATTCATTATTGAAGGGGAGGACACTGAACTCGATCGGGCTTTAATTGATGAAGTGGCGGATCCGATAATCCATCTTTTGAGGAATTCTATAGGTCACGGAATAGAACATGGGAAAGACCGAATTCGGGCGGGGAAAAGTGAAACGGGGAAGGTCCGGTTGTCTGCAGGATATGCTGAAGACAGGGTGATTATTGTCGTTGAGGATGATGGGAAAGGAATTGATCCTGTAAAAATCCGAGAATCCGCTATAAGGAAAGGGATTATAACTCAGGATACAGTTGATTCTCTATCTGAAGAAGATACTGTTAATCTTATTTTTCAGCCGGGATTTTCCACTGCAATTAAAGCTGATGACGTATCAGGAAGAGGCGTGGGTCTTGATATTGTAAAAGCCAACATTGAGAAGCTGGGCGGTACAGTCAGGATAAAAACAACTCCAGGTAAAGGAACTGTATTTGCAGTATCTGTTCCTTTAACTTTGGCAGTTTTCAGGGCTTTACTTGTGATTGCCTCAGAGCAGAAATTCGCAATTCCCCTTTCCGGCGTTGTTGAGGTGGCACAGGTACCTTTTGAAAAAGTAAGATCTGTGGGCACCGGTGATGTAATCACCCTTAGGGGAAGAGTCCTTCCGATATTTAATTTAAATAGTTTTGCAGGGGACATTGTTGCTCGTGGAATCCCTGATAATAACGGAGATTCCAGCCGGGATCTGGTAATGGTTGTTGTAAGATATGAAGATTCCCGGGTCGGCATAATTGTAGATTCACTTGTGGGTGAGCAGGAAGTAGTTATTAAGAGTCTGGGTGTGCTTTCCCGGTGGGTTACAGGGTTTCTTGGGGCTACTGTTCTCGGTAATGGCCAGGCTGCCCTTATCCTGGATATAGCCAGGGTTATTGAAAAAACACTGGGGCGTACCCGATTGTAAAACTGATTATAAAAGAGGCATTGTTGAAGGAGGGAACAGTCATCCAAGATAAATTTGATTATACCGATAAGGAACTTAATTTATTGAAGACCATACTTGCCAGGGGTATGGAAAGTGTGGCGAAGGTTGTATCCGATATGATCGGGCAGGAAATTAATATGAAAGTCCCTGAGGTCTATTTAATGTCGTATGATGAGATTACCAGAATACATACATATGACATAGATGAACCTGCCATAGGGGTCCAAGTAGAAATGTCAGGGAGTGTCCAAGGTCATGTGGCATTGTTTTTCCCCCCCGCCAGTGCCTACTATGTTATAGATCTGCTTTTAGGTAATGAGCGCGGGACAAGCTCACACCTTACTGATATGGGAGGATCTGCCCTTTCTGAAATAGGAAACCTGGCAGGCTCGTTCTTTTTGAATTATCTGGCTGAGGCTACGAATCTCAGTGCTCTGCCCAGTCCTCCTGTATTAAACGGTTCAGCGGAAGTAACCCGTGAGCTTCAAGGTATCCTCGGCCATTCAGATAAATCCGGCTGCTCTAAGGCATTCGTAGCCCAGACTGTTCTTTCTTACAGGGCGGAAAGTATTGATGCGATGTTTTTTATCCTTCCCACTCATGAATCTTTGGCTACTATTCTTGAGGTGCTCAAGAAGAGCGGTAGGGAATCAGGCGGGGAGGTGTAAGAATGCCTCGTGCTCTCGTAGTTGATGATGCTGCTTTTATAAGGCTAAGGACGCGGAAACTTCTTGAAGAAAACGGATATGAAGTCGAGGAAGCCCAAAACGGTGAAGAGGCAATCCGTAAATATAGCGAAACATCCCCTGATCTTGTGCTTCTTGATATAACTATGCCTGTAATGGATGGGATAACGGCACTTAAAGGAATTAAGCAAATTGATCCCAAGGCAAAGGTTATAATGTGTACAGCTGTGGGTCAGCAATCACTAGTAATTGAAGCGATAAAGGCAGGGGCAAATGATTATTTATTGAAGCCCCTCGATCCTGAGAAAGTCTTGGCGGCAATAAAGAAATTGGCGGGAAAATAATTGTAAGGAGTTAAGATGCGTGTCAAACCCTATAAGAGTACTGGTAGTTGATGATTCAGCTTTTACCAGGAAGATCATTTCCGATATGTTGGATTCGGATCCTGATATAATAGTTGTGGATGTGGCGAGAAATGGTAAGATAGGGGTAGAAAAGGCACGTAATCTAAAACCTGATGTTATAACGCTAGATGTTGAGATGCCTGTCATGAGCGGGCTTGAGGCTTTGGAAATAATAATGAGGGAAATCCCCACCCCTGTAGTTATGCTCAGTGCATTAACACAAGAAGGGGCAGCCACTACCTTTCAAGCCTTGGAAATGGGTGCTGTAGATTTTGTGCCTAAACCATCAGGCTCCATTGTTTTAAGTGTAGATGAAATTCATGATATTCTTCTTGAAAAGGTAAAAACGGCAGCGAAAGCAAAAGTCAAGGCCCGTAGGATCAGGCGGAGACCTAAGGTGCTTCAGGATTCTGCGGCCCCGTTAAAACAAAAGTCCGATATGTTTGTTTCAAGAAGAAGTGAATCCCCAGACAATCTAGTAATAATTGGGACGTCCACAGGGGGGCCGTCAGCGTTGGGCAAGGTTCTCCCTGACTTATCTTCTCATGTTCCTGCAGGGATATTAATTGTTCAACATATGCCACCTGGGTTTACAAAGTCCCTTGCCGAAAGGCTTAATGATATATGTGACATAGATGTGAAGGAAGCTGAGGAAGGCGACAGGATTGAACAGGGTAAGGCCCTTGTAGCGCCAGGTGGATATCATATGATTGTGAGGGCAAGCAAGAAGATACGGCTTTCAAGTGCACCACCTCGGAATGGGGTGAAGCCTGCCATTGATAATACTATGGAATCAGCAGTGGATATCTACAGGGATAAACTCATCGGTGTTATCCTTACAGGCATGGGCAGGGACGGGATGGAGGGTATGGCAAGGATTAAGGCATCAGGCGGCAAAACCATTGTAGAACATGAATCTACATGTGTTATCTACGGAATGCCGAAGGCTGTAATTGAACAGGGATTAGCAGATATAGTTGTCCCCCTTCACGAGGTAGGGAAAAATATAATGCGACTTTTTGAAGAAACTGAATAACACAGGGTAGGGGTTGCAAAAAAACGTGCAAGACATGGAATATAAAGTTTTCCAAGATAAGATCATGGAAACCTGCGGGTTTGATCTTTCCTGTTATAAAGAAAAACAAATCCAGCGCCGGTTAGGTGCTGCTTTAGTAAGATCAGGGTATACAAGTCTTAAAGAATACTGGGTAACTTTGGAGAAGGACCCTGAAATGAGAAGGGCCCTTATGGACTTCCTGACGATTAATGTTTCGAATTTCTTCCGGAATGCTGAAAGATTTGATGATTTACAGGCCCGGATATTGCCTGAGCTCCTTACAACCAGGAAAGTATTGAAAGTGTGGTCAGCTGGATGTTCCGCGGGGCAGGAACCATACAGTATTGCAATTATTCTCAAAGAACTGACCCCGGCAACAAGACACTACATACTGGCGACAGATGTCAGTAAAGCCATGCTTCAGGTTGCAAAAAAGGGAGTATACATTGAAGAAGATATGAAGGAGGTAAAACCCCTGATTCTGTCGAAATACTTTACTAAAGAGACAGGGAAATACATCCTAAACAGTTCAATCAAAGAGATGGTACAGTTCAAAGCCCATAATTTACTGTCTGATCCGTATGAGACGGATTTCGATCTTATTATTTGCCGAAATGTGATGATATACTTTACGGATGAAGCTAAATCCCGTGTTTTCACCGGGTTCTACAACAGCCTTCGCCCGGGGGGAGTGCTTTTTATCGGGGGTACGGAGACTTTAATGTCTGCACCTATGTACGGGTTTAAGTTAATAGCCCCGTTTCTGTACCGTAAAGTCTCTTAATTAAGTATCTCTGCGAGGTGATGTTGTTGGATAGGAAGCCCAGACAGACTGTTTCTACAGAAGTACGGATTCGTGCTTTTAAGATAATGAAAGATTTAATAGCGGAGCTGAAAGGGGCTGCGCCTCACGCTCTTCATACCATTGATCCACCTTACGAGGAGTTATTGGAAATTGTTGAGGAGATACAGGAAAATGTCGGGGTCCTCCCTGAATTACTTGTGTCTTGTACTCCTATTTCAGACATAAGTGAATATGAATATGTGCACCCCTTTGATGTAGCCGTTTTTTCTATAACCACTGCACTTGCCTTGGAAAGTGTCAAGCGTATCAATGATGTGGGTATTGGTGCCTTCCTTCATGATATTGGTTTGGCGTTGACTAAAATCACCGCAGATCATATAGAAGGGGAAGGGCTTCTGGAAGATGATATTAAATCGTACCGTTCCCATCCTGAGTTGGGGGTTAAAGTTTTAAGGCAACACCCATCAATATCTGCTTTTGTAAAGGCAATTGTTTCTCAGCACCACGAAAGAATGGACGGGAGTGGGTTCCCTAGGGGGTTTAGAGGGCCTGATATTCATCTGTACTCCCGTATTGTGGCGTGTGCTGATGTCTACAGTTCACTTTTACATAAGTCCTATCTCGATAAAACTATCAATCCGGCGGAAGTGGTTGAGTATATGATGAGTTTTGCCGGGTTTGAATTAGATAAGGATATAGTCAGGGTAATGCTTTCATGTGTTGCGCCGTTTCCTGAAGGTGCCACTGTTAAGCTTTCCACAGGCGAACTTGCTGTTGTGTCTCAGCTTTCTTCCGGTGTTCTTACCAGACCGGTGGTGCAGGTATTGGCAAAGGAAGGTGAGAACTGGGTAAAGACTCCTGAGGAGATAGACCTTCGCCAACCTGAACATCAAACCAGGCTTATCGTAGGTGTTGTTTAAAACTCTTGGCATTGGCTTGCACAAGGGGCGAAATATGATGGAACTTGTTTGTGATGAAGGGTTATTAGGGTTTGAAGATGTCCACAATTATAGGCTGGTAAAGGCGGAAGAACCCGGTCCTTTCATGTGGCTTGAGGCTGTGGGTAAGGACATCAGGTTTATTGTGGCCGATCCTAAGTTGTTTTGGGAGGATTATCGGCCGGAGATACCTGGTGAGGTCTTAAAAGGTATTGGAATAGACTCTATATCCGATGCAAAGCTATATGTAATTGTTACCGTGCCTTCCGATCCTTTATGGGCTACCGGGAATTGTTTTGCGCCGGTGGTAATAAACGAAAAGTCGGGTCAAATGAGGCAGGCGCTGCTAAGAGACAGCGATTACCCTCTTTCTGCTTATCTTTTTCCTGAAGGTGTCCGCATCGGAAAGGCTGGGATGGTAAGTGCTGGTCCTAACTCGCCGCAGCGGTGAAAGTATTGTAATAGATGATGACATTAAGGTTACTGTTATTTCCGTAAGCGCCAGATCCGGGAAGCCTTATGTGACCCTTGGGATAGATGCGCCTCTTAAGTATAAAATATTTCGTGAAGAAATATATGAAGAAATTAGACGGGAAAATCTAGCAGCTTCCCGTGCTACCCCTAAGGATCTTGATGCTCTTTATAGGGCTTGGGCTAAAGAGAAATCGCTTCCTCCAGATCAATAAGGCTGATAAGCCCTTTGTCTACCTTTGCTATGCCTTGCACGTATGCAAGGACTTCCCCGTCAAGAGCAATTCCATTAGGGACTTCTATATCATCAATAGGTATATGGGTAACTTTTTGAACTGCATCCACTATCATGCCGACAGTTTCGTCCCCTACCTGTGTGACTACAATACGGGTTTCAGACGTTTCTTCCCTTGACTCAAGACCTAACCGTTTTGCCAGGTTGATTACAGGGATTATCTGGCCCCGCAGATTTACTACACCTTCAACAAAATCCGGTGCGCCGGGTACTGGTGTAATAGGTTGCATGAGTACTATTTCCCACACATCACTTATGCTGACTGCAAAGAGTTCTTTCCCCATCTGGAATACGACTACTTGGATAGATTCAGATTTTTGACTTAGTTCTGTGTCAGTATTTGCAGACATTTGTTCATCCCCTTAATTGAGTAATAACCCTCTGTTTTAAAATATCGGCAAATCCCCCGAGATCTTATAGGCCTAAATTTTCTTTAGGGGTTGTCGATTTAATGGTATGAAAGGGTAATTATGTTCATGGTTTGATAAAGGGGGTGTTTTTTGGGTAGGCAAGCACTCTGGCGGGAAGGAAAAGACGGATAAACAATTATATGCGGGTAGGTTGTGTCCCGCAAGCCTTTAAACATAACCTGAGGAAGGATCCTCATCCTGCAAAATGCAGGGAAATTACAAGGAGGTAATGAAAAATGGCACAGGCTGATATCACGCGTATTGCATCTAATATTGCCGGTTTGAACTCTCTTAATGCTCTCAATGAAGTGAATGCGAAGCTAGGAATCCACCAGTTGCGCCTTGCAACAGGTAAGAGAATTAATGAGGCTGCTGATGATCCTGCAGGCCTTACCATTGCAACTAAGTTTAATGCAAAAAGCCGCGGCCTTGGTGTTGCTCTTGATAATATCGGTGACGCCAAGAACTTGCTTTCCGTAGCTGAGGCAGGTTTAACTAAGATAAACGATATATTGCTTGTTATAAGGGATAAAACAGAGCAGGCTGCAAATGATGCTTTAGGCGGTGCTGAGAGGGAAGCAATTAGAAAGCAAATAGATGAACTTCTCACTGAGATTGATGAGATTGTTAATGAGACTGAATGGAATAGGACGAAGTTAATTGATGGTGGTGAAGATGCTAAATTAAATTTCCAGACAGGCTATTTGTCTGAAGGTACTACAGAAATTAATCTTGATAAACCCCATACTGTTGAGGGGCTTGGTGTGAGTTTAGGTGGTGAGGTTACTGTCTTTAGCGTGCTTCCGGGCGAAGGGGATGAAACCTCAGATTGGGGTAGTGTAGTCACCGGTGTAGATATAAAGGGTGTGGAAAGCCCGGCGGAAGGTAAATATACAGTAACGGTCAAGTACACAGAGGCAACAGGAGGAGACCCCGAGAAATGGACAATAACGCTTGAGGATTCCGATGGGGATGAAGTGGGGAAACTTGAAGACCTTGAGGAATGGGGTAGCTCGGTAACAATCGAAGGCTTTGTGATAAAGCTTGGTGAGAAGCATGAGGACAAGGACAATGACATCACCCAAGACTTTACAATCAGTTCAACCACTGAAACTGTGGATGTCTCCTCCAACCAGGGTGCAACCGCGTATATGGAAAAGATTGATGATGCCATCGCCACAGTCAGCGATAGCATTGCTAAGATCGGTGCATCTGTATCAAGGTTAACCTTTAAAGAAGAAACATTGGTTGTGGCAAAGATAAATACAGAAGCAGCTTACAGCCGTATTATGAACGCAGATATGGCAGCGGAACAACTCGAAGCAACAAAGCTTCAGATTCTGCAGCAGACCGCTACTGCAATGCTTGCCCAGGCTAATGTGGCGCCTCAGGCAATCTTGGCTCTGTTCAGATAATATCCGAGTAGGTAATTAAGACGTACCGGGTGGGGGGTACTTCCCCCCACCCATTGTAAAGCCGGTAAAGGCGGTGATTATAACAGATGGATGTTGCAGTCGATCCTGTACAGGGAAATAAGAATTACCGGGTGGGAAACGCAGCAGGTGCCTACCGTACTCAGCAGGTCCTTTCTGCAAGTCCTGAGAGATTAATTTTAATGACGTATGATTACATATTGGCCGGGTGTAATACTAAAGATAAGACTAAAGTCTCGAGGGGCCTTGTAGAGCTCATTGATGCCCTTGATTTTTCCCAAAGCGATATAGCAATGGGGCTTTTAAAGCTTTATCAGTATGCCTTGGATAAAGTACGCGAAGGTGATTTTAACGGGGTAATTTCTGTATTGCGTCCGCTTCGGGAAACTTGGGGGGCCGCATTACAGAAACCGACTAATACAGCCCAGCGAGTGGGGTGATTTCCTTTGGAATATACACTGGCAGCAGTGAATCTGAAGAGCGTTGATATGTTTGCCAGGCTTTATGATGGCAGGTACGGGCGGCTCCCCGGAGGGGCTGGAGGTATGGCTAATATTGACGGTACCGGGCATACCAGTTTAAACAAGGCCAAGGAGGCTTTAGATCCAACTGAAATCCAAGGTGATACAGAAAGTGATGAAGACAGGTATTTAATGCCTACAAATAATATTAGAATAACCTTTAGTATTGATGATAAATCAGGGCGTATAAGCATTAGAGTTATTGATGCTTTAACCAATGAAGTTATAAGATACGTACCACCTGAAGAACTTGTATCGGTAATGTCCTGGTTATGTGAGTTCCAGGATATCTTGGCCGGCCTCGTGA
>JAAZLO010000122.1 GCA_012689375.1 Bacillota bacterium | reverse complement strand
TGGAAACATTAATCGTTGAAGTGAAAGATCAAACTTATATCGAAATAGCTTTATTTCCGCTCCCGAGTGAACTTGAAGAAGTAACCGTAGTTGCTTTTGGTAAGCAAAAAAAAGAGAGTGTTGTTTCCTCAATCACTACAGTAGATACAAAAGATTTGATGGTACCTTCATCTAATTTGACGTCTGCTTTTGCCGGAAAAATACCGGGTATTATTTCATACCAAACAACCGGGGAGCCCGGAGCAGATAATGCAAAATTCTTTATCCGAGGCGTCACAACTTTTGGTTATAAAACGGATCCACTTATCCTTATTGATGGTTTTGAAGCAACTACTGATGATTTGGCACGTCTTCATCCGGATGATATTGAAAGTTTTTCAATTTTTAAGGATGCCTCTGCTACTGTATTGTATGGTGCGCGTGGCGCAAATGGTATTATATCGCTTACTACAAAGAGTGGAAAGGAGGGAACTGTGAAGATTTCGGGTAGAGTAGATATGCATGTTGCAAAACCCACAAAATTGATTGAATTGATAGATGGTGTAGAATATATGCGTTTGTACAATCAAGCTTTGGTTTCACGTTACGATGATCTGGAACATGGAGCTCATGAAACCCCGACACCTCCGTGGTATAGCGAAGAAAAAATCAGAGCTACCGAACGCGGAGATAATCCGATGATTTATCCAAACATTGATTGGTACGATATGCTTTTCAAAGATGGAACAATAAACTCAAAAGTAAACCTCAACTTTTCGGGTGGTAGCAAAGCATCAACATATTATGTGTCTGCAGGATTTGATCGAGAAACCGGTTTGTTGAAAGTGGACGAACAAGACCGTCTGAATAATTTCAATAATAATATCGATATTAATCGATTTTACTTGCGCAGCAACGTTATGTTCAAGTTGGGGAAAACCACACAATTGGATACCCGTATTTATGGACGATTTCAAAGATATAATGGTCCGTATACCGGTGCAAGTGACATTTTTAGAATGGTTATGGACGGGAATCCCGTTGATTTTCCTGCAATTTGGGAACCGGATGCTCGAAACAAAGAAACACGTTGGACTCTTTTTGGAAATTCTGATCCTATGAAATCTAATCCTTTTGCTGAAATGGTAAAAGGCTATCGTCAGAATGACGAAAGTAACATTACTATCCAGGGTACGTTGACACAAGATCTCGATTTTATCACTCCAAATTTAAACTTAGTGGTAAAAGCATCGGCTAGTACATGGAATTATACCTCAGCAGCACGAAAATATTCGCCTGTCTTTTATGGATTAGAACAATATGATCTTTATACAGGAATATATACCCTTTATAATCTGACACCTGATAACGTTCCATACTTGGGCAATACCGAAGGCGATAGAAATGGGAATACTCATATCTATCTGGAAGGTCGGCTCAGCTGGGAGAATAGTTGGGGCCCACATTCGCTAAGTTTGATGACCGTTGGAACATTGAATGAAATTGCTCTTACGGATGGACGAGGAGGATCAATCTATTATACGTTGCCTGAACGCAATGTGGGTAACTCCGGTCGTGTTTCCTATGATTTTGGCAAGCGATATTTTATCGAATTCGCTTATGGATATAACGGATCTGAAAAGTTCAGTAAGGACAAGCGATTTGGTTTTTTCCCATCATTGGGAGCAGCTTGGCTTGTTTCCAACGAGCCATTCTGGAAAGAAAATATTATTAGTCTTCTAAAATTTAGATATACTTATGGAAAAGTTGGAAATGATGCGATTACTAGCAGAGAAAACAGATTCTTTTATCTTTCGAGAATTGAGCCGGGTGGGGGCGATTATCAATGGGGACGAATTTTCAGTGAGACATACGGTGGATTTCATTTTGCGCGTTATGCCAACCCCGATATAACTTGGGAAATTGCAAGGAAACACAATTTAGGATTGGAATTGGGATTATTTAAAGACCAATCGCTGATGATTCAGGTAGATTTCTTTAAGGATTTCCGTAGCCGAATCTACATGAAACGCGAAAATTTCCCGCAAACAGCAGGTTTTCAAACCGACATCCATGGTAATGTAGGAAAGGTGACTTCCCATGGCATTGATGGTTCCATAGATTATAAACGCTTTTTTACGAACGATTTGTGGCTTACCGGAAGAGTTAATTTTACATATGCTACAAATAAATATAAAGAAAAAGATGAAAAAAGTTATAGAGATAAGTACCTCAGTGCTATAGGTCTTCCAGTTAATCAAACATGGGGATTGGTAGCCGAGAGACTTTTTGCAGATCAGGCCGAAATCGATAATTCGCCGAGACAGGAATTTGGGGCATACATGCGCGGAGACATCAAATATTTGGATGTTAATGGTGATGGGGTTGTAAATGACAATGACCGCATACCCATAGGTTACCCTACTGTTCCTGAAATCCAATATGGATTTGGACTCTCGGGTGGATACAAAAATGTTGATTTATCTTTTTTCTTTCAGGGTAATGCGAGGGTTTCTTTTTATATGGATCCTTGGGGCATGGCTCCTTTGGTTAATCGCAGAAACGCACCGAAAATTATTGCAAGAGATTCGTGGAGTATAACTAACCCTAATGTACATGCTTTTTGGCCGCGTCTCGCTACTTATCAAGTTGGTAATAACGTGCAACAATCTACTTGGTGGTTGCGTGAGGGTGGTTTTTTGCGTTTAAAAACTTTGGAATTCGGATATAGTCTGCCTAATCCCCAAAAATTAAACATGAGAGGAGTCAGATTATATTTCAGTGGAGAAAATTTATTTTCAATCAGTCCATTTAAGCTTTGGGATCCTGAAATGGGTGGTAATGGTTTATCTTATCCCCTTAATCGCAGATTTAATCTTGGTTTGCAACTTGATTTTTAACTTTAATAATGACAAAATCTTATGAACAATAAATACTATAAAAAATTTATTTTGGTCCTGTTAATCGCTTTTCTTTTTTCTTCTTGTAGTGATTTTTTGGACATCGTGCCTGACAACACAGTCACACTGGAAGATTATTTCGCCAACCGTGAGATGGCTTATAACGGCTTAAGCAATGTGTATGCAGGTCTTCCAAGAAATCACTTAATTCACTACTCAGAATGGTTGTTGGGAGACGATTGGCTTGGACAGCGAGATGCTTCAAAAGCACATAGTGGTCTGACAGGGACACGAATCATGGAAGGTCTTCAAAATTCCACAAGCCCCTTGCTTGGATTTTGGGAAGGATCTAACTATGCAACGCATCTTTACCAAACGATTCGTTCGGCAAATACCTTTTTGGAGTATTTTCATCTGGTGGAGGATATGTCGGAACAAGAAAAAAAGCAATGGATTGCTCAGGTAAAATTCTTGAAAGCATATTATCATTTTTTGCTGATTCAACATTACGGCCCCATTGCAATTGTAGATGAAAACCTCCCACTTAATGCAACTTCAGATGAATTATTTGTCAACCGATCCAAAGTTGATGATTGTTTTGATTATGTAATTGGTCTTATTGATGAATCTATTCCGGATTTGGATGATGAACTTATGGAGAATGAATTGGGAATGGTAGATAAAGCTGCTGCAAAAGCAATTAAGGCAAGAATTCTTCTTTTCAGAGCAAGTCCCTTTTTTAATGGGAATAAAATTATTTTCGGCGATTTTTATGATCACGATGGTAAACCCTTTTTTCCTATGGATGAGGAAGGATCGGAAAAATGGAGAAATAAATGGGAAGATGCTCTGAAGGCTGTTAATGAAGCCATAAGTTATTGTGAAAATGAAGGATTTGGTTTGTATGAATATAAAGAGCAACCATACAAATACGATATGGACGATTGGAAAGAAAACGAAGAAGTAATGCAAAGGCACTATACCTTACGCATGTTAATCGTTGATCCCTGGAACAAAGAATATATTTGGGGACGTACTTACCCTTTAACGCAAGGCGGAACTTTGCAGGATGCTTGCAATATTCGTCTTCCCCGAACTTTTACAGGCGGAGTACAGGAGACAACAGGAAATTCATGGAACTGGGGGGCATGCACTTATCAGATGATGGCACGCTACTATACTAAAAACGGATTACCTATTGAAGCGGATAGAACGTTCAATACAAATCTTATGCATCGCCTTGTGATAACACCTGATGAAGATGATCCTGAATATCAGTCATTACGCGGCATTTTGCAACCGGGAATTACTACGATCAATATGTACTTGAACAGGGAACCGCGTTTTTATGCCAATCTTGGAATTACAGGTGGATATTGGCGCGGACATCAATATCGAATTGAAACCGAAATGTATGGGGGTACTCCTGGTGGTTATGATGCGAGTGTAAGTTCCACGGATTTCTTTTGGACAGGTGTTGGTATTCAAAAATTTGTTCACCCTGAATCCAAATCCGGTCATTATATTCGCCAGGTACATTTCCCCTATCCGATTATTCGTATGGCTGATCTTTATCTGATGAAAGCCGAAATTTTAAATGAGCTTTACGGGCCGAGCCAAGAAGTTTATGATGAAATCAACAAAGTTCGTCAAAGGGCGGGTATACCCAATGTCGAGGATGTTTGGTCAGACCCAAGTTTATGTTCAAGTCTTTATCTCAATCGTCACACCATTAAAGAGGGTTTGAGGGAAATTATTATGCGTGAACGGAGTATTGAGTTCGCTTTCGAAGGAAGCCGCTACTGGGATGTAGTCCGTTACAATAAAGCGGTTGACGAATTCAATACACCTGTGACGGGATGGATTGGCGATGCATTTGGTGCACAGAACTTCTTCAAACTTGAGGTTAAACAACGTCGTAAGTTCCTTATGCGCGACTACTTATGGCCTTTATCTTTGAATGAGATGAATACCAATTCCAACCTCATACAAAATCCGGGATGGTAATATAAATGTAAAAGAATAATGAATAAAAATACTATCGTTATGTATAAACAGATTCAAAAATATGTAAACATTTTGTTTATTAT
>JAAZLO010000048.1 GCA_012689375.1 Bacillota bacterium | reverse complement strand
TCGAGATCCCCTGCATTTGCGTACGAGGCTGCCTCCTCAAGTATGGGACCTATATCTGATGATGTTAGCCTTGGTAAGCCTCTACCGATGCTGTACCAAACTTTCCCGTGTTCACTGTATGCATCAGGTATTATTAAGAATACAATACCATTGTTTTGATGAGATCCCTTTATTTCACCGAGCCTTAACCACCTGCCGTAATGGGTGCACCATTGGGCAGGGTGTTTAATTCCTTTCCTAACCACAACTACTATTTCAGCAATACGCTGGGTCTTTAGATTTTCTAAGGTTTCACTTGCCATTCGGATGGCTGTGGCACTTATTAGAGAATCAGGATCAACTACCCAGTAAGCGCCTAGGCGAGGAAAATCCGGATCGCCTGAAGGAATCTGAATATTTTCATCATAGGGCCTACCTAGTATTGTATCTGTGGGCCTAGGATTTTGTTTATCTGTAGTGCAACCGAAAATTACTGTACAAATTAAAGCGGCTGCAATAAAGGATAAAGCCGGATGCAATAGAGGTGTGGGCCTTCTCATGACCTGGAGACCCCTCCTCCCTGATCTTCTTTATCCTCTTTGGCGATTTCATCCAGGCGGCTGAATTTTTGTGTACACCCTGCACCTCTTCCGCCTGCACATGCACAGGCACACGCACAGGATACACAAGCGCATGCACAGGATACACAAGCACATCCTGTGGATCTGCCGCCGAATCCGCCCCCTCCTCCTGATTTTTTAGAATTCCCCTGATTGGAACCGTCTGACGTTTTATTTGATTGCTTACTTTGTTTTGATCCTGGGTAGGTTTTAAAAGGTGCCCCAAGAGGCCTTGGGCTTCCATAAAAAATCCCGCGCCTGCCTTTATAAATCTTAGAACGTTTCTTTAGGATTGCAATATAAATAAGAATTAAAGCAATTATAACAACGGGAATAATAACCCTTGCCGAAGTAGGAGCCCTATTATCATCTGTAAATTCAATAAACTCATCCCAGGTTTTCAGTTCCCGATCCGGATCAAATTCATTGAAGACTTGGGAAGGGAAGACAAAGTTTATATTAAAACGTTGCCCTGGATTAAGTTTTGATACCCATACAATTTTATTATCGGTTTTTTCATAGGGTTCAGGAGATATGAATTTTATGTCCCTTTCCGGCCAGGGATTCTTTAAGGTAATAACCATGCGTTCAACTGCAATATCATCATACCAACCCGGGGTAAATGAAAATTCAATATTATTGTTATCTTTGGGGTATGCAACCTTACTCTGGATTACGGTAAACCCGAAATTAAAGGTTTCACCTTTTTGATAAGTACGATTAAGTTGAACAAGGGCCCCACTCCATGCTCCTTGGTTATCAGGCTTTACCGCCGTGGCACACCCGGTCCACTGGGTGATTTCATAGCTTACGTTTGGGAGTCCCACAGTAACCCAAGGGGCATTCCCGGTGAGGACTTCCCATTCCTGTCGGTAATTTGCTGTCCAGCTGCCGTCAGCCCGGGGTATTATTTCTATATCGTAATCTGTAATCTTAAAGGTGCCGGTATTTGCGTATACCGGAAAGAAAGAAAGCAAGGAAATCAGGGTAACCAATATGCATGTTCGTATAAGCGATATATGTATTACGCATTTCAGGCGGCAGAATCTCCCGTTCATAATCGTATCCCCGTTTTTCTTGTTTTAACAGTATTCCCCGTACGTTTTGTCGTGCTTGTACTTTGAAGGGGTAAAACCTGATCTATTTGGCAGGCACCTCCACATACAGCTAGGTACTTGCATTGTCTGAACCTGGGATCTATAAATTCGTGATCCCTTATTTTACGGGCTGTCGGGTGATTAAAAATCTGCTCCCAAGGATTAGTAAGAATATTACCGAGTCCCCCATCATGCAACCATGATTGGCATGGCGTCACCACTCCGTCAGGCCTTATCGCCATATTTGTGATACAGGCGGAGCACGACTTTGGCCCTAACCCTAATTCAAGGGGATTAAAATTAAGGTAACATGTGGGTGTAAACCAGTTGAATTCAAGGTTTAATTCATTTGCTGCCATGAGAGACTGTTCTAAAATAGCTTTAAGCTCAGTCTCATCTAGTGCTTGCTTATGATCTACACCCCGTCCCGTTTTAATCAGGCTATTGCATCCGATATACCGTACACCGAGATTTCCGAGAAACCGGATAAGCCTGGGAAAATCTTTTGCATTCTCCCGGGTTAATGTTGTGTTGGTAGATGTGTAAAGACCTGCCTTAAGTGAAGCGTTAATTCCGTTAATTGTCTCTTTCCAAGCGCCAGTGGATCTTACTATCCTATCATGGACCTCAGGATTATCAGACTCTATGCTTATTTGAACATAATCCAGGCTTACATCACTTAATCTCCTGGCAAGCCCGGATAAGGCCCGGCCGTTTGTAATCAGCCCGGTTACGAATTTTTGGGCATATTCTACAAGCTCAGGCAGATCAGGCCTGGTCGTGGGTTCCCCTCCCGTAAAGTCTATATGTGGGACACCAATTTCCCAAAGCAGATTCAAAACTTTTTTCCAGGATTCTGTATCTAACTCGGGTACATCAGGCATATCTGATGCATAACACCATGAGCATGCGTTTTGACACCCTGAACCTTTCATGGACGATATCATTAGATCTATCCTTGCAGGAGCTTGCCAATCCCGCCAAGTGATTACTTCACCTTCCATACCCTTTTCCCGGGGGCAAGCCCCTTTTGACAGGTCTGTTATTAACCTGTAAATGTAGTCTATATCCTCTTCAATTTGGGGTAAGGATATTTTTGGATAAAGGCTATGGATTTTATCAGCGGTCTTCTTTCTGATTTCAAGCCAGGTTTCATAGGATACTTCTTCTCCGGGCTTCATTATGTTTTCTACAGTTTCTATGAGTGCTTGGACTATATCAGCTGTGGACTCCTCAAGCATGAGAAGCTGGGTTCCGTTTATCCATAGCAAGGAATAGCCGGGCTTGCTGAAAATATTCCAAAGCTTTTTCTCTGGCCTTCTTAGGTGGAGTCTTATTACACTGAGTCTTTCAGGATCCAGCGTCACATGGAACATCCCGACATCCCTGCGCGGCCTGGCAAAGCCTAATTTCATAAAGGCCATCCTCTCTTATAAGAGTCTTCCAATAAAGAATGACTCAAGATCCCTATAACGTCAAGGGGAATATTCGGGACATATCAGAAGAGAAGGGTTTTTTATCAATTTGGGGAACATTTTATTAGGAGGCGGAGAAATAATCCATGAGTGTAAGATTTATACTGGGGCGGGCAGGATCCGGAAAAACCAGGACCTGTCTTGAAAATATCAAGAATGAACTTATTAAGGATCCTTACGGGCCCCCTATTATTTTGCTTGTCCCGGATCAAGCAACTTTTCAAATGGAACGTATGCTTATTAATTATCCTGACTTACAAGGGTTTGCACGTTTAGAAGTATTAAGTTTTAAGCGACTTGCAAGCCGTGTCCTTGCGGAACTTGGGGGAGGCGGAGGTAAGCACATAAAAGAACTCGGTAAAATTATGGCCTTGCAATCCTTAATTAGGGAAAATGCAGATAATCTCAGGCTGTTTGCTCTGTCATCAAGACAGTATGGTTTTGCGTTATGTCTGTCTGCTACATTGAAAGAACTTAAAATGTACAATATAAAGCTTGGCCAATTGGAGAACACCCTCTCCAAATTAGAAGAAAAAGGCATGGGGGATGCTCTTGTTAGCCTTAAGCTCCATGATTTGATAGTTTTGACTAAGGCTTACCGGGATTATCTTGGTGAGGTATATATTGATCCTGATGAATTTTTAACCCGGGCTGCACTGCGGATAAACAAATCCCGCCTTGTAAAGAATGCAATTGTTTGGATCGATGGGTTTCGGGGGTTCACCCCCCAGGAATATTCCGTATTAGGCGCTTTACTTGTAACAGCCGAAAAAGTAAACATAACTTTTTGTCTGGATCCTAAAACTATATCCCGGCCTCCCCAGGAAACGGATCTTTTTCATGCAACCTGGGAGACATATGATTACCTTTCAAAACTCGCCTGTGAACTTAATATTAAGGTGGAACCACCTTTGATCCTTCATTGCAAAAATAGCCTGAAGCGGGCACCTGCCCTTGATCATATCGAAAAGGAATTAGGTTCCGGGTCCCCTGAACCTTTCTTCGGGGTGCCCCAAGGCTTTAAGCTGATAGCTACAGCGAACCCCAGATCAGAGGTGGAAATTGTAGCAAGGGAGATCCTGAGGCTAACTAGGGAAGAGGGTATGCGCTTCCGTGACATCGGGGTTATAGTACCCGCTCTTGATGAATACCATGATCTTATTGTCCCCATTTTTAAGGATTATGGAATTCCCTGCTTTGTTGATAAAAGGCGACCAATATCCCATCATCCATTAGTCGAGCTTACCAGGGCAGCTTTGGAAATTGCTTCTTACGGTTGGGTGCAGGAACCGATTTTTAGGTATCTAAAGACGGATCTCATACCCGTCGAACGCTGGGAAGTCGATGTGTTGGAAAACTACGTTTTGGCCCATGGGATTCAAGGCAAGCTTTGGCTTGATGAAGAACCCTGGAAATTCAAGAAGGCACATCTTCCGTACGAATCGAATGACGATACCATTCTTGAAACCGTCAATGATATCAGACAAAGATCCACTGGAGATTTGTTGTCCTTCTATTACACTTTACAAGAACCGGATATATCTATCAGGGATATGGCAAAAGCCTTTTTTGAACTTCTGGTAAGCCTCGATACAGGTAACCTATTAGATAAGTGGCAAAGGGAATGTATTGATTCGGGAGATCCGGAAAGTGCAGAAGAGCACAGGCAAGTTTGGGGCGCTGTTATAGATCTTCTTGATGAAGTTGTCCAGATTCTCGGGGACAGGAAGGTGACACCAACCGAATTTTCAGAAATAATTGAGGCAGGATTGGAAAGCCTGACCCTTGGGCTTATACCCCCTGCTTTAGATCAGGTTATAGTCGGATCCGTGGACAGATCCAGGCACCCCCCGTTAAAAGCCGGGTTTTTAATTGGGGCTACATATGGCGCCTTTCCAAAGCGGGTACCTGAAGATACTATTCTTACAGATGAAGACAGAAACAGGTTAGGAAGGCTTAATTTAATCCTTGCCCCTGATAGTCGTATTAACCAATTCCATGAAAAATACAATGTTTATGTCGCTTTCACCCGGGCATGGGATTTCCTTATGGTGAGCTATCCCCTTGCTGACGGGGAAGGTAAAGCTAACCGGCCTTCCCAGGTTATAGGTCAGATTAGGGAGTTGTTTCCCGATCTTAAGGAGGAATTCAAAGGTACGGATATCCCCCCCGTGGGGGAGGAGGCCTTGGATACAATTACATCGCCGAAAAAGGCTACAGCCGTTCTTTCCCGGGTATTTCAAAGAAAACTCGGGGGGTGCGATATAGACGAATTTTGGCTTGATGTTTATGAATGGCTTGTCAGTGAACCTACCCGAAGGGAGGGTGCTGCCTTTGTTTTGCAAAGCCTTGGGTTTACCAACGAGGCGGCAAGACTTAGCAAGCCGGTAATTGAATCTTGTTTTAAATACCCTCTTCAAACTAGTGTAACCAGACTGGAGAAGTTTGCAAAGTGCCCATTTGCCTACTTTGCCGAATATACATTGGGTCTTAATGAAAGGGAGCTTTATAAATTAGAGCCCCCGGGTATGGGTATATTTATGCATGAGGCAATGAAGGATTTATTCAGCAGGCTTGAAAGTTCTAAAGATCTGGCAGGGATGGACTTTGATGAAATTACTTCGCTTACTACAGGAGTGGTAGAAAACTTAGCTCCCAAGTTACAAAATGAAATTTTGCTTTCATCTGCCAGGTATCGTTATATGAAAGGGGTATTGAAAAGGATTTTTCAAAATGCAGTAAATGTTTTGGTAAAGCACGAAAAACAAAGCGGGTTCAGGGTTTTGGGGCATGAAATAGGTTTCGGGACACCTGACGATCCATCTGGACTCACTGTTAATCCAGACGATGATCAGCAAATAACTATTGTAGGACGGATAGACAGAGTTGATATTGCAGAGTCTGGAGGCAATTTTTATTTAAGAGTTATTGATTATAAGAGCAGTAGTAACAGACTTAGGCTTTCTCACGTATATTACGGCCTTGCACTGCAATTACTTGTTTATTTACTGGCTGCCGTCAGACCCTGGGAATATGAAGGTAAAGGGAGATTTCGCCCTGCGGGGGCCTTTTATTTTCCGATAATTGATCCTGTCATTTCTGCAAAAAAGCCCCTCGATGACAGTGAGCTGGATAGGAAACGAATGAGAGAGCTCAGGATGAACGGGATTATTATAGGTGGTAAAAATATAATGGAATTGATGGATTCAGGGCTTAAAGGCGGGGGCATGTCGGATCTTATTGCTGCAGAGGTAACAAGGGCAGGTAAAGTCAGCAAAAGATCAAGCGCATGTATTATTAAAGAAGAAGATTATGAGATATTATCTGGATTCCTTAGAAATAAAATCAAGGAACTCATGGAGGGAATTCAAAGCGGTGAGATAGGGATAGCCCCGTACAGACAAGGAAATAAAAGGGCATGTACCTATTGTGATTATAAACCTGTATGCGGATTTGATATTCTGATCCCCGGTAATGAATATCGCCATATAAGAAAGTTTAAGGATGATGAGTTCTGGGGGTTAATAAAAGGTCTGACTGGCTTTCCCAGTGATGAGAAGGATGGGAAATAATGAATAATATGGGATCTTCCGTTGTTCCCCGGGAAGCTCCGTGGACTGAGGAGCAGTGGGAAGCAATAACCACGAGGCATAAGGATCTTTTGGTTTCTGCGGCAGCAGGGACAGGAAAAACTGCTGTCTTGGTTAGGAGGGTGATTTTTCTCGTTATGCACCCCACGGATCCAATAGATATTGATAGGCTCCTTATTGTAACTTTTACGGATGCTGCAGCCGCAGAAATGAAGGAAAGAATAGGGAGGGCCCTAGAAAAGGAGCTAGACTCTGCACCTGAAAGTACCAGGCTTGCCCGGCAATTAGCACTTGTTAATAAGGCAGATATATCAACACTACATTCATTTTGCCACAGGATAATACGTCAATACTTTTACCGGTTGAATATCGATCCTGTATTTCGTGGAATGGATGACACAGAAAGCCGGCTACTCCAATTAGAGGTACTTGATGATTTGTTTGGGCATTATTATGACGATTTTGATTTTGGGGAAGAGTTTACAGATCTCGTGGATAGGTATGGGGGGAGGAGGGGGGACGAAAACATAAAGGATTTGGTATTACAGGTCTATAATCTTTCACGTAGCAGACCTGATCCGGATATGTGGCTTTCAAGGCTGCTTTCTAAATTTTCTGTTCCCCCGGGTACCTCCATTGATAATTTAGAATGGGTTGATTTTGCGCTTTCAAGTATAAGCCGAAAAGTATCCGCGGCATACGGAAATCTTAGCCGGGCTTTGGAAATTGCAGGTATGCCCTGCGGCCCGAATAATTATGTTGGATTACTCCGTAAGGAATTTAATGCCTGCGGTGAAGTGCTTGATGCATGTAAAAAGGCAGATTGGGAGAGAATTGCCTGCCTTCTGGATATGTTTAAATTTGATAGACTTCCAAATGTAAGGCAAGGGGATTGTGACGAAGTTTTAAAGAATAGTGTACAAAATCTCAGAAATGAAGCCAAAGGCTTAATGACTTTGAAAGATGACTATTTTTCAGGATTCCCCCAAAGATTCATTGATGAATTAAGATCCCTTAGGCCATGTATGAAAACCTTCGTTGACGTGGTAAAAGGCTTTAGTTCGGCATATACACGGGAAAAAAGGAAAAAGAATCTTGTTGATTTCGGGGATATGGAGCATTTATGCCTTAAGGTTCTGAGGGAATGGGACGAATCCAAAGGTGAGTGGGGGAAATCTGATATTGCAAAGGAACTGTCTGATAAATATTCTGAAGTTTTAGTCGATGAATATCAGGATATTAATGCGGTCCAGAATGAGATTTTACAGTTTGTATCGTCGGAATGTAATAGTTTTGCAGTAGGTGATGTAAAGCAAAGCATATACAGATTTCGCCTTGCGGAGCCTAAGCTTTTTATGGAAAAATATAAGAACTATTCAAAACCAGATCAAGACAATCCCGGTAGATGCATTGATTTATCACGAAACTTCCGAAGCAGAAGGGCGATAATTGATTCGGTAAACTTTATTTTCCGCCAGGTGTTTTCAAAAGGTGTAGGCGAAATAGATTATGATACTGATGCAGAACTGGCGTTTGGAGCAGATTATCCAAGGCTTCAACCCGGGCTTTTCAGGGGGGATTATGATAACCCTCCTGTGGAGGTTTATCTTATTGACAGGGATACAACCTATGAAGATATAGAAGAATCGCAGGATGAATCGGAAAGCGGTGGGAACCTTGAAGAATTTGAAGCCTTGAGACTTGAAGCACATTTAATTGCACAGCGGATATCTGAGATGGTAAGGGGCACAGATAAGAAACCGGGCCCGGAATTTCAGGTATGGGATAAGAAAGCCGGATCATACAGGCCTGTATCATACAGGGATATTGTTGTGCTTATGCGTGCAACAAGAAACAGGGCTAATATACTGTCAGATGTATTTAGGCAGGCTGATATACCTGCATATGCTGAACTTGGGACAGGATACTTTGAGGCAGTGGAAGTAGAGACTATGCTTTCGCTTCTGAAAATCATAGACAATCCAAGACAGGATATACCTTTGGCTGCGATTCTTCGTTCGCCTATTGGTGGTTTCTCCCATGATGATTTAGTCAGAATCCGTTTATGTAAAAAGGACGGCAATTTTTATCAGGCATTAGACGCAGCCCGATCCGAATGTGGGGAAGGGGAATTAGGTTCAAAAGCAGCCGGGTTTTTATTAAAACTCGAATCCTGGCGGACTGTTGCACGGAAAGTCCCCCTTTCCACTCTGGTTTGGCAGTTATACAGAGACACTGACTACCTTGATTATGTAAGTGGAATGCCGGGAGGTACTCAACGCGCTGCAAATCTCCGGGCATTTCATGAGCGGGCAAGGCAGTTCGATAGATTTTCCCGCCAAGGTTTAGTAAGGTTTCTCCGTTTTATTGATAAACTCAGGGAGGCTGAAGGGGATTTAGGAACGGCAAGGGCACTTGGAGAAGGCGAAGATGTCGTCAGGATCATGAGTGTGCATAAAAGTAAAGGGCTGGAATTCCCTGTTGTATTTATTGCGGATATAGGGAAAGGGTTTTATTTAAAAGATCTTAGATCTGATATACTTCTTCATCCTGAAATTGGGCTTGCGCCTGTATATTGTGATCCTGTCAGGCGGATTAAGTACCCTACACTCCTGCATCATGCAGCTAAAGAAGTAAAGTTAAGAGAGGACTTATCTGAGGAAATGCGCATTCTTTATGTGGCTATGACCAGGGCAAGGGAAAGGTTGGTAATGGTGGGCTCAGCCCGTAACTTATCAGATCAGGTTTCCAGGTGGTTAAGAGATCTGCCTAAAACAGGCCTGGGATTGCCCGGTGAAGTAATATATTCAGCCGGAGGCTTTCTTGATTGGATCGGGATGTCCCTTATTCGCCATAAAGACGGAATTCATATTCTTGAATCAGGGAATTTTCATGGGTTACCTTTTGAACCTGAAATTTTAGAGGATCCTTCCCGGTTTAATATTAATGTGCTCTCTGCCTCCCAGGTGATTTCCGAATTTTCGGATCTTCAGGATCAAAAACCTCATAAGCCTGGTATTGATTGGGATCTTATTGTGAAAGCCCGCCCTTTAGGCAGGGAAATTAATAATGAGCTTTGGCAAAAGATCGAAAACCATGCATGCTGGGAGTACCCCTACAGCCCGCTAACGGAGAGGGCGGCTAAGGTAGCTTGGCGGGAAATAAAACGACAGTTTGATTTTAGTACGGAAGATGCGAGGTTCAGTGGTGAAGATACAATAATCCGGAGATTTGTCCCGGGCCGATTTGCGCAGGGTCCCATGTTCTTGCAGTCCGGTGATATTACCCCTGTTGAACGGGGGGAAGCGACCCACCTTGTTATGCAGCACCTTGATTTAGGAGGGCCTTTGGATGAGCCCGGAATCCGTAAAAATATAGAAAGGATGGTTGAGAGTAAACTCCTCACCCGGGAATTGGCACTCTCAGTGGACGTTTTGTCCATATGTGACTTTTTTAATGCACCTTTGGGCATACGTATGAAAGCATACCCTGACAGGGTTATGAGGGAAATCCCTTTTTCCTTGGGGATTCCCGCCTCAAGAGTTTATCCCGAACTTTTGGAATCGGCAAGCTCTGTTCTTGAAGGTGAGCGTGTATTAATTCAGGGTATTATAGATTGTGTTATCAGTGAGCCTGACGGGTTTATATTAATTGACTTCAAGACAGGGGGAAAACCCTGGAATGATCCTTTGGTTATTTCCCGTAAGTATACAGGCCAGATCTCCGTATATAAAGAAGCTTTGGAAACTATATACGGGATTCCTGTAAAGGAGGCTTACATATATCTCTTGACAATGAGAAAGGCAGTCCCCCTGTAGCTATATTTGGCCTAACATATTGTAAAACGGTACACTTCTATATAACATACTTAATCAGTATCTGTTGTTATCTGTTTATTTTAGTATGATGCTGCCGGTACGTACGGGATGAGCAGCGTACGTACCGGCAATGTAAAGCCAAAAATCACAGACAAATAAAAGATATTAGTTAAGGTAGGATCGTGAGGTTATGGTACAACTACCGGCCTCCTTCTAATGATATTCCCGAATTTATCGACAACTGTTTCAATCTTAATTGTAAAGTCCCCCAGTACTCTTAGCTTATCCAAAGACGACAGGTTCATGAAATGTTGAAAGGTAACTTCCAGTTGTTTATAAAGATCATCAAGTTCTTCTTCACGGGTCTTCATTTGCTCAATTCTTTTTTCTATATCGTTACGGATACGTTCAATTTCCCGCTCTTTCTTAGCCAATGTTTCAAGAAGTTGTTGTTCACGTTCGAGTTGTTGTTGGATGCTAATGAGGCGTTCTATAAACCCTTTGAGATCCAGCATTCCGTATAAACGTTTTTCTATACGTTCTACCCTGGCGGGTAAAGTCAGAATCTCTT
>JAAZLO010000047.1 GCA_012689375.1 Bacillota bacterium | reverse complement strand
TTCTCGTGGCATAGTTACTTGTGACTCATTCTCTAATTTAGCACGAATCAATAAAGGAATACAACGGATGGGGTAGCCAAAGTTCCTGTTAGCTTGAATATAGTTATTTCCAGTTAAAATCCCATTTTTGCTCATATTTAAGATATATGCAGATGTTTCCACCGTTTGATTTAACCAATATCTTCCTTGACTTGTACTTTCATTATTCCCTGTACTATTACTACGGAACTTTATAGCAGAATAAGATATATTACCATTTTGTAAAATAGACCATCCCGAGTAATTCTTCACCTCACCCATATCTTCCGACATAGAGCTTCCACCTACATATTTCGCCATCCTAAATTTACCATCCTGATGCCCTCTTTTTGATGCATACTGACAAGGGTCACCCTTTCCTTGCTTCTCATTATAGGTAATCGCACCCTCCTCACTATAAGGAACATAACTCCATTGCTTAAAAGTCATCGTTGACAGATACATAACATTTTTATGTGATTCTGTGTCAAATCCTAACGGAATCCACACAGGACGGACACTACTAGAATTACTAGCAAATGCAAGTACCGACCCCCACTTAAATAATACAGGATAGTTATTATCTCGTTCCTTGCCATCTAAATTTAACGCGCCATTCTTATCTACGGCAAGAATCCATTCACTAGCAGAAAAACCACCACCCATAGGAGGCTTTACGTCAGGATTCCCATTTCCAGAAACTTCTTGAGTAATTGCTAGCAAGGCTTCCATATTCCCTCCTGTAAAGCGCAACTCAGATTCCCCCTCCGTATTCTGTTTAGTTGTAAAGGTAAACGTATACTTAACCCCTCTAGGAACATCGGTAGGACCTACTTCTTTTTTTGTAAAGTTAAAATGCCCATTACTCCACGCTTTGGTTTCACTATTCTCGGTCCAGTTTTCCCCTTGAATCTTAAATTGCTTTAAGTTGGTAATTAAATCCAATTCATGCTTCTCTGTTTCTTCAGTAAAGTGTATTGCCCGTCGAGTAAACCCCATAAATTGATGACCATTTACTACAATGTAACGAATATCATCCGACTCGTTCCAATTCATCACTTCGGCCTCAATGTTACTTGGTCCTGCCTCAAACGCCTCTTCAGCACTAGCGTATCCCTTACCTTGAATCTCTTTCACTAAAACTATATACCTATGATTTCGTAACAGGGGAAGATATAACACACCACTGCCATCATTTCTTGTAAAATCAATACGATAATAACTAGTTTCATTCTTAAACTTTCCTCCTATAACCAAACAAGTATTTTCATTTTGTTGCTCAGAAGATCCTTCTGCGGCCTCAAAAGCATAAATCTCTTGTTCCAGACCATAGTTATCTTTATCTGTAGCTAAATTGAAACTGTATTTTACTTTTATCTTCTCATTTTCATTCTCTGGTATAAGAGAAGGATAAACTACCCTTCCTTCATCGCTCCAATTCTCTTTTTTAGGCACTATCTAACCCGATGGATTGGTATTGTATAAATAAATGCTTTCCATTGTAAATTGCTCATGAACACTTTGATCTAATTGAATATCAATACGAGAAAGCATACGAGTCATACCCAAGCCACCAATAGATAAGTCTGGTTTAATATCTATAGTACTATGATCTGCTGGATAATCTACCCACATTGGAATGCAGTGCTTAGGATCTGTTGCATCGGCAACCCAACCTTTATCATCTGTTGTTACTTGTAACAGCTCAATAATATCTTCTCTGCTTTTTCCTATTCCATGTTCATCTTTAAACAAATCATCGGTAAAAGAAAGACCATGAACTCGTGCATTAGCTAAAATCATCAATTTATAGGCACCAGTTTTTAGTTTTACCGAAAACTTCACCTCGCTGGTTTCACTTCGCTCAATTTTATCACATAAAGCCGTGTAAGCATAGTTGTCCTTCTCATCAAACACAATAATTTCTATGGTATTAATTGCATTTTCATCCTGATCAGATAGAGCACGAGACGAAGCTCCATCTAGTCCTCCAGGTATATTAATAGAAAAGTCAACCCCTGTTTCATCCTCCTGTACTAAAGGAGTTGGCTTATCCCACTCTTCTGTAACACAAGCTACAACGCCTAACAACAACCCTATACAGAGTAATAAATAGACGCTTTGCCTCTTTAATATACTATTTATGCTTTTAATACTCATTTTCATCTTTATCCTCTTTACTCTTTTATCCTAACACTACTACAACTCTTACACATAACTCACAATGAGTTAAACTAATTTTAAGATGCACT
>JAAZLO010000046.1 GCA_012689375.1 Bacillota bacterium | reverse complement strand
TTCCACACCGAAGTAAAATACAGCGAAGATAGCTTCCTTTTCTTCGGGAAGGAAACGGCCGGCTTACCCAAAGATCTTTTAAAAAAGCATGAGGACAGGTGTATACGTATACCTATGAGACTCGGGGCGAGAAGCCTAAATCTGTCCAATTCAGTGGCAATTGTGGTATATGAGGCCCTGAGACAATTGGGATTTCCCTTATAGGTGGTAAAATTTAATGGCGAGTTGTAAAATGAAGTGACAGAAATAAAGAAAATTGAAACCCAATGAAATATCCTATACAATGTAAATTACTATAAATACAAAGGAGGATAAATCATTGGGTCATAAACATGATATCAAAAAAAGAGAAAAAGGTAAACACCTGCAGTACGAAGATAGGCAACTTATTGAATATTCTGTGAAGCGCGCGCATCCTAAAAAGGTTTCCGTAGCGTTTCTGGCGAATTTTATTGGTTGTAGTGAATCTACTATTAGGCGTGAGTTAAAACGAGGAAGGGTTAAGCAGCTTTCATCGGAGTTAATAGAGTATTATAGCTATAGTGCGGATATTGCCCAGCAAGATTATGATTATAAGGGCAGTGCAAAGGGGCCTGAACTTAAGATTCTAAATGATTATGCGTTTGTGGAATATGTTGAACACAAGATAATCAAGGAAAATTATTCCCCGGATGCTGTAATAATGGAGCTGGAAGGAACTAATTTTTGTAATCCTAATACGGGTGAGAAATTTGATACAGTGATATGCACTAAAACTTTATATAATTATATAGATATGGGGATTTTTCCGAATCTGACCAACAAGGATCTGCCAAGGGAAGGAAAGGCACCAAAACGAAAGCAAAAGAAGGTTAGGCGCTCCTATAGGAACGTAGATGGCAAGAGCATATGGGAACGTCCGGAAGAGGCCAATAACCGGTCTGAAATAGGACATTGGGAGATGGATTGTATAGAAAGCACCAAGGGTGATGACGGCAGCTGCTTATTGACCATGGTTGACAGAATGACCCGTCAAACACTAATATATAAATTACCAAATCAAACCCAGCAATGTGTAATAAACATGTTTGATAAGATTGAACGGAGGATTGGCAGAGTTAAGTTTGCTGAGACTTTTAAAACGGTTACCGTTGATAATGGGAGCGAATTTTTAGACCACCACAGCTTGGAGAGATCCCTAAGGAGCAAAACTAAAAAGCGAACAGAGATATTTTATTGCCACCCCTACAGCTCTTGGGAAAGGGGCACCAACGAACATACCAATGGTATGATAAGGCGGTTTATTCCTAAAGGAACAGTATTATCCGATATCCCGGTTGCAACAATTGAGGATCTTGAGGATTGGTTAAACAATTATCCAAGGCGCATACTTGATGGAATGACTCCAAAGCAGAAGGCAGAAAAGATGGCAAAAAACAATCCCAATTTTGCAGCTTAGATTATAGAATCTGTAAAAATATTAGTAAAGGGGAAAACCGCCCTTGACAAATATTTTCACAGATTCAGCGGATGATTTAGCAAAATACAGGTATAGAATATTTCAAAAATTCCCCGTCACTTAATATTACAACCTAGTTTA
>JAAZLO010000045.1 GCA_012689375.1 Bacillota bacterium | reverse complement strand
ATCGGGATTTTATTAATAAGCATGAATTGACGAAAGGTATGGATGAGATATACGTTAACGGGGATTCATATATTCCCGGTGCATGCGCACTTGAGGGGATCTTCAAAGAGCGAATGTTCGCTTCCTTCGGGATAGGCATCCCTTTATTTACCCAGCAAGAGTAACCCTAAAACCACCTAAATCATATAATGAAACCGGACTCGTACCCTCTAAGCAAACAATAAACATGGATAATGGTTTAATCATTATCCATGATACCGTGGCAATAATAGGTTTTGCCAAAACCAAGGAGGTAATAAAAATATGGCTTTTACGTATTCAGCGGGCTCTATAGGTGGTACTTTACAAACCGGAAGTGTTTCGATAGAAGTATCACCTTCCAGCGGGGTTCTTGCAGAAACAATAATGCCCGGGGGTTTGGTTTCAACAGTAATAAACGTATCAAACACAGGTGATGTTGATGAATTCTATTTCGTTACAGCTGATTGGAAAGCTTCAGGGACCACCTCTGAATCATTGGCAGCTCTTCTTGCTTACAACCTAAATGTAAGCGTTGAGGCAAATACAACAAATTTATATACAGGCAAACTAAAGGACCTAATAGACAGGCCGGATAGTCCTGGAAGGGAGCTACCCCTCGCAACCGGCGCTGAAGATGTCACCTTCCAATTCTCTCTTCCATCAGCAGTGGGGAATGCTGTGCAGGATATAGATTTAGCAATAGATTTTATATTTGTGGCGACTTCATAGGAAAAAGGCCTTCTCTGGAAGGCCTTTTTTAAAAGGGGAGGGGAAAAACAAATGGAAAGCTGTTATAAGCACAGTATTATTGCAATGATGCCTGTGAGGAATGAAATCGACAGATATCTGAATGAAGTATTAACCCACCTCTTGAAATGGGTTGATAAGGTAGTAATTCTGGATGATGCATCAGAAGATGATATCATCGAAGTTCTCGGTGAAAATGAAAGAATTATTACCCATAAGAATGAATATTGCATTTTCGAACAAAATGAGTCAGCGTTACGTTCGAAACTGTGGAATCTCACAGTGAAGGAAAACCCAGACTGGATCTTGGCCATCGATGCTGATGAGATCTTTGAAGATAGAATCATTGATGAAGCATCTTTATTAATTAATCAGAATTATTATGATGCAATATGCTTTCGAATATTTGATTTTTGGTCGTCAAAAACCCATTACAGGGTTGACGGGGGATGGAACCCATGGGTGAAGTTCAGCCCTCTTTTAATCAGGTATATCCCGGACATCAATTATCATTGGCCTGACAGGAGGATCCACTCAGGAAGATTTCCGCATCCCTGTGATAATTACATCCCTTATTATTCAGATATCAGAATAAAACATTTTGGTTGGGCGGATCCAAAAGATCATTATAGAAAATTCTTGTTTTATCAGAACAAAGACATAGAAATGTCCGGGAGGGTTAGTCAGCATACTCAAAGTATAATGATAGCTCCCCAATCAAATGATTTGGAAACATGGCAAGACGCTAAAAGGCTTTGGTTTAGGGGGAAATAATGATATGTCGAAACAAATTGGGATTCTTACTACGAATTTCTACAGTCCTGATGGTTTAAGAATGGTATATGGAGGAGCGGAACGGTACGGGCTTGAATTGACCGGACTTCTGATAGATTTAGGTTATGAGGTAACTTGGTGGCAAATTGGAACCGGGTGGAAAAGGGAATTTTTTCACGGTGTGAAAATTAATACAATTCCGGAGATAAAGAGCGAATTCATGACTTTCCCTAGTTTGAACCAACGTTTCCATGAACAGGCAATGGGAATCGATTATGTTATCTATTTTGTAACGTTTTTGGCCTATCCCCATAGCCTGGAAAGGAGTATATCAATTTCACATGGGGTATTCTGGGATTATCCCGGATTCGATTCGAAATTTCGTACAGAGACAGAACGAATGGAATGGCTAAGGAGGTATCATATAGCCTTGGGGGGGCCTGCAAAAGTTGTTTCCGTAGACACAAACACCATTAACTGGGTAAATGCTACTTGGCCCGGTTTGTCCCATAGGATGGAGTATATACCCAACTTTGTGGATATCAACAGTGTAAAACCCCGATCTAAAAAGGGAGATAAAGTGAAGGTGATATTTCCCCGCCGCCTTACATCTGTTCGTGGTTTAAACGAGGCAGCATATACTGCCAAAATGTTAACAGCAAAGTACCCTGGAGAAATTGAGTTTCATTTTGTTGGAAGGGGACATACAGATATCTTGGAAGCTGAGGCCTCTAAGTGGGCATCAGAAAATGAAGATATATATTATTACTGGCAACCACCACATATTATGTATAAAGTCTATGCTGAGATGGATATTGCTCTTCTTCCGACTAAAGCCGCAGAAGGAACCTCTCTCTCATGCTTGGAAGCCATGGCTTCAGGATGTGCTGTTATTACCACACATATCGGGGGTTTGGCTAATATGATAATTCATGATTATAATGGGCTTTTGATAAAACCAACACCGGACAGCCTATTGGAGGCTACTGAATATTTATTTAAGAATGAAAATGAAAGGCATAGGTTAGGGGAAAATGCAAAAGAAGTGGCGCGGGCTTTTGATATCAAACATTGGAAACATAAATGGGAAAAGATCATCAACCGTGTTTTTAAATAAGGGGTTGAAGTAATGTTTACATATGTAGCAAGATGCACAGGCAATTTGATAAAAGTCCCATCTGTTTCTGGTCCTACGGAAGTACTGTTACCGGTAATAATAGCAAAACAAAAAACTTCTTTTCTTTTTCCGATGATGGTTTCTTTGCCGGATATCCCAGAAAAAATAAGAAAAATTGATTTATCAGTGGAAGAGGCTGAATTCAAGGCGGGGAGGAGTGTAGTTTTTTTTGATATTGAATTCCTCGGAGATATTTACTATGTCTACAATAACATAGTAAAATATATTTCCCATTCTGAAATATTCTCCGGTTCTATGAATATTCCGCAGTCTGTTCCTGACATGGAAGTGATACACTACATAGATACTTTTTTAACATATGATATATTCAGAGCGGATCTTTCCATGCAAATAATTGTTGATATATGTATCAGATTACTGGAATTTCGTAACATAAATATTTGAAGTCAACTTAATTGTTGTAATATATCAGGTTCTAAAAGTGCCAAGGTCTATATTGCCTTCAGTTCCCAGATGCACTTTGAGGGCTTTTTCCTCCTTTTTAAGGATATGAAAACGATTACCCACCTGAAGAATGGTCTCAGGGAAGCCTTTCCTGATTTTGATAGTGGATCCTTCCGACACCTTAATTTTTACATCACCTGAGGATGGCCCCGGAGATCCGGCTTCATTCACAAGTACGTCCCCCTTTGCTAGTATTTCTCCGCCACGGAAAACACCATGCACCGATATATCACCCTCAGCTGTAAGAGTTGAATAGAAGCCCCCTTTATCTGTTATCTGTATGCTTCCTGTCGTTTCTAAAACACTGTTTTGGACGTACTTGCATACAATATCGTTGTTGCGATCAGGTAAAGACACGAGTAATTCATTTACCCCACGGCTTTTTTCTAGGATACCTTTGAGGATATCCAGGGATAGGCGGGCTTGATCTTTAGGAGAACCGATTAGATCCTTTACTGACTGGAGCAACTCTTCAATAACGGGTGGGAAAGGTAATATTGCTGTATCCAGGATAGTGGTACATTCTTCGATAAATGCATTGATAGGTTTCTTTTTTTGTTTAATGACAAGAGAAATAATCCTATTTATGACATTATTCTCTGTATGCCCATCCGGTTGTAGTTCCAGTTTTTTGGTGTTTATCAAATGGCGGTGTATTTCATCGGTTTCACGGATTATTTGATCCATGAGTTTCTCTAAATCACCTACCAATGATGCCAGCTTATCGTATAGGGCAATCAATCCTCCGGAATAGATCTGCGATTTAATGACATTTCCTTGACATATTACTCTGCTGCCTGCACGGATTATTGCACCGGCTACATTCCCTTTTATAGTGATATCACCAAGCGCGGATACTTCCATCCCCCCGGTAACATTTCCGAGAATAAGGAGGTCCCCCCAAAATCTCAGGTTGCCGGTGGAAAGATTCACATCACCGGAATGGGTCATTAATTGGGTTATTTTTAGGTATGGTGTATTCCCATCTTCTTTAACGGGTCTACCCGCCATAGTGGCAATAGCTTGTCTGCCGTCATCACTAATTCTTACTCCTTCTTTGGCTCGTAGTACATCGTCAAATACAGGATCTGGTGGAATTTCCTCACCGGTTATCTTTATTCCCGGTATTCCCGGAGTTGGCGGATGCAGTACTGCAAGGACATCACCTTCCTTTACGGAAGGAAATATATAACGCTCCCAATAATCTATTCTTTCATTCTCATCATAGGCGATTTCTACGGGATCTGACTGGAAGAGGTATTCGATGAAACCGTTTTTCCCCTGTTGTACAGGCTTACCCACAGCCACAACCTCAGGCATACCATCAGCCTTTTCAGCTGCTTGTTTTATAGCATTATAATTAAGACCGAATACTACTCCCTTGGATTTTAGATTCTCTTCTATTTCGGAGGCAGTGACAGTATTTACTCTTTCTTCATGACAAAGGACCTTCAGCTCAAGTATGCTCTGCGGGGCTTGATCCTCTAATTTCTTGTTCACGGTAATTTCAGGTGTTACCTTTACATAGGCTGTAAGACAGTCTTCGGAAACCTCAATTGTTATATCGGCCGGGTAAACTCTTTTTGTAAGACTTATCTCTACTTTATCTTTTTCCGTTACAGGTTTAGGTTCTGTAACAATAGAGTCGTTAACAGTAAGGATAACTTCGGATGTCGGAATGATTATTGCCGGGTTGCCACTTCCGACAGGATCTTGTATATAAAGTTTCCCGTCCCGGATTTCCACCGTCCCGTCGCAAGTGGTTTCACCGGTTTGATCCTCACCTGTATCCACATCATCTTCATCGGGCCGAAGGATTGTCGCCCGGATCATGACAGGCCGTTCCAGAATTCCTAGGAAACCTGGTTGACCTCTGTCCAGCACTTCCACTTCAATTTGGCTCTTATCCACACCAAAGGCTTTTTCGGCTATGGTCAAGGCATCTTCTATTGTTTTTGCCTCTATATCCATTTCTCTGGCTCCCATATTACCCATACCCCCCTGAGTTTCAAGATGGCGAAAGTGCTCCCTTTATTCTTCTGAACCGAAATTTCGGCAACTTTTAAGTCGTATCATCGAAACCTTGTCTACGATAATGTTTTAAGCATATATCCTACTTTTGCCCGGCAATTGTCTATGAGGATTTACTATAAATTTATGAATGCAGTAACTGCAGGTAGACACAGAAATTAGTTCAAATCTGCTAAGATTTTAGATGATAATTAAACTTTCTACATTAGTCTACAAGATCCTGCCAAATTAAAACGGGATACATTCTTTATGGGGTCTCCTTTAATGGGTGTGTATAAACCCGCCAAAAGTAAACCAAACTTGAATTGGAGGTGATTTAATTGGACTTTCAGCTTACCCAGAAAGAGCAAATGCTGTTAAAGGATCAGCTAAGCCATGAGGAAATCTGTATCGAAAAATACAGAAATTATGCGGAACAGGCACAAGATCCACAATTGAAGCAGTTGTTTAATGAATATGGATCTCATGAACAACAACATTATGATACTATCAATCAATTGCTTCAAGGACAAAAAGTAAACATCCAGGTAGGACAAGGCCAACATCAATCTCAGCATGCAGGCCAAGGCCATCATCAGGCTATGCAGCATACAGTAGAAGGCATGACACAGGCGGGACAACTCTTAGGGCAACAAACCAGTACGGGTATGACTGCCCAGGATGATGCTATGCTTTGCAGTGATATGCTGATGACCGAGAAGTACATTTCGGGTACGTATGACACAGCGATCTTTGAATCCGTGAATCCTAATATTCGTCAGGCGCTACAGCATATACAAAAAGAAGAACAACAACACGGAGAAGGAATCTTTAATTATATGCAGCAACACGGGATGTATAACCCACAATAATTCGAATCACATAGTTCACATTGGAAGTCTGTATCGGAGTGCCGGGTATTAGCAGATAAACGGCACTCCGGCCTTCTGTCGGCTTTTTCTAATTTAATTGATTAGCGTAAGCAGCGAACGGCGAATATAACGTAGGATTGTACGGGTATGGAGGAATTGACAACATATTACTCTTTTGTTATTATATGAGTATATAGATTTGTTTTTATGCATGCTGTCTGTATAATTGCTGCGCGAGCTGAGATACCGGCTTCTCAGGGCTTTCCTCCCCGCCGATGTATTGTTTGGCATATCTTTACTTTAATTGAAGTCCACAACCGGAATTATCCCATCGGTACCATAAGATCTACTTACAGTGAAATACTTAAAACAACCTACCGGTACGATTGCTGTGTTTTATTGCAGAAATTACCGGTGTTTGTCAAATACTAGGCTCCGGGATATTATTCGTTAATCAAACAGGAGGTTCTATTTATGAGTCAAAATGATAGTTTCCATACTGCGGATGTGCTTTTTGACCGGTACGGTGACAACCCCATTATTACCCCGTCTAATTGGCCATACTTGGTTAATGCTACTTTTAATCCAGGTGCTGTAGAACATGATGATGAAACGCTTCTCCTGGTCAGGGCTGAAGATACACGGGGGTTTTCCCACCTAACCATTGCCAGAAGTAAGGATGGCAGAAGCGATTGGAGAATTGATGGAAAACCTTTTTTACAGGCTGATAGTACTGCAAATGAGGGACAAAAAGGAATAAAAGATCCTAGGATTGTCTGGATGGAAGAAAGAGAAGAATATGCTATAACATACATATCATTTTCCCCGGGTGGTCCTACAATTTCTTTGGCTACGACGGAAGACTTTGAATCCGTAGACAGAAAAGGATCACTATTGCTCCCTAATGATCAGGCATCCACACTTTTTCCAAGAATGCTTGATGATCGTTATGTACTTATTCATAGCCCGGTTATTAATGGTAAAGCCAGTATTTGGATCTCATTTTCCCCCGATTTAAGGTATTGGGGGGATCATCGGCTTGTACTATCTGCACGATCGGATTGGTGGGATTGCTCCGGAGTACGTCTTGGTCCTCCACCCATTGAAACTAACGAGGGATGGCTCCTTCTTTATAGTGGAGTGAAAAAAACTGAATCAGCATCCTTAAACAGGGTGGGCCTGGCATTATTGGATTATAATGAACCCTGGAAAGTAATCCGCCGCAGCAATCATTGGGTTTTCGGACCGGATAGCCCCTACGAGTTGGTAGGTGATTCACCCGGTATGATCCTGCCTGCCGGTGTTATTTCTACAAGGAGGACCCGGGAGTTAAGAATGTACTATGGAGCCGCGGATTCCACTGTTTGCCTGGCTACAAGTAATTTAGATGCAATGTTGGAATATTTGGGGGTAGAGTAATTACACAGGTACTTCTCAGTGCTTGACGTATAGGTAGGGAAGACCTATGATAATTATGAACATATGATTAGTATTCAGCTAATTCAAAGATGAATCTGGTATTTGTATTAATTAACTGATATAAGGGAAAAAATGATGTAGACGGAAACGGAGGAGAACAATTTGGGCAGGCCCCCAAAGCGCAGACGTGTAGGGTTTTTACCTAATATCACTGCATTTAAACCGGCGGGGACACCCCTCCGGGATTTAGAAGAAGAAATATTAACTATAGAAGAATTCGAAGCTATTCGGCTAAAGGATCTCGAAGGCTTTCAACAGGAAGAATGTGCAGAAATAATGCAAATTTCCCGACCTACATTCCAGCGGGATCTTACTTCCGCCAGGGAAAAAATAGCCAGGGCTCTTGTAGAAGGTCGGGCTCTCCGCATAGAAGGTGGGAGCTACAGAGTAGCAATGCGTAAATTTAACTGCAGAATATGTGATTATGATTTTGAGATCCCCTTCGGCGAAGGCGGGCAGGGTATTGAAATGACATGTCCTCAATGCAGAGGAAGAAGTGTTCAGAGGATAGATCATAAGGGACACGTGTTTGGTAATATGCCATGGGGCCACCGTAAACGGGGAAAAAACAACGGATAAAGATTCTTTTTTATTATTGACATTTGCTCATAACCATGGTTATAATGATAACGGGCATATGCCCATTACTTCCCGGGTGAAAAAGTTAATAGTGCTTTTGCTGGGAAGTCCGTTTCTACTTATGTAAAGATCTTTTTATCTTGTGATGAGAGATCTCCCAATTTCATAAAAGATTGTTTGATGAGGAGGTGTAAAATATGCCACGAGGAGACAGAACAGGACCTGCAGGTTATGGTCCGATGACCGGCCGGGCAGCAGGATACTGCGCCGGGTTTCCTATGCCTGGATACATGAATCCGCAACCGGGATTTAGGGGAGCGGGATTTGGCAGAGGCAGGGGCAGGGGCTGGGGACGGATGTACGGAGGCTGGGGACGGATGTACGGAGCACCTGTAAGAGCTGGGTGGATGCCGCCTTACCACCCTAGCTGGGCCGCTCCTGCATATCCCTATGGAGGAGCCTACCCATATCCTGAATACTATATGGAATATGGAGGCGCGGCTACCGATGAACAGGAAGTCTCTTTTTTAAGGGAACAGGCTGAATTGCTTAAAGAGGAATTAGAAGCAATCCAAGGGCGCTTAGAAGAACTTGGCGGAGAAAAAACAGGCGACGTAGACAAAGGTTAATTAGAATATACTACCTTAACATTGGATGCGTTCCGGTATGTTATTCAGGGGACGGAGGCGTTTGTATTCGTCCCCTGAATAGTTAGGGCCCTTTAAGAAACCGGAGCGTGGGAGGCGGAATTTCCATGAAACAGGGAGCAAATGATACCGGTGATTTAAGAAAGACTTCACATCCTGAATCAGGGCAAAAGATTGGGGTTCTTCCGCAGAGCGATCTTAATAAGATAAACAGGGTATTGGCAGTAATGAGTGGCAAAGGGGGCGTAGGGAAATCCTCAGTTGCCGCCCTTATAAGTATAAAGCTGGCAAAGGATGGATACAAAGTCGGTTTGCTTGATGCTGATATTACAGGGCCGAGTATACCTAAGATGTTTGGTATAGAATCATCAGCGCAGGTTATGGAGTTTGGGATTCTTCCGGTAAAGAGCAACTTGGGGATTCAGGTTATGTCCCTTAATCTTATATTAAAGAACGAAGATGATCCTGTAATTTGGAGAGGTCCTTTAATTGCAGGTGCGGTAAAACAATTTTGGACAGATGTAATTTGGGGAGAACTTGATTACTTAATTGTTGATTTACCTCCGGGGACAGGGGATGTTCCTATTACTGTTATGCAATCTTTGCCTTTAGATGGAATAGTAATCGTTTCGTCACCTCAGGATGTCGCCGCATTAATTGTTAAGAAGGCCATAAAGATGGCATCAATAATGGATATAAAAATTCTCGGACTCATTGAAAATATGAGTTATACGGTTTGCCCGAAGTGTGGCGAGATACTCCGTTTATTCGGACCGAGCAAAGGAGAGGAATTGGCAAAATCATCGGGGATCCCCTACCTTGGGGCATTACCCCTTGATCCCAACATTTCAAAACTATGTGATTTGGGCGAAATTGAGAAATATGACAGTGAAGCATTTCGTTCGGGTATAAAATGGGCCAGAATAACGAATGGGGAGGTTTTAAAATGAAGATTGCCATTACAGCACAAGATAAGAGTTTGGATTCAGAATTCGATTCTAGATTCGGGAGATGCAAGTATTTTGCAATTGTTGATTTAGAAACGGAAGAATGCAACTTCGAGGATAATGAGGCTACCACTGCATTAGGTGGTGCAGGTGTACAAAGTGCCCAATTCCTGGCTAATTCCGGGGTTAGTTCAGTTGTTACAGGGCATGTCGGGCCGAATGCATCCAGGGCTTTAGAAGCGGCTGGAATTAAGGTTTTCGTAATGGAATCCGGTACAGTCCAAGATGCAATTTCGGCTTACAAAGAGAGAACCTTGCGTCAGGTTTCCGGGGCCACAACAGACTCGCATACCGGGCTGAATATGCCGCGACGACGTCGTAGATCATAAAATGCGGATAGAGCTTTTTGGGTGATTTCGATCTTTAAACATATTGATATCAGCGAAAGGCAGGATTGTGAAGGGAGTGTTCTTTAATGAAAATTGCCATAGCAACGGATGGATCCGTGGTAGCTCCACACTTTGGAAGATGTGGGGGTTACACAATATATGACGTGGAAAATGGTTCGATTGTAGATAAAACTGTAGTTCCCAACCCAGGACATGAGCCTGGTTTTTTGCCTGAGTATTTACAAAAATTAAATGTTTCCTGTATTATCGCAGGCGGAATGGGTGTAAGGGCAAAGGAACTCTTTGAAGCAAAAAACATCGAAGCCATTGTGGGCGTAACCGGGCCAGTTGATGACGCTGCCCAATCCTACGCTTCAGGTGTACTTACAGCCGGGGACAGTCTTTGCGAACGGGGTCAGGGCAAGGGCCGTATGGATCCTAATCACGATCACCACGGTAATTGTGGTAAATAATCATATGAGTGGTTACAAATAATTTTTGAGATATATGCAAATTTCCAAAGCGAAATATGGTGCAACAAGGAATAAACCGGAGATTAAGTAGTATAAGTGGGGATGCTTCATGATTATATCAATAGCTAGTGGAAAGGGCGGAACAGGCAAGACAACGATCGCAGTAAATCTGGCTTTAACTTTGGCGGAGACAGAATCTGTATGTGTGATGGATTGTGATGTAGAGGAGCCTAACGTACACTTGTTTCTGAAGCCCCGCTTCGAAGGTTCTTCAAAAGTCACCATACCCATACCTATCGTAGATGAGGAAAAATGTAACGGGTGTGGGAAGTGCGGGGAAGTATGTGCATTCAACGCAATTCTTCCCTTAGGGAGTCATCATGTTCTAACCTTTCCTGAATTATGCCATGGTTGCGGTGGATGTACGTTACTTTGTCCAACAGGTGCAATCCAGGAGGAACCTTTGGAAATTGGAATGATTGAATGGGGTCATGCAGGTTCGATATCTCATATACACGGTAAATTAAATATTGGGAGCCCCCTTGCTCCACCAGTTGTAAACGCAGTGAAGAATCATACAAAAGGCAGTTCCCCCAATGTTATTTCCATTATTGATGCGCCCCCCGGAACTTCATGTCCGGTTGTAGCTTCAGTCAGCGGTACCGATTTCTGTGTGCTTGTTACTGAGCCTACACCCTTTGGGCTTCACGATTTATCACTTGCTGTTGATATGGTAGGGGAATTGGGAATTGAATTCGGTGTAGTAATTAATCGGGCAGGGTTAGGTAATGGTGGTTTATTTGATTATTGTAAGGCGGAAAATATACCTATACTTGCTGAAATCCCTTTTGACAGAAAATATGCTAAATGCTATGCCAGGGGCGGGCGGTTTATCGAGGAATTTCCTGAGATAAAAAAGATTTTTCAGGATTTATGGCATGCGATTTGCGTTAGGGCAAAGTAAGTCTAAGGATGCAACAGTAAAGGCATTTGAAGGGATGGAATCGGTATGAAAGAATTACTTATTATAAGCGGTAAGGGGGGTACAGGTAAGACTACCATAGTCGGGGCTTTTGCGAGATTGGCAAAGGATTCATTCCCCGATGAAGTAATAGTTTTAGCTGATTGTGACGTTGATGCTGCAGACCTCCATCTTATATTAAATCCTAAGATAAAAACAACAAATGAATTTTTTGGTCTTAAAAAGGCTGTAATTGATGAAAATAAATGTGATAACTGTGGGGAATGTATAAAGGTATGCCGCTTTAATGCCATCAATGTGCATGAGGAACAGACAAAGATAGATCCCATTTCATGTGAAGGTTGTACAGTGTGCTTCCATATATGTCCTAAGCAAGCTATAAGTATGGAGGATGTCATTGCAGGCCATTGGTTTGTATCTGATACCGCTTACGGACCGCTTGTCCATGCCAGGCTTGGTGTGGCTGAAGAGAATTCCGGCTTACTCGTTACGGAAGTTAGGCGTGAAGCCCGACAGATTGCTGAAACTCTTGATTCACGCCTTATTATAAATGATGGTCCCCCGGGTATAGGGTGTCCCGTGATATCCTCAATATCCGGTGTAGACTTAGCCCTCATTGTCACTGAGCCGACAATTGCGGGTATCCATGATATGGAAAGATTATACGCTCTTGCAAAGGGCTTTGATGTTAAAACAGTGGTATGTATTAATAAGTACGATCTGGATGATAAAACCTCAGATAATATAGAAGGGTTTTGCAAAGCAAATAATATTGATGTGGTAGGCAAGATTCCGTTTGATAAAAAAGTAGTTGAATCCCTTGTAAAAGGCGGGCTGATGATTCCGCCCGGTTGTGCTGATCATGATGCAGAAGGCCCTGCAGCCAATGCTGTTCGGCAGTTATGGACTAAAACTCTAAATCATCTTTTATAATTTCTGCTACCGGGATAAGCAGTACATGCCGGTATAATCCTTTAGAAGCCTGCGATCCCGGTAGCGGTATAATAACTAAACAGGGTGGGGGACCGGTTTTATTTGTAACATATCCGGAGATTCCCCTTTCTTATAGCCGATACGATTTCCATAGTATCCCTAGCTATAACCAGCTCCTCATTTGTCGGAATTACCAAAACCCTGATTTTAGAGGATTCCCCTGTAATATCAACTTCCTTACCCTTCGAATCATTTTTCTCAAGATCGATTGTAACTCCAAGGAATCCTAAACCCTGGCATACCCGTTGTCTAAGCATGGGTGAGTTCTCCCCGATACCCGCTGTAAATACGATAGCATCCACTCCATCCAGTGCAGCGGCATAGGCACCGATATACTTACGGATACGGTATTCATAGATATCAAATGCAATTTTGGCGCGGTTGTTACCTTGTTCAGTCCCGGCTTCAATTTCCCTCATATCGCTGCTAATTCCGGAAACCCCCAGAAGCCCGCTATGTTTGTTTAATAAAGAATCTATTTCTTCCAATCCTAAATTTTCACGATTCATTATATAAAAGATAATTGCAGGATCAATATCCCCGGATCTGGTTCCCATCATAAGACCTTCCAAGGGTGTAAGTCCCATGCTGGTATCAATGGATTTTCCGTTTTTTACTGCGGCTATACTTGCCCCGTTACCCAGATGGCAGCTGATAACCTTAAGATTATTAAGTGGTTTTTCCAGTATTTCTGCAGCCCTTCCTGAAACAAACCTATGAGATGTGCCATGGAACCCATACCTTCGCACCTTATGACGCTCATACAGGATATATGGGAGAGGGTAAAGGAACGCATGTTTAGGCATGGTCTGATGGAATGCAGTATCAAAAACAGCAACCTGTGGTACGCCAGGTATATTAGATTCAGAGGCCAGAATCCCCATAAGGTTCGCAGGATTATGTAGCGGGCCCAGGGGAATACAATCTCGGATAGCATGCTTTACTTCCTCATCTATCAGAACTGACTGAGTAAATGCAGGGCCTCCATGGAGTACACGGTGGCCGACAGCGCGGATTTCCGCAATATCTTTAATAACCCCATATTCAGAATGAGTAAGCATCCTTAAGACTTGACCGATGGCGGTTGTGTGATCAAGGATGCTCAACACCCTTTTTGTACCGGTCCGTCCTACCGGTGTATGGGTGAGGGTGGCATCATCAGAGCCTATCCGTTCCACCAGGCCTTTTGCTAGAACCGATTCGTCTTTCATATCGAACAGCTGATATTTTACAGATGAGCTACCGCAGTTAAGAACAAATACCTTCATTCTTTTACCCCCTAGTACAAAAAGTTATCTTCCTCTTTAATAAGGTTTCCTTCTTTATCGTATTGGAAGAAACCCTGGCCGGTTTTGACTCCCAGGTGGCCCGCACGTACTAATTTTCGGAGAAGCGGGCATGGCCTGAAAGAAAAATCACCGATATCCCTGAATAAAACTTCCATAGAATTTAAAACAGTGTCCAGGCCCATATGATCCGCCATTTCCAGGGGGCCCTTCGGTAAATTAAAACCCAGTTTTACTGCAGTATCAATATCAGATGCAGATGCTACACCCTCCATGAGTGCATTCATAGCCTGGTTTAAAAAGGGGGTAATTAATCGGGTTGTAACAAATCCCGGAGAATCATGAATCTCCACACCAATTTTATCAAGGCTTTTTATAAATTTCTTTGTTGATTCAAAGGTTTCATCTGATGATTTCAGACCCCGGACTATTTCTACCACCTTAATATTTACCACTGGGCTCAGAAAATGGAGACCTATCACTTTTTCAGGTCGTTGTGTTGCTGCCGCGAGCTCAGTGATACTAAGGGTCGATGTATTAGATGCAAGAATTGCCCTGTCATGGCAAACCCCATCAAGTTCCGATAAAATCGCCTTTTTAGTATCGAGATCTTCTTGAACTGCTTCGATTACCAGATCGCAGACTGCAACATTATCTAACTGTGACGTGAAACAAATTTGACTGAGAGTAACCCGTTTTTCAGCTTCAGTAATTCCCCATTTTTCCAAGCGTTTGTTTAAACTAAGTTCGACCCTGTGTTTAGCGTTTTCTACGAGTTCTTCGGTGCGATCCACAAGGAAAACCTGGAAGCCTTTTTCCCCAATACTTTCCGCAATACTACATCCCATTGTACCCGCGCCAATAATGGCAATTTTTCGGATTCTCACCCTGAGACCTCCCTAAACTTTCTGGCAAAAGTGCCTGAATTAAACATGGACAGGTGCCGGCACCCTTATACATTCTAGCCTTGAGTCAGACTTGGATCAACTTAACCGGATATATAATTAACTAAATGTATAAATTTGTAGATCTAAAGAACTGAATTAAGGATTTGGCCTTCACCAATTGTACAATGTGGTTTAATATGTAAGCATATGTATTAGGCTATGTAAGGATAATCGTGTATATAATTAATTGTATTGTCTGTCACAATATGAAATTTAATATATGAAAAGAGGGATATCCTATGCTGCCTAAAACTATGCTGGGCAATACGGAAATTAATGTTACAAAACTTGGGTTTGGTGCCCTTGTAATTGGTCCGATGCAAAAGGGTATGTCCCCGGAGGAAGGAGCAAAAGTAATCAGAAGGGCATTTGAACAGGGGATTACATTTGTTGATACAGCCCATGTTTACGGTACTTATGAACACATTCGGAAAGCCAAAGAAGGCTGGAGACATAAAACAGTGATTGCTACAAAAACACCTGCTTCTGATTATGAAACAGCTGAAGAGCATATAATTCATGCACTTCACGCCCTTGATCTTAAAAAACTTGATATAATGCTTCTTCATGCAGCCCGGGCCAATGAAAATGTCTTTCATGAGAGAGCAGGGGCATATCAGTGTCTGAAAGATTATAAGAAAAAAGGACTAATTGAAGCAATTGGGATATCCACTCACAATGTGGGCATCGTAAATGTTGCATCAGGCCTTGAAGATATTGATATTATACACCCGCTTATAAATATGACCGGTCTGGGAATTCTGGGTGGAACAGTATCTGATATGGCCGTTGCAATTAACAAGGCATCCCGTAGGGGTAAAGGTATTTATGGTATGAAGGCATTGGCAGGGGGCAATCTTTTAGATGAGATGGATAAGGCATTCAAATTTGTTCGGGGTTTGCCCGGGATGGATGCTGTGGTAGTGGGTATGGTATCTGAAGCGGAAGTTGATATGAATTGCAGGATATTCAAGGGTGAAACTATTTCCGAAAATGAACGGAAATTGGTAGCTAAAGGGAAGCGGTTGAAAATAGTGAAGTCACTCTGTACAGGTTGCGGTAACTGTATAGATGCCTGCCCTAACCAGGCATTATCGTTGATTGAAGGGAAATCTTCAGTTGACAGAAATAAGTGCATATTATGCGGATATTGCACACCCTATTGCCCTGAATTTGCAATCCGAGTTATATAGCTACGTGTACAGGCCGGACAGGAAGGGATTTTCAGTGTACAGGAATTACAACCCGGGAAATGTGGTTAATGGTACGATACAGGATAATGACAGATTAGAAAGATCAACCCCAAAATATTATCATATGGATATTAAAGATGTTGCTGAGGTATTAAAGACTGATTCTATTGGCGGTTTGGATCCTGACAAAGCAAAACAACGCCTTGAATCCTTCGGCTTTAATGAACTTAAAGAACAGGCAGGCCCCGGCCTTGTTCATATGTTTTTCAGACAATTCACTGAGCCGCTTGTTCTCATACTTATTATTGCTGCAATAATATCTTCAGTTTTGGGTGAAATTGCTGAGGGCTTGGTAATTATGGCGATAGTCCTGGTTAATGCAGCCCTTGGGGTCTTCCAGGAAAATAAGGCCGAAAAAGCTCTGCTTGCCCTGGAAAAATTGACGGTCCCTTATGCCAGGGTCAGGCGGGGCGGTATAAATCTGACGATCCCTGCAAATCAACTTGTACCCGGTGATCTGGTTCTGATTGAAGAAGGGGATCGGATCTCTGCAGATATACGCATAACGGATTCAATTGAAATGAAGGCTGATGAATCGGCCCTTACAGGGGAATCAGTGCCTTCAGAAAAATGTTGGGAAACCATCCCCGAGAACGGTACAGGGGATATACCATTGGGGGATAGATCTAATATTCTTTATATGGCTACTGTATGTGTCCATGGAAGAGGCCGAGGCATTGTATTTGCTACCGGGATGAATACAGAAATAGGCCGTATAGCAAGTTTAATCGGGGCTTCTCCGGAAAAGCCCGCACCCTTCCGACAACATCTAAAAAGTTTAGGGAAATGGTTGGGCGGAATTACTTTAGCGTTATGCGGAGTTATGTTTGTTATTGGTCTTTTCCGGGGAATTAATCCTTTCGAAATGTTTCTTACTTCAGTGAGTCTGGCTGTTGCCGCAATCCCCGAAGGGCTTCCTGCAATTATCACGGTGGTGTTAGCTATAGGTGTCCAGAGAATGGCCGGAAAAAAGGCAATAATACGGAGTCTCCCCGCTGTAGTAACACTGGGAAGTGCCACTGTAATTTGTTCGGATAAAACCGGCACACTCACTCGGAATGAAATGACCGTAGTAAAGGCATATACAAATAAAACCCTAATTAAAGTAACAGGTAAAGGCTACACTCCTGAAGGTGAGTTCCTTATAGACGGACCATACAATTTTGCAACACACAAAAGTATTTCTGATGATCTTAAGCCGTATTTAGGCTTCCTGTTAAAAATTTCAGCCTTATGTAATAATTCAGAATTAAAAAGAAATCCCGAATCAGGTGAGTGGTTTGTCATCGGAGATCCTACTGAAGGAGCGCTTGTAGTTGCTGCCCGTAAAGGGGGATTTACTGAAAATGACGAAGCCAAGATGCCGCGGATCAGTGAGATTCCCTTTGATTCTGTGCGAAAACGTATGACTACTATCCATCGGTTTCCCGACGGGAATCTTATGGCCCTTGTAAAAGGTGCGCCTGATTCTATCCTTTCCCAATGTGAATTTATATCAGAAAACGGGACTGTAAGATGTTTAAACCAAGGGGACCGTCAAGAAATTATGAGTGTAAATGACAGCCTAGCTTCACAGGCTCTCCGTGTTTTAGCATGTGCTTATAAGGTGCTGGACAGTAATCAACGGGATTATAAAGTTGATGAGGTTGAGAGGGATCTTGTCTTTGTTGGCCTTATGGGCATGATAGATCCGCCGAGACCGGAGGCGGCAGCCGCTATAAATACATGTCGGCAGGCGGGTATAACTCCAATAATGATTACAGGGGATCATAAAGACACCGCATTGGCTATTTCAAAAGCCATCGGCCTTATCCCTGAAAATGGACTTTCAAAAAATTATCCAGTCGGCGTTTTGACCGGAGATCAGCTAGAAAATATGCCTCTTGAAAAGCTCAAGGAGAAGGGTAATGAAGTATCGGTTTATGCCCGTGTTTCCCCTGAACATAAAGTCCGTATTGTAGATGCACTCCGGAGTTTGGGTCACGTGGTGGCTATGACAGGTGATGGAGTTAATGATGCCCCCGCACTGAAACAGGCGGATATCGGTTGTGCTATGGGTATAACTGGAACGGACGTGGCTAAGGGTGCCGCTGATATGGTGCTTGCAGATGACAATTTTGCCACTGTTGTCCGGGCGGTTAAAGAAGGAAGAACGATTTTTAATAATATCAGAAAAGCTATTTTATATTTATTATCCTGTAATACAGGAGAGATCATAGCAATCTTTGCCGGAATTGCATTGGGCGGAATAAGGATACTTACACCTATCCAAATACTATGGATAAATCTTGTTACAGACAGTCTGCCTGCCCTTGCCCTTGGGGTAGAGCCCCCTGAACCCGGTGTAATGATGCATCGGCCCCGGGGTAGGCATGAATCTATATTTGGTACGGGGGCTGCAGCCTATGTTGGGCTCTATGGGTTCTTCATAGCAGTGATTACCCTTTTCGCTTTCTTTTTAGGTATAAAACCCTATCCCTTTACGTTTATAAGGGGAGATACGATAACTACAGCAAGAACTATGGCTTTTGCCACGGTTTCCTTGAGCCAACTTTTTCACAGCTTCAATTTGCGTTCAGCAACAAAATCCTTGTTTAAGTTGGGCCTGTTCTCTAACAAATATATGATATTGGCATTTGCAGTGTCTGCCTCATTACAAATCCTAATTCTTACTATACCCGGGCTTGGTTTTGTTTTTAATGTGGTTCCTCTGAATTTGAAGCAATGGGCTTGTGTAGGGTTTCTGTCTATATCTCCTGTCATCTTCAGCGAAATCCTTAAGATTTTCAAGAAGGATTCTTATGGATTTCCTATATAATTATGGATAACAAAGGCGGATGGTAAATAAAAATGCTTGCATTTGGTGTTTCCTGCAAGTAGAATGGAGTCAGCCATACTTGTTCAGATTTAAATTGTACCTTCGGGCCGGCCGCGGGCTATAGGCACGTAGTAAATATAAGAGACAAGTGCTGTGGGTGCGACAGATTCTCTGAACAAGGGGGTAATTACCACCAAAGTGAGGAGATCATCTTACATGGAGTTCAAAGATAAGGTTCTAACATGTCGCGACTGCGGTGCAGAGTTCACATTTACAGCCGGAGAACAAGAATTCTATGCTGAAAAGGGATTTCAGCATGAGCCTGTTCGCTGTAGAGATTGCCGTATGGCCCGGAAGCGTCAGCGTAACGAAGGTCCTAGAGAAATGCATTCAGTTATCTGTTCGGCTTGTGGGAGGGAAGCTGAAGTTCCCTTTAAACCCCGCGAGGACAGACCTGTATATTGTCGGGAATGTTTTGAAGCTCAGAAATCATCCTGGGGTGCGTAGGTAGAGAGGCACAACTGGATTGGTCATGCGACAAGCAGCGTCAGGCGCGGCATTTCCAGACGCTAAAAACTGCGCGGCATATTGCCGCGCGCTTCTTTTTTATAACAGCGGAAGACTCTTATATAATACTACTCCTACAGGAAAATCAATTAGAAAGCAAAGCATCTTTTAGGGTTGGAGATGGGAACCCTAAAGATAGCTTTTACGTCAGAACATAATAGGGAAGTATCGTCATGGCGGAAGGGCAGGGGTACCCTTGAAGCAAAACCTACTACGCTGCGTTATAAGAGCTTTCATCCTAGTGGCCGTCCTGGTATTTTTACCGATTATGCCTGTGAGCATTCCAAGCCGGGCTTATACAATGTCTTTGGATTTCAACGAAGTTATAGGGTTTTACTCATACGATAAGAGCCTCCCCCTCGAAGATAAACTTATTCTTAAGGAGGAAAACCAATGGTACCGTAGGTATGAACTTACATATGAAAGCCAGGGTGATACTGTATATGCTGCATATTTTGAACCGCGAAAATCCGAAAAACTACCCGCAGTTATCGGGATCCATGGTATGTTCTCAGGAAAAGAAGATGAGTTTTGGGGTGTAGCCGATTTTATGGCGAAACGGGGGATTGCCGTTTTAATGCCGAGCCTACCATACCATCACAGGCGTTCCAAGGGTCCAGATGAAACCTCAGGATGGGAATTTATAGCAGGCTCCCCAAAAATGGTAAGGAATAACCTCCGCCGTGCGGTAATAGATGTGCATCGTGCATTAGATTGGTTGACTGTCCGGGAAAATGTGGATGAAGAGTGTATCTGTATAACAGGAGTGAGCCTTGGCGGCATGGTTTCTATGCTGGCATATAAAACTGATCCGAGATTTAAAGGTGGAGCCTTTCTTGTTGCCGGGGGAGGGTTCTATGATCTTTTAATGCATAGTGAAAACATAGTGCTGCGCAGTTATAGGCGCTTTTCAAAGGTTGGGATTACTGATATTGATAAAACGGCGGATGTTTTGATCCTGGCGGATCCTGCGGCTATACCTGATATATGGGTAAGGCCAACCTTCATGTTGAATGGTACCTTAGACAAAGTATTCCCTGTTAACGAGGTGCTTCATGCTGCACGAAGTTTCGGTAATGTAAAATTAGTTTGGTTAGAGAGTCCCCACTTTTGTTCAATGCCGGGTGCGCAATATCTTTTGGTTGATTTTATATGCGAGTTGGTGGGAATACCCCTCGAACTGCAGTTGATCCATGGAATGACACTTGGAGAAACCGTTCTGAACCCGGTTCCCGGTGATTTAAGACTGTGGATTAAGTTAGTGCCTTCGAAGGAAACGAAAGAAATCGATGGGTTGTGCGGATTTTGTCAAGGTGGATATTTTGGGATACATCTTATAAATCGGCTTACCCCTACGGTTATCGTTACTGAGGAACTATGGGAAGCTTACCGTATGAAATTGGCAAATGTGCCTGCTTCATTTTTTGTTGTAAATTCCATGTCTTCAGATAATATTGCCTTTGCCTTGTCATACATACGCTCTCTGGAGCGTAGTAACGGTGGGGTATATGTGATTCAGGCGGCAAATTCAGGGATCTTCCGGGAGGAGACAATTGACAACGAAGAAATCTTTCCGGTACGTATTACATGGTTAGATCCCCTGGATATTGAGATTGCTTGGTCTTTAAATCTACAAATGTGGAAATCTGGTCTTAAAAATCTCAGTGTTTTTCCTGATTCTGGTTTTCAATCCGATAATGTAAATGATATAGAAGGCTATCTTTTTGATAGGATTAAGAAATCAGAAATGCCACCTTTGTCAACTCTGGCAGATGATGCCGCTGTTGATATGAGATGGGCTGAACCTCCCACATAGCAGGGAGGATTTTGTTCCATTGTTCGGGAATGTTCTATTAAGAAGTCTGGACCTGATTTTCCTGGAAGGAGCTGGTTTAAGTGGAAGTTACTATGCAGTCTAAGAATGTTGAACTATCGAAGGCTCTTAGGGATTATGCTGAAAAGAAGGTTCTCAAACTCCAGAAGTTTTTTGAGGGGGATTCAGTCTATGCCCAGGTGGTCTTCAGCGCCCAAAAAGGTCTTCAAATTGCCGAAGTTACAATGCAAGTGAACGGCCTTCTTTTGCGGGGTGAAGAAAAAACCGGGGATATGTATGCATCATTGGATGGAGCAGTTGACAAAATTGAAAGACAGGTTCGTAAATATAAAACTAGGATTAACCGGAGGCTTAGACAGACAGGAGCGAGAATTGTTGAATCCGAATTTTCCCCTGGTATCACTGATGTGGAGGAACATAAAGAGGAGGCGCGTGTCGTCAGAACCAAGCGGTTTGCAGTAAAACCTATGCCGACACAGGAAGCAATAATGCAAATGGAACTCCTTGGTCATGATTTTTTTGTTTTCTTCAACAGCGATACAGAAGAAGTTAATGTGGTATATCGCCGTAAAGACGGGAACTACGGCTTGATAGAACCTGAATTTTAGGGTTAAAACAAAATAAGGTATCAGACAAATCCAAAAGGGTTGCCTTTTACAGGCAGCCCTTCTATACATAGGGGGACCTGAAAGATATATGAATAAAGTATCTTTAGTTATTTTTGAAGGAGGCAGGCCGGAAAGCCCTGTAGAGGATATTATTGTGACTGTGAGGAAAGCAGTGGTCCTTGATAACCTTGAAAAACTTTCAAGGTTGCCTGAACTTGATAGGATACTTCTGTATACTACTTATAATGATTTAGCTATAGCCGCCCGGGATTATGGAGTTGAAACCCAGGTTGTACCTACTAAAAAGCAATTTAATTTTGGGAAGGCCTTCTCTGATGTTATCAAGACTGAGGCCTTGGAAGCTGTAATATATATGGGGGGCGCATCAGGTGCACTTATGACAACAGGTGAATTTAGCTTCCTTGCGAGAAGCCTTGCTATGTCCGATAGCATTATGCTTGCTAATAACGTTTTTTCCAGTGATATTGTAGGATTTACCCCTGCTTCCGCCTTTCTCAAAATCCGGGATCTACCTACATCCGATAATGCCCTCGGTATGGCGTTATCCTTCCTTGATCACCGAAAGCTTCCTGAAACAATAGGTTCGACTTTTGACGTGGATACGCCTACAGATATTATGATCTTAGGTTTACATCCACATGCCGGTTCCAATGTATTAAATGCGCTCAGATCACTGGATCTTGAGCCTGCAATTTCATGTCTCAGAAATGTCAGAGAAATAATGGGCATTCCCTTATCAGAGATTTGTGTAATCGGCCGGGTAAACCCAGGAGCTGTACTGTATGTTAACGAAAGACTCAAATGCAGAATGAGGATTTTTTCAGAGGAAAGGGGCATGAAAGCATTAGGAAGGGATAGTAACCATCAGGTAGTTTCACTCCTGGGCTATTTTGCGGAAAAAGTCGGATTTGAATATTTTACTAATACACTGGAGAAAACGGCAGATGCAGTATTAATTGATACAAGGGTCTTTCTTTGTCATCTTCATTTAGAATTGTCTGCAGCGGACAGGTTCAATTCAGATCTTTTACGCCCTGATCAAATAGAAGACCCTATTGCACGCCAAATTACCGCATGCCTTTTATCTTCGAAAATCCCGATTGTTCCGGGTGGGCACTCCCTTGTATCCGGCGGGCTTAGGATTATTACTGATTCATTGGTACATGGGAATTAGGATTCCCGTGCAGTTGCTGCTAAAAAACGTAGGTGTTATAATTGAATCGCATTTTATAAGTTTAATGTGGTTTTTCAGGTGCTTCCTGAATAATTAGTTAGATTATCCATTATTTATTTGAAAACTTCGGGAGAGATGGGGCGATAAGTTAGTGCTTAGGTTTCTGAGAAGGGCTTTTGATACTAACGAACGGGAATTAAGAAGACTTAGGGCAACAGCAGAGCAGGTATCTGCTTTAGAACCGCAGATCTCCGGGCTTTCTAATAAGGAACTTGCAGCTAAAACCCTTGAATTTAAGACAAGGCTGGAAAACGGCGAGGAACTTGACAGCCTTCTCCCTGAGGCATTCGCCGTAGTCCGTGAAGTAGCAGTCAGAGTTCTCGATCAACGCCACTTTGACGAACAAATTATGGGTGGGGCGGTCCTCCATGAAGGACGGGTTGCAGAGATGAAGACGGGGGAAGGTAAGACACTAGCTGCAACTTTGCCTGCATATTTAAATGCCTTAACCGGTAAAGGTGTCCATATTATAACTGTCAACGATTATCTAGCAAGACGTGATGCGGAATGGATGGGTACAATTTATAAATTCCTTGGGCTTAAAGTAGGTGTTATAATTCACGGCCTTGATTATGCCCAGAGAAAATTAGCATATGCAGCAGATATTACCTATGGAACGAACAATGAATTCGGCTTTGATTACTTGCGTGATAATATGGTTGCTTCCGAGGAAGAAATGGTGCAACGAAAGTTAAACTATGCCATTGTTGACGAGGTGGATAGCATCTTGATAGATGAGGCTAGAACCCCTTTAATTATCTCAGGGCAGGCAGAGGAATCTACGGATCTTTACCGCCAATTCGCAAGGCTTATCCCGCGTCTGAAAAAGGATGAGGATTACACAGTTGATGAAAAGGCTAACACTGTATCCCTGACTGATGAAGGGGTGGAAAAGATCGAGCGTATGCTGGGGCTTGGCAACCTTTCTGATGAGTCTAATATAGAGTTAATGCACCATTTAAATCAAGCCCTCCGCGCTCATACTCTCATGCGCCGTGACAGAGATTATATTGTTAAGGACGGCCAGGCAGTTATCGTTGATGAATTTACCGGTAGGCTCATGTTTGGGAGAAGATATAGTAATGGCTTACATCAAGCCATTGAAGCCAAGGAAGGCATTGCGGTAGAAAGAGAAAGCTTGACATTGGCTACAATAACATTTCAAAACTATTTCCGCATGTACGATAAACTCGCAGGTATGACTGGTACAGCGGTTACGGAAGAGGAGGAGCTCAGAAAAATATACGGCCTGGATGTTATTGTTCTTCCGACACACCTTCCTATGATTCGGACTGATTATCCTGATATTATTTTAAAGACTGAACGGGCCAAATTTGACTCGATCATCAGTGAAATCGGAAGAATACATCAAACAGGTCAGCCTGTACTTGTAGGGACCATATCTATAGAGAAATCGGAATTGCTAAGCGATATGTTAAAGGCAAAGGGTATTAAGCATCAGGTCCTTAATGCCAAATATCATCAGCGGGAAGCTGAGGTAATAGCACAGGCGGGAAGATTGGGTTCAGTGACTATTGCTACGAACATGGCAGGTAGGGGTACAGACATTATTCTAGGGGGTAACCCTGAATATATCGCCAAGGAACAACTCCGTAAAAGCGGGTATCCCAGCGAGGTGGTAGCCGAGGCCGCAGAATACTTTCCGACAGATGATGAAGAAGTGCTGAAGGCCAGAAAAGATTATAAAGCTTTCCTTGAGGAAGCCAGGGCTGAATGTCTTGGGGAACATGAAAAAGTCGTTGAGCTCGGTGGGTTGTTTATTATAGGGACGGAACGTCATGAAAGTCGTAGAATAGATAATCAGCTTAGGGGCCGTTCAGGACGACAAGGGGATCCCGGTGCATCCAGGTTTTATGTTTCATTGGAAGATGATCTTATGCGGCTGTTCGGTGGGGATATGATAACTGGAATAATGGATCGCCTTGGATGGGAAGAAAACATGCCTATAGAGAATTTAAGGATAGCACGGGCTATCGAAACTGCACAAAGGCGGGTTGAAGGCCGCAATTTTGATATTAGAAAACAGGTCTTGGAATACGATGATGTCATGAATAAGCAACGTGAGGTCATCTACGGGGATAGGCGCAAAGTCGTCAGGGGGGAAGGCCTAAGGGACAGAATCATAGGAATGATGTCCGATGTAGCTACGGAAATATTAAATCTTTATGCCGGTGAGCATGTGTTTCAGGAGGATTGGGATCTGCAGATGCTAGCAGATAAATTACATCAAATATTTACATTGCAGCCTCCGATTGCCGCATCTGATTTGGAAGGAAAACTCCGCCCTGATTTAGATGAATTTATTTTAGATCGTATTATTCAATCCTATGAAACCCATGAAAAAATAATAGGTTCTGAACATATGAGAGCCTTGGAAAAACTTGTTGTGTTACGTATTATCGATTCCAAGTGGATCGATCATCTCCAAAGTATGGATAATCTTAGGGAAGGAATTGGACTTAGAGCATATGGACAGAAAGATCCCCTCCTTGAGTATCAAATAGAGAGCTGGCAGATGTTTGAAGATTTAAAGGCCAATATCCGTGATGATGTTGTGGCATGGATGTCAAGGATAGTTGCAGGTGGTAAACGGAAAGAAAGAAAACCTGTAGCCAGGCAATTTACTGTTACATCTGCTTCCGGAGGCGGGGAAGATAAGCGTCGGGAGACAATACAGCGGCAATCGCAAAAAGTTGGCAGAAATGATCCCTGCCCATGCGGCAGCGGGAAAAAATATAAAAAATGTTGTGGCAAAGAGGTGTAATTTGTGATTAGTGAAGTTAAACCGGTTTTGGTGGATCTCAAAGCCAGAACGGAGAAAATGAGGGATTATCTTTGAAATTACTACGAAATCGAAAGAAATAAGGGATCTTGAAAGTGTAATGTCGGATCCGGGCTTTTGGGATGATCCGGGAAACGCCAAAAAAGTGCTTAAACGAGTCAGCAGGCTCAAGGAAGGTGTCGAATCCTGGGAAAACACGATGGCAAAAATCGATGATATGTTAATCCTCTTAGATCTCGCAATAGAAGAAGGGGATGACTCTATTAAAGGCGAAATTGAAGAAGGAGTTAAATCGTTGACTGAGATCGTCTCGAACCTTGAGGTTGCTCACCTGCTCAGCGGTGAATATGATGATTCTGACGCCATCCTGTCAATACACCCCGGTGCCGGGGGAACGGAATCCCAGGATTGGGCCGAGATGCTCCTTCGCATGTACTTAAGGTGGGCTGAAAAACGTGGATACAGTACGGAAGTAACTGATTGCCCACCTGGTGAAGAAGGCGGGATTAAAAACGCTACCGTCCTGGTTGGCGGAGAGAATGCCTTTGGATATTTGAAGGCTGAAAAAGGAGTGCATCGCCTTGTCAGGATTTCGCCTTTTGATGCCAATGCCAGGAGACATACATCTTTTGCATCTGTTGATGTGATTCCGGAAATTCCTGAAGACGTAGAAGTCGAAATCAACCCAGATGATATAAAAATAGATACCTACAAATCAGGGGGAGCCGGGGGCCAGCATGTGAATAAAACTGAATCAGCCGTCAGGATAACTCATACCCCTACTGGGATAGTTGTACAATGCCAAAATGAAAGATCGCAGTATCAAAACAGAATTACTGCGATGAGGATCCTAAAGGCGAGGTTGTTTAAACACTTAGAGGAGGAGAAGGAAAGGAAACTCGATCAACTCCAGGGTGAGCAAAGGGAAATTGCCTGGGGAAACCAAATCAGATCATATGTGTTTCAACCCTATACCATGGTAAAAGATCACCGAACCGGGATAGAAACAGGTAATGTTCAGGCAGTCATGGATGGTGAAATTAACGAATTTATTGAGGCCTACCTTAGGGCTCCGACAAAGATAATACAATGATGAAAGGAACAAGGGTTCAGCTTATTATCTTTGTAATTATTATTGCAGTCGGTGTTTTAATAATATCGGAATTAGCAGTAAAAGGAATAATTGAATCCAAACTCAAAGATGCAATAGAATCAGGCGTAGATGGAATAGAATCAACAAAAATCCGATTAAGAGTATTCCCTATAATTAGCTTGATTTTTTCCGGGCGTATAAATTCCATTAGTATTGATTGTAAGGGTTTTCCCATGGAAGGTCTCAGAATTGAATCTATTGTGCTTGATGCAAGTAATATTCTCATTGATATGCAAGCCTTAGTTAAAGAAAAACGACTGATCATATCTCGCGTTGAAAAGGGAAAAGCCGAAATAATGGTCATGGAGAATGATCTCAATAAATATATTCGTGATTTAGAAGGTGTACCGGAGTCAGTCCATATCCAATTGAATCCAGGGCAAATAGTGATAAAGGGCTATATTGATGTGGCCGGAATAGGTGTTCCTGTGAATATTGACGGGGGGCTTGTTATAGAAAAGGACGGGACATGTCTCAATTATACAGTGGATCATATCAGGCTGGGTAGTGCCGCACTCCCTTCTATTATTACAGACAGATTACTGAAAGGGCTCAATCTTTCTTTGGATATGGCCCAACTCCCGATTCCTGCGATAATTAAGTACGCGAACGTAGAAGACGGAGCCCTCCGTATTATCGGGAGCATTTCAAGTATCCTTACAGAGAATAGGCAAGATAATATTCTAAGGTAGTCACTGCAATGAAATGGGGTGGCCTCTGTGACCGGGACAAGGCGGGTTAAGAACCTTTGGGTATGTATATTGATTGCATCAGTTATTTCCTCTGTTTTTATACTGTGGGGAAGAGGACAAATTGAGAAAACAAACAATACCGTGGAGTTAGTAATTGATTATAAGGCAGCGGGAGCATTATGCCGTACTGCAGGATATCCCTTAGACAATTTTCTAAAAGAGGCACGGGATAGGGGGCTTACGTCTGCTGCTTTAAGTGAACGTACAATAAGGGATATAACAACTGAAGGACAAGTGCATTTATTCAGTGGTAGGCAAATTCTCGATTATAATAGATTATCCCCTGTAAATGACGATACCCTAAGGCGGATGATTGAGGAATCACGGATTTTTGCGGGTAATTCCTATATATTTCCTAGAGACGACATGGTTTTTCAGAATCTCATTGAAACGTTGCCTGTAAGACTCGGAGGGGAACGTATATCTACATTTTCATCTGAAAATCTTGGATTATTCCTCGAAACAGCAAGGGATGTTCTTGATTTAGAAAAGGTAAACATTGGGCTGGATCCAAATGAAGCCCGGAATCTTGTTGAAGCGGGACTTAATATTGTACCAAGGCTGAGGAACTACTCAGGTATAAATTCTTATAAAATAGGCTATTCCTTCAGCCGCATCCCGTATAGAGATAATGCCGGCCTCATGATATTTGAAGGCATGGAGATACTTGGGTATCCTGATCACTTGGATGATGTTTATGAGCTTATGTCACTGAATAATATGAATTTCGGGCACATAGAATTTACTTCCCAAACAGGAGACGATCTATTTGCACGTTTAATGGGCGATAAAGTAGTGAGAGTCCACAGTATTACGGAACGGGAGATGGATAAAATCTCTTTTGATAAAGCAGTGGAAAGATTTGTCCGGGCAGCCCGTGAACGTAATATAAGAGTTATGTATATCCGCCCCTTTCAAACATTAACAGGAGATACGGAGATTGTCGATAAAAATTTAGATTATATCCAGGCTATCAAAGACGGGCTTTTATCATCGGGATTCTCCATTGGTCAAGCTAAACCAATTCCACGGCACATTCCTGGGAAATACCTTGTTGCCATGACCGGTATTGGTATTTTGGCAGCTGCCTTTATTTTACTTGATACCCTATTTTCTCTCCCCCCGGTTATTGAGTTAGGCTTATTTGCACTAGGGAGTATTATATATGTTGCGTTATTGTTTACCGGATATTCAACTTTTATAAGACAGATAGCCGCCCTTGGCGGTGCGGTGGTATTTCCTGTGCTTGCAGTTAGCACGCTATATATTAAATCACTTTTAAAATGCGGTGCGTACAGAACCCGGCAATTAAAGGATGCATTGCTATTATGGCTTGAAGCGTCAGGTATATCCGTTGTGGGGGGGCTTCTCGTTGCAGGTACTCTTTCCAGCGGTAGTTTTATGTTAGCTATTGATAAATTTATTGGGGTAAAAGCCGCCCACGTCATACCTGTTTTCCTTGGAGCTGTTATATGCTGGAAGCATCTGATAGAAAGGAAGCAATTGGGGAGGAATGGGATCCGCAATTTTTTTGTAGAATTGCAACGTTTGTTTATGGCTCCATTACGGGTATGGCATTTACTGGTTTTAATTGTTATAGCTTTAGGTGGGCTTGTGTATGTTCTGCGGACAGGTAACTTTTACCTTGGTTTGCCTATCCCACAGTTTGATGAAGGAATGAGGAGATTTCTTGAAGGCCTTTTAGTATTTCGCCCGAGAACCAAGGAGTTCCTCATAGGGCATCCCTTGTTACTGCTTGCAGTACCTATAGCCCTTTCAGGTTATTCTAAGTTTAGCTTGTTGCTTGTAGCTATAGGATGTATAGGGCAAATATCTATGATAAACACATTTTCACATATTCATACTCCGATTATGGTTACTGTACAAAGAACTTTCTATGGATTAGTGCTTGGCGCAATCATCGGTATTGTGGCAACTGTAATATTTATCTATTTCCCAAGGAACAACAAGGCGGATCAGGTGATATCGGAAGGGGAACAAATCGGAAAATGAAATTTGTTATTTCCGGATACTTTGGGTTTCAGAACTTAGGTGATGAAGCTATTCTTGCTGCTATGATTGATCATTTGGAGGAAGCGACCGGTGGTTCAAAGATAGTAGTTTTGTCTAAAGATCCTGTTTTGACCGGGGAGTCCCATAACGTACTTGCAATAAACAGAGGGAATATCCGGGGAATATCCAAGGAACTCCGGGATGCCGATTTATTCATAAGTGGTGGAGGTGGGCTTCTCCAGGATGTTACAAGCTCTCGATCAGTTCCATATTACTTAGGTCTTGTAGTCTTGGCAAAAGCAATGAAAATACCGGTTTTCTTTTATGCCCAAGGTATTGGTCCCTTGAATCTGGGGTTTAGTAAGTTCCTATTGAAAACCGTGGGGAACTTTGTTGATACTATTACTGTCCGGGATGAACCTTCGCTTGCTCTTCTAAAATCCTTAGGGGTTACGAAGCCTAAGATACATGTAGCTGCTGACCCGGCTTTTGCCCTTAAGCCTGATCCCGGTGAAAGAAATGCCGAGGATCTCCTTAGCTCTTTGAAAATCCCGATTCAAAGCGGGCCTTTGATAATAGTATCAGTACGTCCTTGGCGTACAGTTCCGGGGTTTATCCCAGCCATAGCCAAAGCCTGTGATGATTTGGTAAAAACGGAAGATGCGGTTATTGTGTACGTCCCATTTCATAAAACACAGGACATCTTTGTGTGCCAGGCATGTATTGAACTAATGCAGGAACACGCCTTTATTATGGATGCCCAAGTTTCACCCGGGGAAATTATGTCAATTATAAAAGCCGCTGATTTTCTCATCGGTATGCGGTATCATTCCCTTGTATTTTCAGTTGCTACAGCTACCCCATTTGTTGCTTTATCATATGATCCGAAAGTGGATGGGCTCCTTTCAAGAATAGGTAAGGAACCCGCACTCTGCGAAGATAATCCCGAAACAGACATGTTTTCCGGCTATGTCAAGGATACTTGGCTTAGGCGTAAAGATATGAAGAAAAACCTCTCTTTGCTCGCCCCGAAACTGGCAGAATCCGCAAAACATGTGGCTTATCTTGCAGCTGATGTAGTAAAAGAAAAGTCAAGGTCATAACGGAGGTGCTTTTATGGAAAGGGTAAACATCCTCGGCCTCCCTGTAGATAAAGTAAATATGGTTGGGGCAGTTGCGCATATCAGAGATTTCATTTCAACATATAGGACATTTCAAGTAATTACCTTAAATTCAGAAATGGCCATGACAGCCCAGGATGATTCAACACTCCATCATATTATTTCCAAGGCGGATCTGGTAGTCCCTGACGGCGCCGGCATTGTATTGGCCTCCCGAATTCTCGGAAATCCCCTGCCGGAAAGAGTGGCCGGTTTTGATTTAATGCAGGAACTGCTTGCTGATGCCGCCTGTCATAAATGGCCGGTATTTTTTTTAGGTGCTAAGCCTGGTGTTGCTGATAAAGCAGTTGAATGTATCATGACGAGGTTTCCCGGGCTCGTTGTAGCAGGAGTTCACCATGGGTTTTTCAGTGAGGAAGAAGAGGCTGGGATTATTAGGGAGATAAACTCCAAAAAAGCCCGCCTTGTTTTTGTAGGAATGGGCGTATCCAAGCAGGACTATTGGATTGCAAAACATAAGACACAAATAAAGGCAGCTATATGCATGGGTGTAGGGGGCAGTTTTGATGTTTTAGCAGGCAACGTAAAACGGGCGCCCGGTTGGATGGGACGATATGGTTTAGAATGGTTGTTCCGCTTGGCTTGTGAACCAAGCAGGCTTTTGCGTATGAGGGCCTTGCCCAAGTTTATTATAAAAGTATTCCAGGAAAAACTGGCCTAGCAGATGTACAGACCTTTAAAGGTATATTTTATATCAAGGAGTGGGTTAATTGACAAAACAGGAAGTAAGGGAATTGCAGTGTATTGCAAATCGTATCAGGTTGAATACTATAAAATCTATTACAACCGCAGGATCTGGGCATCCAGGCGGATCCCTTTCAGTTGTGGATATACTGGCGACCCTTTATTTTAAGGTGATGAAAATCGATCCAAAGGACCATAAATGGCCTGACAGGGATCGATTTATTATGTCAAAAGGCCATGCAGCCCCTGCTTTATATGCAGCGTTAGCTGAGGCAGGCTTTATTCCTGAGGATGAATTGCTTACCCTTAGAAAGCTGGGAAGCCGACTTCAAGGACACCCCAGTATGAGACATGTCCCAGGCATAGAAATGTCTACAGGTTCCTTGGGACAAGGATTATCAACGGCAAACGGTATGGCGCTTGCTGCAAGACTTGATAAAAAACCTACACGGGTATATGTAATTCTTGGGGACGGAGAAGTGCAGGAAGGCCAGATATGGGAGGCATCCATGACGTCAGTTCATCAAAAATTAGATAATCTCATGGTTTTCCTTGATTATAACCGTTTGCAAATCGACGGCAATGTTGAGGATGTAAAATCCTTTACTGAGCCTGCAGCAAGATGGAGGGCTTTCGGTTGGCATGTTCTTGAAATAGACGGCCATGATATTCCGGCTATTTATAGTGCATGCGAGAAGGCAAGGGCAACCAAGGGAAAACCGACGCTGGCTGTGGCCCACACAGTCAAGGGTAAAGGGGTTTCATTCATGGAAAACGTCGTGGATTGGCATGGCAAGGCACCGTCTCAGGAACAGGCAAAAATAGCTATAAGCCGTATAGAAGCGTCGTTATAAATTCATATTGACTTCAGATAGGAGGATACTTTGATATGACTCATACGCCACAAATGGTACCAACCCGAGCGGCATATGGAAAAGCTTTGATAGAGCTGGGCAGGCTTAATCCTGATATTGTAGTTCTTGATGCGGATCTTTCCAAATCTACAAGAACGGATGGATTTGCCCGGGAATTTCCGGAGAGGTTTTTCCAAATGGGAGTAGCTGAGGCTGATATGATGGGAACCGCTGCAGGTCTTGCGGCTTCAGGGAAAATTCCCTTTGCAAGTTCATTTGCAATCTTTGCATCAGGGCGTGCTTTCGATCAAGTTAGGCAAACAGCAGGGTACGGAAGGTTGAATGTAAAAATCGGGGCGAGTCACGGAGGGATTACCGTGGGTGAAGACGGAGCATCCCACCAATCCATTGAGGACTTAACCCTTATGCGGGTGATCCCCGGGATGACAGTGATTGTCCCGGCAGATGCTGTTGAGACACATCAGGCAGTGTTTGCTGCAGCTGATCACGAGGGGCCTGTTTATATTCGTACCGGCAGAAGCCCTGTGCCTGTATTATTTAAGGAATCATATAATTTTAAAATCGGGGAAGCGATTGTTGTCCGTGACGGTAAAGATATTACAATAATTGCGTGCGGAATAATGGTGTCTGAAAGCCTAAAAGCAGCGGAGATCCTGGCGGAAAAAGGGATTTCGGCCAGAGTGATTAATATGGCTACAATAAAACCTATCCATACTGATATAATAATCAAAGCCGCCGAAGAAACTGGTGCCATAGTAACTGCTGAGGAACATAGTATTATCGGTGGTTTGGGGAGTGCAGTATGTGAGACAGTAAGCGAGATCTGTCCTGTTCCCGTAAAAAGAATCGGTGTGTGTGATGTTTTTGGACAATCAGGTAAGCCGGATGAATTGATGAAAGCATATTCTCTGACCGCGGATGATATTGCCCGGACTGCACTTGAAGTAATAAAACGAAAGGAAATGTAGTTCCCATAATAGGTAGAAGGGATTCCGTCCTAAATCATCGAATAATTAAAGATAAAGTCGTTATGTAACATTTGCGGGAAGTGATTATGTTGATCTGCTTCTACGAGGTAAGTAAGGTTTATCCCAATGGTGCCACAGGGCTTCATTCAGTCAGTACTTCCATAAGAAATGGGGAATTTGTCTTTTTGGTAGGCCCAAGCGGTGCAGGAAAGACTACTTTTCTAAAGCTCCTAACAAGAGAAATCACACCTACACGTGGTCAGGTGCTTCTGAACGGGCGGAATATAACTAGATTAAGGCCCAATGAAATACCCTATTTAAGAAGATCTGTAAGAATGATATTCCAAGATTATAAGCTCTTACCTAATAAAACTGTTTATGATAATGTGGCTTTTGCTCTGATGGTAATCGAAAGGCCAGATAAGCAGATAGGTCCCCTTGTGAATAAGGCCTTGGATCTTGTAGGCTTAGGGAATAAAGTCCATGCTTACCCCGGCGAACTCTCCGGGGGTGAACAACAAAGAGTCTCGATTGCAAGGGCGATTGTAGGAGCGCCCCTTGTCCTTTTAGCAGATGAACCTACAGGTAATCTCGATATGGAAACATCTTGGGATATTATGGAGCTTCTTTTACGGATTAACAAAGGGGGCACTACAGTCATTATGTCTACTCATAATATTGCAATAGTGGATGGACTGAAACAACGTGTAATCGAGTTAGACAGCGGCAGGGTTGTACGGGATGATGAGGAAGGGGTCTATGAGGGTGAGGCTGGCTACACTTCGGTACTTTCTGGTTGAAGGTTGGAAGTCAGCCAAACGCAACGTGAGCCTTGTTTCCCTTGGAACCATGGCTGTTTCCATTTTCGTCCTGGGTGTATTTGGTTTGACTCTAATGAATTTAAACAATGTTAATAATCAACTGAGATCCGGCATTGAAATTAGAGTTTATGTTGAAGACGGGATTGAAGATCAAAACCTAAAAGCATTAAGGCAACAAATTGAAAATACTGATGGTGTAGATAAAGTAATACACATCAGTAAAGATGAAGGCCTGGATCGTCTCGCAAAACAACTGGGTGAAAAAGCCGGACTTATTGACATCTTAGGAGAGAACCCCCTGCCTGATGCTTTCGATGTGAAGGTGTTAAATGCAGATCTTACTTCTGATATTGCGTCTAAAATATCCGATTTGCCCTATGTAGCAGGGGTAAATTTCGGGCAGGAATTTACTGAGAAGCTGTTGAAAACAACAAGGTTCGTTACAATAGGTGCGGTGGGTTTAGCAGTTATTCTCTTTGGTGCGGTTACGTTTGTTGTCGGGAATACAATAAGGCTTTCATTGGCATATCGTGCTAAAGAGATCGAAATAATGAAATTGGTAGGCGCAACTGATTGGTTTATTACATGGCCCTTTCTGATTGAGGGGATGATTGTAGGGTTTATGGGGTCCTTTGTCTCCGGGGTATGTCTTTATATAGGGTACCGAATATGTATCGGCAGGCTGGGGCCTGTGGTACCTTTTATTCCTATAATTTCAGAGGCGGGGCCTGTTATTAAATTGTGTACAGGTCTCGTTATACTTGGTGTATTAATGGGGGTTTTTGCAGGTGGATTATGTACAAAGAAGTATCTGGAGATCTAAATCGCTGACCTTTTTTCTTATTATAGGCTTTATATTGGGCATGGCTTCATTATCCGTCCACGGGGAGCAGTCTCTTGAACTTGTAGAGAAACGTAATCAACTGCAGGCACTTTCTAGTCAGGTAAACCAGGCCAGGCAAAATCTGGTGACAACTAAGAAAAAGGAAAAGGGAGTCCTAACCGAACTGGAGGCAACTGAAATAAGTTTAGAAAGGACAAGATCCCGCCTTTCGTTATTGGAAAATCAAATCAGAGACATTGAAAAAGCTATTGAACAGGCGAAAAGGGATTTGGCGGCTTCAAAGAAAGAAAAAGCTCTTACGGAACAGCGCCTTGAAGAAAGGCTTAAGTTGTTAAAAAATAGGCTGAGGGCTATGTATATGTATGACTCCGGAAGCTATATGATGGCCCTTTTCACAGCCTCAAGTTTTATGGATTTCATTGGAAGATACGATTATGTGAGAATGATCGCCCAAAATGATGCCGAGTGTTTAAAAGAAACAGAATCTGAAATTAAGGCCCTCAATGAACAAATAGTTGAAGTGAAAAAAAAGAAAACCGCCCTTGAGGAACAGTGTAAAAAGCTTTCTTCTTCAAAAATGGAATTCTCGGAACAAGAAGTCTCCCTGGGGGCCCGGATTAAGGAAAGGGAGGCCCAACTCAGCAAGATACAGACTGAAAGGGCCCAGTATGAGAAGGCCCTAGATGAATTGGAAGAAATCAGTAAAGAGTTGGAAAGGGTCATACGGGAGCAACAGGCGCGTGATATCAAAGAGGGAAGGGGTATCGCAAGGTGGGATGGGAAATTCATTATGCCTGTCCAGGGTCGGATATCCTCAGAGTACGGTAACAGATATCACCCTGTGCTAAAGGAGTACAGATTCCATTCAGGAATTGATATAGCGGTTCCTACCGGAACCCAGGTGCGGGCAGCGGCTGACGGTATTATTATCCACAGTGGATGGATAACCGGATACGGTTATACTGTTATTATTGATCATGGGGGTGGCCTTTCCACCCTTTACGGTCATAACTCCGCCCTTGTTGCCAGGGTGGGGCAAGCTGTAATCCAAGGTGATATAATATCAAGGGCCGGGAGTACAGGAATGTCTACAGGGCCCCATGTCCATTTTGAGGTAAGGGATCAGGGTACTCCCATGAACCCGTGGAAATGGTTGAAATAGTGGTGGCAATTTTAAATTACGATATAGAAACCGGTGGGAAAGCATGAAAAAATATTTCCGTTGGCTTTGCCTAATTATTAGTTTTGCAGTAATTATCGGGGTCTTATTCTTGAAGTCTGGTCCTGCTATCCAGGCTTTGGATAAGGGAATCCCCGAATCCTCGGAGGCCTCCAGACAAGCACAGGCCCAGGCAGCCTTTGAGACTTTATACATTTTGAAAACATTTTACCTTTACCCTGTTGATGAATTAACATTGCTTCAGGCATATGGTGAGGAAGAGCAGGTAAGGGATATGATTAAGGCTCTGGATGATCCCCTTGCGAGATTTATGAGTGAATCTGAATTTCGAACTTTTATAGACGATATGAAGGGATCCTTTGATGGTATAGGCATAGTGGTAGGAATTGTTGACGGTGAACTCACCGTTGTGTCTCCGATTAAAAACACACCCGGGGAACGTGCCGGGCTGTTGCCTATGGATAAAATAAAATATATTGACAATAAAAGTACGGAACATATGGCTTTGGAATACGCTGTTTCCCTAATGAAAGGGGAGAAGGGTACTGCTGTCATCCTGGGTGTGGAAAGAATTGAAAATGATACGGTTCAGAATTTGGATATAAGTATTATGCGTGATACAATACAGGTCCCGCATACTTCCAGTGAAATGTTGGATAATAAAATCGGATATGTCCACTTGGCTTCATTCTTCGGCGAAAATGTTGCTGAAGAAATGATGGAGAATATCAGGGATCTTCTCAACAGGGATATGGAAGCATTTATCCTTGATCTACGGCTGAATACAGGTGGATCAGTGCACTTGGCAGTTCAGGTGCTCACAAAGTTTCTTCCTGCCGGGACTCCTGTTGTTCACATGGTGGATAAAAGCGGACATCGGGTTACATATAATGCGGGCCCCGGTGAGAAAATCGATATTCCCATGGTTGTACTAGTTAATGAAATAAGTGCGAGTGCTTCTGAAATTGTTGCGGGTGCATTAAAAGATACAGGTCGTGCTATCTTGGTTGGGGTTAAAACATTTGGTAAGGGATCGGTACAGACTATTTATCCTCTGTCTGATGGATCTGCAATTTCCATAACAACTCATAAATATCTCACTGCAGGTGAACATTTGATTGATAAAAAAGGCATAGAGCCTGATGTGATAGCAGTGCTTCCTGAAATATCCGATGATACAGAAGACAATGTAACTGATACCCAGCTCGAAGCTGCCATCAAGGTTTTAGAGGAACAACTGAAAAATAAGGAGTTAAGCAAACATGCAGGATAACGTATAATGAATAATAGCCTACAAAACAAACAGGGGTGGCGTTAATGTTTCCGATGGGGAAGATAATTATTACCATTTTGATGTTGATTCCTCAAGCAGTGCTCCATCCCATTTTTTGGGTTATTATAGCAATTATTGCAGGCCAGTATTCCCGTACAGCTAGGGTTGAGGCAAGTATATACGGGAGGCCCGGAGGATCGCTGGTATCTCGTCTTCTCACCTCTATCCTGCTAGGTGTTGTAGCAGGATTTATTGCCAGTTTGATTTTGATTTTTATAGGCGTGACCATAACAAGGGCAGGAGTTTCATTTATACTTCCTCTTGCTGTTTTTCTTATGCTTATAGACAGGAGATTCCTGTGTTTTTCATACGCAGGTGGTTTAGTTGCTTTATCCAGCCTGATATTTGGTTGGCCGGAAGTTGGGGTTACAGATATAATGATTCTCATCGCAGTCCTTCATTTAATTGAGAGTCTGTTGATACGAATCACAGGCAGTCATGGGGCGTTGCCCCTTTATATGGAGACACAGGAGGGGTGTGTAGTCGGAGGCTTTATTTTACAGAAATTTTGGCCTATACCTATTATCGGTATGATGTTGTTAATTCCGCATGTAAGTGAAATGGAAGGGCTGGCAAACGGTTTAATAACCATGCCGGATTGGTGGCCCCTGATAAAGCCCGGGATAATGCTTTCTGACGGCCGCGAATTACTGTTTGCCATGTTTGTACTACCTGCAGCACTGGGTTATGGGGATTTTACCCTTACTGAAAATCCAAAGGAAAGAAGCTCGCGTACTGCCGTCGATCTTCTAATTTTCAGTGTTGTACTTTTAGGATTAGCCTTACTTTCCATTCCATTTCCATGGGTTCAATGGTTAGCTGCAATTTGCTCTCCCCTAGGCCATGAAGTAGTTATTGCGCTGGGGAGACGCCGTGAGACTACGAGACGCCCGATTTTTTCTGTAAACCCCAGGGGATTAGTTTTACTTGATGTTATCCCTGATTCTCCTGCTGATAAGGCCGGCTTTATGAGTAGGGATATCATTGTTTCTATAAACGGACAGCCAGTAAAAAATCCGGGGGATCTGAAAATTGCTTTAGATCCGTATGTACCTTGGTATTATATTGAGGTTGAGAGGCTTGGTTCTGACGGTAAGGAGAAGCGATTTTCAAAATCCCTTTCCGGTACGGAAAAAAACATCGGATTTATCCCATCCCCTGCACCGGGCGACAGTGCACACGTAAAAGTGCCGGCTGCATCCCTTGAGGGGCCGCTGGCAAGGTGGTTTAGAGGAATGCGTGCCTCACGTAGATGACATAGCCTTCCTACCTGCTGACAATGGGCTTTTTAAGTTCATGAATACATATTTGTAATAACTTCCATATCATCTTCTTTAATGGAATTGCATTAGTGTACATTGCAGTATCATTACAGGTAATTTAGAATTACTATTGAATTGGGAATTGGAGGCTTATTTATTGGGTGATTTTAACCTTAAAACAGATATGACACCTAAAGGGGATCAAGCTGAGGCCGCCCGGAAATTGCAGGAAGGTATTATTGCTGGGTACAGGTTTCAGACATTGCTTGGGGCTACCGGTACAGGAAAGACGTTTACTGATGCATTGGTTATCCAGGCAGTACAGAAACCTACCCTTGTTATTGCACATAATAAGACATTGGCAGCCCAGCTATGCAGTGAGTTTCAGACGCTGTTTCCGAATAATGCAGTGGAATACTTTGTAAGCTATTACGATTATTATCAGCCTGAGGCTTACGTCCCTCAATCTGATATGTATATTGAAAAGGATGCGTCCATAAATGATGAGATCGACAGATTGAGGCATAGGGCGACAAGTGCCCTCCTTGAACGAAAGGATGTCCTCATCGTGGCGAGTGTATCATGTATTTACGGGCTTGGATCTCCTAGGGATTATGAGGAAATGACGGTTTGGTTAAAGAAAGGTGAAAAGGCTGACAGAAATGCTATTCTGAGGGATCTCGTAAAAATTCAATATGTCCGTAATGATATCGGATTCACAAGGGGGACGTTTCGGGTTCGCGGGGATGTTGTGGAAATTATTCCGGCATACGAAGATAATATAATACGCATAGAATTCTTCGGAGATGAAATTGATTGTATTGTAGGGGTAGATGCAATATCGGGGAAGATACTTGAAGAAAAAACGTCCGTAAGGATATTTCCGGCAACACATTTTGTTACTGACGAGGAGAGGCTGAGGCGCGCAGTTACCGGTATTGAGGATGAGCTCAAGGAAAGACTTGCCGAATTACGCGGGGCGGGAAAGCTTCTCGAAGCCCAAAGGCTTGAACAAAGGACCAGGTATGATTTGGAAATGCTTAATGAAGTCGGGTATTGTCAAGGGATTGAAAATTATTCTCGGCATTTAACAGGGAGACAGCCAGGTGAACCGCCTGCGACTTTGTTGGACTATTACCCTCCCGATTTTCTCATAATCATTGATGAATCCCATGTAACGCTTCCCCAAATACATGCTATGCATGGAGGTGACAGATCCCGTAAGAGGAATCTTATTGAATACGGGTTTAGGCTGCCGTCTGCCTATGATAATCGCCCGCTCACTTTCAATGAATTCGAGGCCCGTATAAATCAGGTGGTCTTCGCGTCAGCTACACCGGGACGATACGAATTCAATATGAGTAATCAGGTAGTTGAGCAAATAATCCGGCCTACGGGGCTTATTGATCCGGAGATTATCGTACGTCCTACAAAAAATCAAATTGATGATCTCCTTATTGAAATCCAAGAGAGGATAAAAGCTGACGAGAGGGTGTTAGTAACTACCCTTACAAAGAAAATGGCGGAGGACCTTACCGATTACTTATTGAAAATGGGAGTAAAAGCTAGGTACCTGCATTCAGATGTCCAAACCCTTGAGAGGGTGGAACTCCTGAGGGATTTACGACTGGGGGAATTCTACGTTTTAGTAGGGATTAATCTCCTACGGGAGGGTCTGGATCTTCCTGAAGTTTCGCTTGTAGCAATTCTGGATGCAGACAAAGAAGGTTTTTTGCGATCGGAAACATCGCTTATCCAGACTATCGGCCGTGCCGCGCGGAATGTCAACGGGAAAGTAATAATGTATGCTGATACTGTTACTAAATCCATGAAAAAAGCCATTGACGAGACTTATAGACGCCGTAAGATCCAAATGGAGTATAATAGACGTCACGGCATTACTCCTAAATCAGTAAAAAAGGCAATTCACGATATAACTGAAATGCTAAAAGTTGCAGAAGATAAACATGCTTATGAATTGGGCGGGATTGCAATGTCCTACAAAGAGGCTGCAAAACTTATACGAACATTGGAAGATGAAATGTACAAGGCGGCCGGGGCCCTGGAATTTGAGAGGGCTGCGGAAATCCGCGACAGAATACAGGAACTTCGCACGCAGTTTATCTGATGTAAAGGTTTTCGGGGGAGATAATATGGGTAGGGATTTTATAACAATCAGGGGAGCTAGACAGCATAACCTGAAAAACATAAATGTAATGATCCCCAGGGATAAACTTGTCGTTATCACCGGAATCAGTGGTTCGGGGAAATCATCTTTAGCTTTTGATACGATTTATGCTGAAGGGCAAAGGAGATATATTGAATCTCTTTCTGCTTATGCCCGGCAATTTCTCGGTCAAATGGATAAACCTGATATAGATTATATTGAAGGTCTTTCCCCTGCTATAGCCATTGATCAAAAAGGAGGAAGCAAAAACCCTAGATCTACGGTGGGAACTGTAACTGAAGTATTCGATTATCTGAGGCTTTTATTTGCGAGAATAGGTAAACCCCATTGTCCAATATGTGGGCTACCTATCACCCGGCAAACAGTGGCGCAAATTGTGGATCAGGTGATGGACCTCGATGAGGGGACTAAGATTCAGATCCTGGCACCTGTGATCCGCGGTAAAAAAGGTGTACACAAAAAAATCCTGGAAAATATCAGAAAAGAAGGGTTTGTCAGAGTAAGAGTAAATGGTGAGGTTAAGCGGATTGATGAAGATATAACCTTGGATAGATATAAAATCCATACAATTGAGATAGTAGTGGATCGTCTTGTAATCCGTGATGGGATAGAGCAGCGTCTAGCTGATTCAATAGAGTTAGCGATGTTGCATAGTGACGGTATTACTGTAATCAATGTATTAGATGCCAAAGATTTGATTTTCAGTGAACAATTTGCCTGTGTTGAATGTGGAATCAGTTATGAAGAATTCGTCCCAAGGATGTTTTCTTTTAACAGCCCATACGGTGCATGTCCTGAATGTGCCGGGCTGGGAACAAAGGAGGAAATTGATCCTGAGCTTGTTCTTGATAATAATAAAAGTATTATTCAGGGTGCACTCATACCTTGGAGGGGATCCTTCGAAGGGACGCGGAGTGATTACTTTGCAAACAGGGTTATATCAGTGTGCGATAGATTTGGGATTGATTCAAACATGCCTGTAGGAAGATTATCTCCGGAACACAGAAAGATATTACTTTACGGTGCAGGGAAAGAAAAGTTTGGGTTTAAATACCATAATTTCTCCGGGAATCTTGTATCGCGCAAAACCAGATATGAAGGGCTCATTCCTTATCTGGAACGCAAATATAACGAAACCCGATCATCAGGCGTCCTGAGGGAAATTGAAGATTTCATTACAGCCAGGACTTGTCCTTCATGTGGCGGTGCACGACTGAGGCCGGAAAGCCTCGCAGTGAAAATTAGCGGAAAATCGATAATGCAAGTTTGTGCTTTATCATGTCGGGATGCCTATGGATTCTTTAAAGAGCTTGATTTAACAGACAGGGAACTCCTTATTGCGAGACAAGTTTTAAAGGAAATACAGGAAAGGCTGAGGTTTTTAATTGATGTCGGGTTAGATTATTTGACTCTTGACAGGCCTACATATACTCTGGCGGGCGGGGAAGCACAGCGTATACAGTTGGCTACTCAGATTGGATCCAGCCTTGTCGGTGTCCTTTATATCCTTGATGAACCCAGTATTGGGCTTCACCAACGCGATAATAAACGTTTGATAAATACTTTAAAAAGCCTTCGTGATTTAGGAAACACTGTTATTGTAGTCGAACATGATGAGGAGACTATCAGATCTGCAGATCATATTATTGATATAGGGCCCGGAGCAGGAGCTGAAGGTGGACAAGTAGTTGCGGAAGGTTCCATCGATAATATAATCCATTGTGAAAATTCATTAACCGGGATTTACCTTTCAGGGAAAAGGAAGATTCCAATTCCGTTAAGCCGTCGTTTATCTAATGGAAAATCGCTGATAATTAAAGGAGCAAAGGAACATAACCTGAAACACATTGACGTAGAAATCCCTCTTGGAGTATTCCTATGCATAACCGGGGTTTCAGGTTCTGGGAAAAGCACATTGATAAATGAGATTCTTTATAAGAGACTCTCACATGATCTAAACAGGGCTGCTGTGAAGCCCGGTGCCCATGATGATATTCTGGGGATCGAACATTTAGATCGTGTTATCAATGTGGATCAATCACCTATCGGAAGGACCCCGAGATCAAATCCCGCAACTTACACAGGTACTTTTGATGTTGTAAGGCAAACTTTTGCCCTGACCCCGGGAGCAAGAGCCCGGGGGTACCGTCCCGGTAGGTTTAGCTTTAATGTGAAGGGTGGCAGATGTGAAGCTTGCCGTGGTGATGGAATTATAAAGATTGAAATGCATTTTCTCCCTGATGTTTATGTACCTTGTGAGGTATGCAAAGGGAAAAGATATAACAGGGAAACATTAGAAATTAAGTATAAAGGAAAAACAATAGCCGATGTGTTGGATATGAGGGTGGATGAAGCCCTCGAATTCTTTAGGAATATTCCCCGTATTAAACGAAGATTGGAAACATTATATGATGTGGGGCTGGGCTATATTAAACTGGGGCAACCGGCTACAACCCTTTCCGGTGGGGAAGCGCAAAGGGTTAAGCTCGCCACAGAACTAAGCCGCCGGAGTAACGGCAGAACCTTATATATCCTTGATGAGCCTACCACCGGACTCCATTTTGCTGATATTCATAAGCTACTTGCTGTTCTCGATCGCCTCGTGGATGAAGGCGATACAGTTATTGTAATCGAACACAATCTCGATGTGATTAAAAGTTCCGATTACATTATTGATTTGGGTCCTGAGGGCGGGGAAAAGGGCGGGGCTGTTGTAGCGCTTGGGACACCTGAGGAAATTGCAAAGATAGAAACATCCTATACAGGGCAGTTTCTCAGGAAGGTGCTTTAAAGTGAACACAAATCTAAAAACAAATTTAGCGGAACGAGCAAAAAGCCTTCCTGACAGGCCTGGGGTTTATGTAATGAAGGATCGTTCAAACCGGGTTATCTATGTAGGGAAGGCCTCCTCGTTGAGGAACAGAGTCCGTTCGTATTTTCAATCATCTGAAGGACTGCCTAAACGAACTCAGGTGCTTATAGATCGTATTTGCGATTTCGAGTATATTGTTACTGATTCTGAAGTTGAGGCGCTGATCCTCGAAAACAATCTAATAAAAAAATACCGTCCCTGGTTTAATATACAGCTGAGGGATGATAAAACTTACCCTTTTATTAAAATTACACTGGAAGAGGATTTCCCCAGGATACTTATAACAAGAGAAGTAGAACAGGACGGCAGCCGGTATTTTGGACCGTTTACGGATGTGGGCGCAATGCATAATACTCTCCGCTTTTTAAAGAGCCTGTTCCCTATACGGAGTTGTTCAAAAAAAATAGATGAGGGTTGCACTCAAGAAATACGTCCATGCCTTAATTATCATATAAAAAAATGTCTCTCTCCTTGCACAGGCAGAATATCTAAAGAAGCATATAGGGAACTCATAAATCAAATTATTTTGTGCCTGGAAGGGCGCCATGATCAAGTATTGCCTGCAATGAAAAAGAAGATGCAAGATGCCTCGGATTCGCTTAACTTTGAAGAAGCAGCATCTATCCGCGACACCATTCAGGCTATCCGGCGTGTGACTGAGAGACAAAAAGTAGTGCTTGATTCAGATGCAGATATTGATGTAATGGGTTATTTCCGGGATGACACTGATATATGCGTTCAGGTGTTTTTTGTCAGATCCGGGAAGCTCATGGGTCGTGAACGTTTTTTTATTACCGTTGCCTGGGGTACTCCCGACATTGAAGTCATTACTGCTTTTATTAAGCAATATTATTCTGAAGCTGTCTTCATCCCGGATGAACTGTTGCTCCCCTCAGATCCGGAGGATAAGAAAGCAATCAATATGTGGCTAAGGGAAAAAAAGGGTCGTAAGGTCAGTATCCGTGTCCCGAAGAGGGGCAATAAAAGGCATCTCCAAAGTATGGCAACGGATAATGCAAGAATTAGTTTGGAAGAAGCAAAAACCCTTGCTGCACGGGAAGCAGCATCGAGAGATGCAGCGTTGCTTGAACTCAAGAAGGCATTAAACCTACCCAGGCTCCCCGGAAAGATTGAAGCCTTCGATATATCAACTATTCAAGGGACTGATGCTGTCGGAAGCATGGTAGTGTTCCGACAAGGTAAGCCTGAGAAATCTTCGTACCGACGTTTCAAAATAAAAACCGTGGACGGGCAGGATGATTATGCCATGATGTTGGAAGTCGTCCTTAGGCGGTATAAAAGAATCCTAGGGAAGGCAGAAAATAATCTGAAATTACCGGATTTAATTGTTATTGACGGGGGAAGGGGTCAACTCAATGCAGGGGTTAAAGCCCTCACAAAATTGGGTATTACGGATATTCCCATAATTAGCCTTGCAGAGCGTAATGAATTGATTTTTACAGAAGATCAAAATGAGCCGATTGTTCTGCCACAAGATTCAAAGGCCCTTCTTCTCCTAAGGTATATCCGTGACGAAGCCCATAGATTTGCTGTTTCATATCATAGACAACTCAGGACTAAGCGATCCATGCTATCTTCCCTTGAGGAGATTCCTGGTATTGGGAAGAAAAGGATCCAGGCTCTTCTCGCTGCTTTTGGATCAATAAAGGGTATAGGTGAAGCAAGGGTGGAAGAAATTGCAAAGGTGCCTGGAATTAACCGGAAGCTTGCAGAATTGCTAAAACAAAACCTTTGATTACGTTGCGTTTTTTTACTTTTGTTATAAAGGATTTCATATTATTATACGGGTGGTGCGAAACTGGTGACAGTTAAGGAATCCAATGCAATTAAATTGGTGGCTATTGATGTAGATTACACTTTGATTGGCGGTGATTTAAAGATAAGCGTTGAGACAAAACAAGCTATACATAATGCAATAGATGCAGGGTGTCAAGTTACATTAGCGACCGGGCGCATGTATCGTGCGACTGTACCTTTTGTTGAAGAGTTAGGGCTCAATAGTCCCCTTATAACCTACGACGGTGCTTTTGTAAAGAATGCAAAGACAAGGGAACTGTATTGGCATAGACCGATACCCCTTGAATATGCTCATCAAATTCTGGAGCATCTCAGATCTCTTGGTTGTCATATTAATGCATACATAAACGATGAAATATACGTTGAATGTATGAATGATAAGATTCGCCGTTATATGGCCCATGTTAATGTAGGGGCTAATGTTGTGGGGAATTTGTCAGATTTCCTTGAAGAGCCCCCTACAAAGCTATTGGTTATATCAACTCCGGAAATTGTTAATGAAATTTTACCTGTATTGAAACAAAAGTTCGGAGATAAGTCACACATAGTACGTTCAATGCCTACATTTATTGAATTTACCGGTAAAGGAGTCACAAAAGGAGCGGCCCTTGCCACGCTGGCTGAGGATATGGGTCTATTGAAAGATCAGGTAATGGCTATAGGTGACAGTGAAAATGATATTACGATGTTATCTTACGCCGGGATCGGCGTTGCCGTGGGTAATGCTGATGATAAGGTAAAGGAAGCGGCTGATTATATTACAAAGGGAATAAACGGGGACGGGGTTCAAGAGGCGATAAGCCGGTTTGTCCTTGGTGTTTAGATTCTATATGCAGGAACAGTGTTTATATGTTAGGGGTTGAAAAAGTCATGCTAAACAACCACACGCAGGGTGAAAGGCAAAGAATAACCGATCTTGAACAAGGCCAACCGGTTAACAGTATCTTTATGGCTAAATCCAAGCAGCTTTCCACGTTTGCATCAAGGCCGGGTTATTATTTGACACTTGTACTTTTCGACAGAACAGGTGAGATAAGAGCTATCTTATGGGATGACGGTGAAAATGTATATAATTCATTTCAGGACGGGGATGTAGTATGTGTGAAAGGATTCGTCGGGGAATATAGGGGGACTCCACAGATTACAATTGAGACTTTACATAAATGCACACATATGGAATATGATCTCTCTCTTTTTCTGCCACGTACAACAAAAAATGTTGAGGAGTTGTTAAACCAACTAATTATCAAAGTGGAGGGGTTTTCCAATACATATCTGAAAAAGCTAGTTCTGACATTCCTCGAAGATCCGAAATTTGCTGCAGCCTATATTCAGGCTCCCGCTGCGAAAACAATTCATCATGCCGTTATCGGGGGATTAATAGAGCATACTGTTAACGTAGTAGCTTTATGCGAGACAATAAGCCGGCTTTATCCGGTAATTGATAACGAACTTTTGATTACAGGGGCTATACTCCATGATATCGGTAAATTAATGGAATACAAATATGACGGTCCCTTCGACTTAAGTGATGAAGGTAAGCTCATTGGTCACATCGTTATTGGTGAACGCATGATTGCTCAGGCTGTCCATGGAATACCTGGTTTCCCCAACGATTTGAGCCTTAAAATTCGTCATATGATCCTAAGTCATCATGGAAAGCTTGAATGGGGTTCGCCTAAACGCCCAAAAACTCTTGAAGCGATTGTTCTTCATCTGGCAGACTATTCAGATGCTTTTGTTGCTCAATTTGTGGATATTGTAGAAGACAATAAGGATACCGACGGCAACTGGAGTGTTTATAATAAAAGGTTGGATCGTCAGATCTACCTTGGATAAAAAGAGGATCCATGCCAGGGACATTCATAAACCGGTTGTGTACCGTCTTTAAACAACTCTCGGCGCGTAGTTGGGCATCCGGGTGAGGCTAAATACCCTGTTTCATGGCATATTTCAACGCTGACGATTTCAGATGGCATTTGAAAGGTTAATACAGGCCCGTCCCTGAGCACTTCTTCCATAAAATCTGCAAATATTGGTCCTGCAGCCGCTCCTCCGGATTTCCCCAGAAGAACACTGGGGTTATCATTACCTATGTACACCGAACATACAATATTAGGTGTATAACCTATTATCCACGCATCAGTATAGCCCTGGGTGGAGCCTGTCTTCGCAGCTACTTCCGGCAAAAATCGGGATGAAATAGATCTTGCGGTGCCCCACGGGCTAATAACTTGTTTCAGTATATCTGTGATAATAAAAGCAGTCCTGGGGTCAATGACTTGTAGGGTTCTAACCCGGGAATGATATAGTTTTTTCCCTTGTTTATCTTCAATTGCCGTTATGAATATAGGTTGTACCCGTTTTCCTCCATTGGCAAGGGGTGCAAAGGCTAATGTCATTTCAAAGGGGGTAACTTCCGAGGTCCCAAGAACAAGGGATAGGTTTGGCCCTAATGGGCTTTGTACGCCTAATTTTTTTGCCAGGTTCATTCCTGTTTCTGGCCCAATGATATTTGCCAGTGTTACTGATACCACATTGCATGAAGTGACCAGAGCCTCCCTTAATGTCAACCATCTGAAATGGTACTGAAATTCCCCGTAGTCAGTAGGAGTGTAGGGTAGCCTTTGCCTATAGAATGTTACGGGCTCACAAGGGAGTGTAGATGCGGCCGTAAAGCCGTTGTCTAAGGCGGCGGCATAGAAAAAGGGCTTGAATGATGAGCCCGGTTGCCTCATTGCCTGCAATGCACGATTAAATTGTGTTTCGGAATAACTTCTCCCTCCTATGAGAGCCTTAATATGCCCATTCCTGGGATCTAAAACTACCAGTGCTCCCTGTGGTTGGATCGGTATTTTTGCCTGTGAGGTACTTTTCTTTTCTGTATTTTGGGGCGTAAGGGCATCAAGCCCTTTGGCAAATGCCTTTTCTGCGGCATGTTGGAATTTTATATCTAAGGATGTGTGGATCTTTAAATTGCCTGAATAAAGCAGTGCTCCCTCATCTCCAAGGAGTTTTAAAGTCTCATCAATAACGTAGTCCATAAAATACGGAGCAGGCCTGGTTTCACGTCTTCCAAGCCCTACAGTTTGAATGATCTCGTTTGAGGCGTTTTTTGCTTCATCTTCGGAAATATAACCTATAATAAGCATTCTATTGATGACAGTTTTCATGCGGTCGAGAGCGATATCCAAGTCTCTGTACGGTGAATAGTAGAAAGGTGCCCTTGTAATACCTGCCAGCATAGAAGCTTCTGCAAGGGAAAGATCAGAAGCCCGCTTCCCAAAATAAAGGTGTGCACCTGCTTCAACACCATATGCTCCATGCCCGAGATAAACCAAGTTTAGGTAACGCTCGAGAATTTCATTTTTCGAGAATCTTATTTCTAAATAAAATGAAAGGACCACTTCGGCCAACTTACGTTTGAAAGATCGTGTTGCAGGGAGATACATGTTTTTCGCTAGTTGTTGGGTAATTGTACTGCCTCCTGCGACGATCCGACCTCTTTGAATATTATGCAGCAGAGCCCTGGCTATTCCTATGGGATCAAGCCCCGGGTGCTTATAAAAACGGGAATCTTCCACAGCGATAAATGCATGAAGGAGATGGGGGGACATATCTGATAAAGGGATTTCGATTCTGTCCGGGGTCGCAGTTGTTGTGATAAGAGTGCCATGAATATCATAGAATGCAGTTCCTCCCCTTATTTCACCAATCGGCTTTATGCCGGTAATAACTGATACTGCAAAGATAAGAAAAACAAGTATCACTGTTACCCAACGCCATCCCGGGATTAAGCCGAGCTTTTTATATAAACTATTTGTTTCCTTGGAGTCTGCATTCACTTAAACAGTCACCCTTTGATGGATTCATTCCCTGTATTTTTCGGTTATAGTATGCCCCCGTGAAGGTATTGGGGAGGATAATAAAAAAACACAGCGAAGTTTTCTTGAGTTAGGGTTTTTGTGGTGTCATAAGAAAGGGGTACAAACATGGTAAATATTCAACTTATTAAAGAACTCAGTCAACAAACGGAAACAAAAATAGTCATGGTAGTAGTAGATGGTATAGGGGGACTGCCTTACCCCGGTACAAACTGTACAGCCTTGGAAGAAGCAATTACTCCAAATTTGGACAAACTGGCGGCTTCTTCTGATTGTGGTTTGATAGAACCTGTGGCTCTCGGTGTTACACCGGGGAGCGGACCTTCACATCTTGCCTTGTTTGGATATGATCCGATGGAATATGAAATAGGCAGGGGGGTCTTAGAAGCTCTTGGGACAGGAGTTGAACTGAAACCATCGGACGTGGCAGCCAGGGGGAACTTTTGCACAGTAGATGACACCGGTGTTATTCTTGATAGGCGTGCAGGTAGGATCCCCACTGAAGAAAATCGAAGGCTTATTGAGAAACTTCGACGAATTACAGTAGAGGGTATTGAGGTTATTCTTGAACCGGGAAGTTTTCATCGTTTTGTTGCAGTATTTCGAGGGGAAAATTTATCCGGTGAAATAAAGGATACTGATCCTCAACATATAGGTGAGAGACCGAAAGATGCAATTCCGCATAATTCAGAGGCTGTCCTGACTGCAAGCCTCGTAGATAAATGGATTTCAGAGGCGGCAAAAGTATTGCGGGATGAACATCCTGCAAATATGGTGTTATTACGTGGTTTTGCCCGTCTTCCTGAAATACCTGATATGTCCCAAGTGTTCAAATTGACCCCTGCTGCCATTGCTTGTTATCCTATGTACCGTGGTTTAGCGAAGTTAGTCGGTATGGACATTTTAGAGACCGGTGGAATAAATATCAGTGATGAAGTAAAAACACTTACTGCTCATTTTGATAAGTACGACTTTTTTTACTTTCACATAAAAGATACTGACAGTTCAGGAGAAGACGGTGATTTTGCACGTAAGGTCCAAGTTATTGAAGAGTTCGATAAATTCGTTCCTTCAATCCTTGGTTTGGGTCCTGACGTTTTAATTGTGACCGGTGATCATTCAACACCTGCAAAAATGAAAGGTCACAGCTGGCACCCTGTACCATTCTTAATTCACTCAGAGTGGGTAAGACCCCAAGGTATCGAAGGATTTGGTGAATCCACGTGTGCTTCAGGTAATCTTGGGGTTTTTCCATCGCTCGGTGTTTTGCCCTTGGCAATGGCTAATGCTTTGAAACTTAGTAAATTCGGTGCCTGAAGTCGGTACCTTATAATATATACCTGTCCTGATAATAATACTCTGCCAGCCTTGCATCAGGCTCTATTAATGTATACTATATATTTGCAACCAAGGCTTTGCTGGGGTAAAGGTGAGGGAGGCGTGTATGCCATTTGATTTTAGTATTGCAGGGTTTATGGAAAGCTTTGCCAAGATAAACGCGGTAAATGCAATTCGCTCAATAGTTGATATCCTTATTATCTCCTATGTCATCTATAGGCTTTTAATTATTATCCGGGGTACAAAGGCCGTATCGCTTATCAAAGGCATTGCAGTCCTTTTTATCACTACTATGCTCAGTGACTTGCTGAAGCTGCGTACAGTAAACTGGTTGTTACAAAAGACAATTACCATGCTTTTCGTTGCCCTGCCCATAGTATTTTTACCGGAACTCAGGAGAGCGTTGGAACAAATAGGGCGCGGCGGTATTTTCACCGGCCCGCTAGGGCTTCTTGAAAAAGAGGATATGTTAAGATTGATTACCGACGCTTCTAAGGCAGCTGCAATCATGTCCAGGGATAAAGTCGGTGCACTTATTACCATCGAACGGGATACGGGCATTGCTGAATTAATGGAAACCGGCACGAAAATTGACGCTGTAGTTTCTGTCGAACTTTTGATGAATATATTTATGCCTTATTCACCGTTGCATGACGGTGCCGTTATCATTCGGGGGAACAGAATAATGGCTGCAGGTTGTTATCTTCCGCTGTCTGAAAACCCTAACATCAGTAGGCGTCTGGGGACCAGGCACCGTGCTGCACTGGGTTTATCAGAGCAATCTGATGCTATTTCCATAGTTGTTTCAGAAGAAAACGGCGTCATTTCTGTTGCACATAGCGGGAAGCTGGTACGGTATCTGGATGAGAGCACTTTAAAAGAAAAGCTGATAGAGCTATTAAATGCAAACAAATTTAAACAAAGCATTCCTGCCTGGCTAAGGGGGCATGTAATGTGAAAATAGGTGTTTCCCGTGAACTTTACCTTAAGATAGCAGCCGTTCTCCTGGCTATTGTTATATGGTTTGTTGCAGGTGCAGATATAAGCAAAACCCAGGGTGATAATATTGAACGGTTTATCATAACAGATGTGAATGTAGAAGGTGCTTCACCTGAATTTACAGTTGATACAAGGCCGAGACAGGTGGAAGTCCGGGTACGCGGCCCGAAGTACCTTGTAGAAACGTTGGATGGTTCCAAAGTACAGGCATATCTGTCTGTATCAGACCGCGGTGAAGGGGAGTACGCCGGAAGAGTTGAGGTGTTACCTCCTGAGGGAATACAGGTAATCGAAGTTATTCCGGCATCAGTCGGTGTAAGAGTGGATACTGTCGTTACCGAGGATTTCCCTGTCCAAATAGCAATAACGGGATACCCCGCGGAAGCAACTTTCCCGCAGGAGCCGGAGTTATCACCTAAATTTATTACTGTTATCGGCCAAAAGAGCCAGGTAGAGAAGATATCTGAGGTATTAGCCAGAATTGATATATCAGGTGCTACATCTTCGATTTCCAGGAACGTAAAGGTAAGCCCGATTGATGCAGGAGGCAGTGTTATTACAGATTTGAACATCCAACCGCAAATTGTCCGTGTATTTGTTCCTATTCGTAAGTTGCCTGCGGATCCAGCTAATGCAGAGGGATCCGGAAAATGATACGCGAATTAATTGAGTAATATAGCAGTCTGGGCCTGTTAATCAAATAATCTGTGCCTTCTTAAGACTGTCATATTTGTCAGGAGGAACCGGATATGGCAAGATTGTTTGGGACTGACGGGGTACGTGATATCGCCAACACCTTTCTTTCACCGGAGTTGGCGTTTACTATAGGTCGGATAGCGACCGGAATTATTTCCCGAAAACTTGGGAAGAGGCCTACTATCGTTGTTGGGCGGGATACAAGATTGTCCGGGAATATGTTAGAGGCTGCAGTAGTGTCAGGAATCGCATCAGTCGGGGGACAGGCGGTAAACACCGGCGTAATTCCCACTCCGGGGGTTGCGTTCCTTGTGAGAGACCTTCAGGCTGACGCAGGTATTATTATCTCGGCTTCACATAACCCCATGCAATATAATGGATTAAAGATTATCTCAGGTGATGGTTTTAAGCTTTCGGATGAAGAAGAATTAGAAATAGAAAAATACATTACCCTGGATGAACAGGGGATATTTCATATTAATAACAATGATGATTTTCCAAGGCCGTCAGGGCATGGTGTCGGAACAGTCACCTTGCTCCAAGATGCAAGAAAAAGATATGCGAAATATGTAAGAAGCACGGTTGATGTTACTCTTGAAGGGTTAAAAATAGCTGTGGATTGTGCAAACGGTGCTGCTTCGGCATATACTCCGGAATTGCTACGGAATCTAGGCGCCCATGTGATAGCAGTGAATGACAAGCCGGACGGAACAAACATCAATGTGGATTGCGGTTCTACTTACCCTGAAGTTGTTGCTGAGCTAGTACTGGAAACAGGGGCTGATTTGGGGCTTACACATGACGGTGATGCAGATCGATTAATTGCCGTTGATGAAAAAGGACGTGTGGTTGACGGTGATCATATTATGGCTATTTGCGGCCTAGATCTTCTACGGAGGGGGGAACTTCCCCATAATACGATAGTTGCCACTGTGTACAGTAATTTGGGGCTGTCTGAGACTTTCATGCGCGCAGGCGGCAATGTTGTTATTACCCAAAACGGGGATAGATATGTCCTAGAAGCAATGAGAAAATTAGGAGTTATCCTGGGTGGGGAACAATCGGGGCATATAATCTTTCTTAATCATAATACAACAGGCGATGGGCTTATTACTGCCCTTGCCCTCCTGTCGGTTCTCCGCCGAACAGGCGAAAAACTGTCAGAATTGGCTTCATGCATGGAAGTTTATCCTCAGGTTCTTATAAATGTCGGTGTTAGAAACAAACAGGATTTGTTTTCTAACCCTAGGGTAGCCCAGGCTATAAAAAAGGCCGAAGCATTACTTAGTGAAGATGGGCGTGTATTTGTACGCCCGTCTGGAACAGAGCCCTTAATTCGTATTTTAGGTGAAGGGCCGGAGGAAACTATGGTGAGAGACGCCGTATCCGGGGTGGCGAAAGCAATACAGAAAGAGTTGGGCTAGGTGTTTTACCAAGGTGAATTAAAAGCAAACTTAATCGGTATCGGAGTGGACATTATTGAAGTTAGTAGAATCCGTGAATTGATGGAGCGTAAAGGCGAGAGGCTCCGTGGGCGGGTATTTACTGATATTGAACTTGAGGCTGCCAAAGGAGGGCATTACGAAAAACTAGCGGGAAGATTTGCAGCAAAGGAAGCTGTATCAAAGGCACTGGGGCAGGGTATATCCGGGATTGGGTGGAACGAAATTGAAATTATGAATGAACCCTCCGGGAAGCCCTTTGTGTGTTTGCACGGTCGTGCCAAAGAACTTGCCCAGGCCCGAGGTATAGGAACGATGCTTATAACAATGTCTCATACTGAGGCTTTAGCCATAGCCTTTGCAGTCGCTATCGGAGGTAAAAACGTTGAAGATAGTCACCGGTGAAGAGATGCGAAAAATAGATAGGAGTGCCATTGAAGTTATAGGTATTCCTGGCATTATTCTGATGGAGAATGCAGGAAAAGCTGTGGCTGACACCATAAAGAAACTCCTTTCCGATATAAAGAATCCCCGTGTATGTATATTTGCGGGGAAAGGGAATAATGGGGGAGATGGATTCGTTATTGCCAGGCACCTCGTGAATGCCCAGGTAAGGGTAAAGACTTTCCTTCTTTGTGATGCAGGGGAAGTCCAAGGGGATGCCCGGGTTAATCTGGATATTCTTACAGGCATGGGAATAGAAGTGGAGGAATTGCGGGCAGACGGATTGCCAACTGCTAAAATAGCAGTATCCATGTCGGATTTGACAGTAGATGCCGTATTCGGAACGGGATTCAGGGGAGATATCGATGGTTATACCAGCCGGATTATTGATATAATTAACAAATCGGGGCGGCCTGTCGTTGCGGTAGATGTTCCTTCAGGGTTAGATTCATCAACCGGTAAAGTAGGTCTAAAATGTGTTAGGGCAACTCATACAATAACTTTCGGACTTCCTAAAGCAGGCCTGTTTCTTTACCCAGGTGCAGATTACGTCGGTGAATTGACAATTGCAGATATTGGTCTTCCGAGATTTCTTTTAACTGACAATAACCTTAAATTAAACCTTTCTACAGCTGATATTATAAGGCAACGGATCCCTCCGCGCTATGAAGATTCTCACAAGGGAACGTTCGGGAAGGTCTTTGTTATTGCCGGTTCGCCTAATATGGCAGGCGCAGCCGTTCTTGCAAGCACAGCCGCCCTAAAATCAGGTGCAGGCATTGTCACTCTCGGTGTTCCCATTGGGTTACACGGTATCATGAATTCGAAGCTCACCGAAGTTATGATCAGGGGACTTCCGGAGACTGAATCCGGGAGTATAAGCCTGCAGGCCCAATCCCTTTTAGACGGAATCAGTCGTGATGCTTCTGCCTTAGCCGTTGGGCCGGGTTTATCCACTCATAGTGAAACTGCCCAACTTGTAAGAAACATAATAATGATGACTTCCGTCCCTACAGTTGTAGATGCTGACGGGATAAATGCCCTTGCCCAAGATACCGCCGGCCTCAGAGGAGCGAGGGCTCCGATTATTCTTACGCCCCATCCCGGCGAAATGGCAAGGCTGACAGGCCTTTCCATACAGGAAATTAAGGAGGATAGATTGGATGTAGCACGTCAGACGGCATCCCAATTTGGGAAAATTATTGTTCTGAAAGGTGCCCGGACAATAATTGCTGATCCTTCAGGGGTAACCTATATTAATCCGACGGGTAATTCAGGAATGGCAACTGCAGGCAGCGGCGATGTGCTCACAGGAATTATTGCAGGGTTCCTAGCTCAGGGAATGGATCCTCTTGCAGCAGCCATATCCGGCGTATATGTCCACGGACTTGCCGGTGATACTGCAGCTTCAATTTTGGGTAAAATGGGCGTTACCGCTTCAAATATCTTAGAAAATGTGCCGGGAACCCTAAAGAGCCTGGTACATGAAAGGGGCGAAAACCATGTGGGACGGACGCCGGGATAGGCCCACTGTAGCCCAAATTAATCTTGCGTGTATAGCCCATAATATACAGGCTATTCGTAAGGTGACAGGACCGGATTGCGAAATCTTAGGTATTGTAAAGGCTGATGCATACGGCCATGGTGTGATACCGGTGGCACGTACAGCATTGGATAACGGAGCAAGCTGGTTGGGGGTTGCGTTGATTGAGGAAGGTATAGCCCTAAGAAAATCGGGGATTATTGCCCCGATTTTAGTTGTTGCACAGTTGTTCCCCGCCCAGGCCCAGGCAGCCTTGCGTTATAACCTCTCATGTACAGTAGCTACTTACGAATTTGCAGAAGCCTTATCCAACGCAGCCGTCAAGGAGGGAAAAAGGGCTAAGTGTCATATAAAGATAGATACAGGCATGGGCCGCATAGGCCTTCACCCGGACCAAACAGTAAATTTCGTTAAGCATATTGCTATGCTTCCAAATATTGAGATCGAAGGCCTTTTTACACACTTAGCCACTGCCGAAGAAGAGGATAAGACTTTTTTGTATAAACAACTTTCCCTGTTTAATGATGCAACAGAGGCTCTTAGGCGTAACGGCATTCAAGCGAAATATTACCATGCAGCCAATAGTGTGGCTGCGATAACTACTCCTGAGGCAAGGTTAGATATTGTGAGGCCCGGAATTTTTATGTACGGATTTACTCCTTTGTATGGAGAGAGAGCGGATCAAATTAAAGCTGAAATAGGTATTGTTCCTGCTTTATCTATCAGAACGAAAGTGGGCTTTGTAAAAAGGTGCCCTGCGGGCACTCCTATAGGGTATGGTGGTACTTATATTACACATAAGGAATCCACTATTGTAACATTACCCATTGGATACGCAGATGGTTTTCCGCGGGCCCTTTCCAATTGTGGGGAAGTGATCATCAAAGGAAACAGATTCCCGGTGGTAGGGAGAGTATGCATGGATGAATGTATGGTATGCGTAGGCGATGCTGATGTGCATATGGGGAACGAGGCTATTATTATAGGTAAGCAAGGGACCAAAGAAATAACCGCGGAGGAGATTGCAGAAAAAATCGGAACAGTGGCCCATGATGTTTTATGTGGTATAAGCGGGCGTGTTCCCCGTATTTACCGCTACGAAGTATGGGATCCCTTTTAGATTGCAGTGGATTAAAGGATTCCCTCGGAACAGTATGGGCCAAATCATAATTGATAAGGGAGCGTGTTAATGTGTCAAAATATGATGTTGCTGTGCTTGGCGCAGGACCGGGAGGATATGTTGCAGCTATCAGAGCAGCCCAATTAGGGCAAAACGTATGCCTTGTTGAAAAAGATCAGCTTGGAGGAACATGTCTTAACAGGGGATGTATTCCTACAAAAGCCTTGATTGCAAGTGTTGAAGCGTTTACACTGGCGCAAAGGCTTACAGAATTTGGTGTGGAAGCAAAAGATGTATCTGCTAATTTTAGTAAAATGATTGCAAGAAAAAATAAAATAGTATCCCGTCTCAGGGCCGGTGTGGGCTACCTTTTGAAAAGGGGAAAGGTAGACGTCGTGGAGGGTACAGGCAGGCTGCATTCACCTGAAATGATTATGGTGGATTCAAAGAACGGTACCTCCGAAATAAAAGCGGAATCCATAATAATTGCTACAGGATCAAGACCCTTGTTGTTTCCGACGTTCGGATATAACGGAAATACTATTATTACCAGTGATGAAGCCTTGGACTTTTCAGATGTACCTGATACCTTACTTGTTGTCGGCGGCGGTGTTATAGGATGTGAGTTGGCTTTCATATTTGCAAGCCTTGGCAGTGAAGTTACTGTTGTTGATATTATGCCTACCGTACTTCCTATGGAGGATCCGGATGTTTCTTCAGCGGTCGAATCGTCTTTAAAAAACCATGGTATTGATGTTAAATGTGGTGTGAAAATTGAAAAGATCACGGAAGCAGACGGGAAGGCTAAGGCCTCCCTGGATACAGGGGAAGTAATCATTACGGATAAAGCACTTTTATCTGTAGGACGCCAGGTAAATTCCGAAGGGATTGGTATCAGGGAGCTGGGGATAGAAACCAACAACCGCGGGGAGATTATGGTAAATGATAAAATGGAAACAAACATTCCCGGAGTATATGGAATCGGTGATGTGGTAGGTAACATTATGCTTGCACATGTCGCATCCTACGAGGGTATGGTTGCTGCCCATAATATTGCAGGCGATAAAAAGCGTATGACATATACTGCTGTGCCCAGCGCAATATTTACTATGCCTGAGGTTGCAGGTGTCGGGTTAAATGAAAATCAAATTAAGGAATCAGGCCGTGAAGTCAAAATAGGTAAGTTCCCATTCAGGGCCAGCGGTAAAGCCTTAGCTATAGGACAGACTGATGGGTTTGTCAAGATCATTGCAGATGCGGAAACTGATGTAATACTTGGGGTACACATCGTAGGGCCGAATGCGACAGATCTCATTCCTGAACCTACATTGGCAGTACGCACTCAATTGACCGTAGAGGAATTTGTAGATACTATACATGCTCACCCCACCCTTGCAGAAGCATTGGCAGAGGCGGCTGAGGCAGTACATGGAAAATCAATACACATGTAATGACGGAATTATAAAGGCCGGTATATTTATCCGTCTATTGTGTTCTAAATAATTTGTGGCATAGCAATTCGGAATGAAGGGAGGAAAAATAATGGACAAAACCCGTTCAACAACGGAAACAGTATCTATGGGGCCGATAAGACACGGAGATGATTTACCTACGCATCAAATGCTTTTATTAGGATTACAACATGCGTTTACTATGTTTGGTGCTACAGTTCTCGTTCCTCTCCTAACCGGCTTTAATATCAGTGTAGCCTTATTCACTGCAGGGATTGGTACCCTATGGTTCCATTTTGTTACAAAAGGGAGAGTCCCGGTATTTCTAGGCTCATCCTTTGCATTTATTGCGCCGGTGGCTTTTGTAGTTACAAGTAAAGGAATCCCTGCAGCCCAGGGAGGAATTATTGTAGCGGGACTGATCTATGTTGTTTTTGGAATCTTAATCCACTTTCTGGGTCCTGAATTTATGAAACGGATCCTTCCACCGGTAGTCACAGGACCCGTTATTATGGTAATAGGATTAAATTTGGCTCCCACTGCAATTCAAAGTGCAAGTCAAAATTGGCCGATAGCACTGGTTGTCCTGGTTACGGTGGCAATTGTTAACCTCTACGTCAAAGGGTTTTTTCGGTTGTTACCTGTAATTTCAGGGATTATCATCGGCTATATAATTTGTTTATTAACGGGGAATGTAGATACGGCTCCGATAGTACAAGCAGCATGGATAGGAATACCTGAGTTTTCGCTTCCTGTATTTGATGCGGCAGCTATCGGGATTATCGCTCCTGCAGCTATTGCAACCATGGTGGAGCACGTAGGAGATATACTTGCCGTAGGTGCAACAGTGGAAGACGACTTTGTAAAAGATCCTGGCTTAACAAGGACGCTCCTGGGGGACGGTATTGCCACGTCAATTGCAGCGCTGATTGGCGGTCCTGCGAATACTACATATTCTGAAAACACAGGTGTCTTGGCTTTGACAAGGGTGTGGAAGCCCCAGGTAATGAGAGTAGCTGCAGTTATTGCGATCCTGTTGGCATTCGTAGCTAAGCTCGGTGCAGCCATTCAAACAATTCCCGATCCTGTTATCGGAGGTATTTCCATTGTATTATTTGGGCTCATTGCAGCTGTAGGTGTGAGAACCATGGTAGAAAATCACGTTGATTTGAAGGATTCCAGGAATCTCTTTATCGCCAGCGTGATTTTAGTTGTAGGCATAGGTGGTGCAATGATTACTCTTTGGGGAAATGCCCAATTAGGCGGGATGGGGCTTGCGGCTATTCTGGGGATAATCCTTAACCAAATCCTTCCACAATCGAAGGAATAAACCCATATTAAAAAATAGAATCTTTAAAGGTGGGAGCGATTAGGATAAAAAATGGGGTAGATGACGGGATTTGAACCCGCAACCTCTGGAGCCACAGTCCAGCGCTCTCACCGTTGAGCTACACCTACCACTTAAATTATTAATTATTATAATTGTTACCCGGAATCATTGAAACCAGTCTGTGAGTATTTACAGAATAGCACACAAGTCTTGGCACGTCAAGGCGTCAATGCCGGGTATTTCGCCTTATTTTTCCGATAGTTTAAAAGGATCGCCGGTACAAGGGATACAAAGACTGACACTCCGAAGATTCGATATATTTATCGGAATTTCCCCAATTCATGAGCCTTTACAAAAAGGATTGTCACATGGTAAACTATTATCAGATAATTGGGTTTAGATTGTCAGGATCGTTGCCTCGGCGGATCCAATATGGCTGCCTACCGGGGCATTATTTTTGGTGCTCATGTATTTCTTCAAATTGTATGTTATTATAAATAAGTCCTTGTTTCCCGTCTGTAATCGGGGACCAAGCATTCAGAGTTTGACGGTGGGGTGGACATAAGTGAAAGCAACAGTGGAGAAGCTGGAAAACAGTTTCGCTCATCTATCCATTGAAGTTGGGGAAAGTAGATTCCGGGGGTTCTTGGATGAGAGTTATAGTAAGTTCTCACGTCAAGTCAGGGTACCCGGTTTTAGAAAGGGAAAAGTCCCAAAACAAATTTTAGAAATGCGTATAGGAAAAGAAACTCTCATTGAGGATGCATTAAAAAATCTTATACCGGAAGTATATGTTGAGGCAGTAGAAGCAACAGGGATTGATCCCTTGGATGAACCCGATCTTAAGATCACCGAGGCTGAGGAAGGCAAACCTATTAAGTTAACTGCAAAGGTGCTGGTGAGGCCTGAAATTAAATTACCGGATTACAGGCAAATACGTGTGGAAAAAGAGATGCCCGAAGTTAGCGATGAAGATGTAGATAAACAAATTCAAATCTTCCGGGAAAACCAAGCAACTCTCGTTCCGGTTGATCATGATACTGTTGCTGATCATGATTTTGTTTTGGCCAAAATCAATGTTACCTTTGAAGGCCAAACTATTGATTTAGGTATCGGTGATGATTCTATTCTTGTTGAAGCAGGTGACGATAAAGCCGATTTTCTTGGTATCAGCAGGGGTGTAACAGGCTTAAAAATAAACGATGAAACCGAGATTGAAGCAACACTCCCGGAAGGGTTCCATCAAAAGGAATATGCAGGCAAGCAGGTACTAGTTAAGATTAAGATTGATGGTATCCGGAAAAAGGAGCTCCCTGAAGTAAATGATGAATTCGCGAAAGCATTTGGGGATTTTCAGGATATAAATGCTATGAGGCAGGCAATTCGGGAAAATCTCGAAGACTCAATAAAAAAACGTCTTGAAATTGAGTATATAAATAAGGTAATAGACGAAATTAGTAAGGAGACTGAGGTCGATGTCCCGGAAATACTTGTAGAGAGGCAAATAGACGGTACATTGAACAACCTTGAATCTACCCTTGTTGAACAGGGTCTGACCATGGAAGGATACCTTGAATCATGTGGATTTGACAAGGAAGACTTACGGGATAATTACCGGGATGATGCATATGCCGTTGTAAAGGCGGATCTGGTCTTGGATGCCATTGCAAAGGCTGAAGGGCTCGAGGCTGCAGACAACGAAATTGATGACAGAATCCGGATAATTGCAAACTATAAGGAATCTTCATTTGAAGATATGAAGGAACTACTTATACAATCAGGACGTATTAAGCAAATAGAAAATGCAATAATTAAAGAGAAAACCAGAAAGCGCTTAGGTGAGTTTGCTCAAGGGGGGTAGACTAATAAGCGTTAGGGAGGATGGATATCCGTGAACCTTATTCCTATGGTAGTTGAACAGACAAGTCGGGGAGAGCGTGCTTACGATATATATTCCAGGCTGCTTAAAGACAGGATCATCTTTTTGGGGGGGCCAATAGATGATACTACGGCAAATCTGGTAATTGCACAACTCCTTTTTCTGCAGGGAGAAGACCCGGAAAAAGATGTAAACCTCTACATTAACAGCCCCGGGGGCGTAGTAACTGCAGGTCTTGCTATTTACGATACAATGCAATACGTCAAACCTGATGTAGCTACCACTTGTATTGGGATGGCTGCCAGCATGGGTGCATTATTGCTTGCTGCGGGAGCTAAGGGCAAAAGGTTCGGCTTGCCATATTCCAGAGTTATGATTCATCAACCGCTGGGGGGAGCCCAGGGTCAAGCCACCGATATTGAAATTCAAGCAAGGGAAATCGTTCGGTTGAGGGAGGTAACCCAGGAGATATTATCAAAACACTCCGGTCAATCTATAAAAAAGATAATTGGGGATACTGATAGGAATTTTTTCATGTCTGCTCCGGAAGCAAAGGAATACGGTATTATCGATGAAATATTTGATCCCAGGAAATAGGGGGTGGTTGGATGTTCAGGTTCGGCGATGAGAGGGGTCAACCCAAATGCTCATTTTGTGGTAAAACCCAGGATCAAGTCAAAAAACTAATAGCAGGACCAGGCGTTTATATATGCGATGAATGTATAGAATTATGTAACGAAATCATCGAAGAGGAGCTAGGTGAGGAAGCCGAGATTGAACTATGCAATATCCCGAAACCCAGGGAGATTAAGGAGATCCTTGATCAATATGTTATCGGTCAGGAAGAGGCTAAGAAAACTCTTGCTGTCGCAGTGTATAACCATTACAAGCGTATAGGGGCAAATACCCGGGTGGATGATGTGGAGCTCCAAAAGAGTAATATTCTCCTCCTTGGTCCGACCGGGGTCGGGAAAACATTGCTTGCCCAGACATTAGCTAGAATTTTAAATGTGCCCTTTGCTATTTCAGATGCAACATCCCTTACTGAAGCTGGGTATGTCGGTGAAGATGTAGAAAACATTCTCCTGAGGCTGATTCAAGCGGCTGATTATGATATTGAAAAAGCTGAAAGGGGTATTGTCTACATTGATGAGGTGGATAAAATTGCTAGAAAATCAGAAAACCCCTCAATAACCCGGGATGTTTCCGGGGAAGGTGTGCAACAAGCACTCTTAAAAATCCTTGAAGGTACTATGGCCAGTGTACCGCCGCAAGGCGGGAGAAAACATCCTCATCAGGAGTTTATTCAGATTAACACTACAAACATCTTATTCATATGTGGAGGGGCCTTTGATGGTCTGGAAAAGATTATCAACAGCCGGGTCGGTAAATCAGTGCTGGGGTTTGGCGCCGAAGTAAGGCCCAAGGTAGATATGAATATAGGAGATGTTTTACGGCGGATTATGCCTGAGGATCTACTTAAATTTGGGCTTATCCCTGAGTTTATAGGAAGGCTTCCTGTAGTGGTTGTCTTAGATGCTCTTGGCGAAGATACCCTTGTAAGAATACTTACAGAGCCAAGAAATGCCCTGACAAAGCAGTACAAAAAAATGTTTGAACTTGATAATGTTGAGCTGGAAATTCCTGATGAAGCGTTGATGGCGGTAGCCAGGAAAGCGATGGCCTTAAATACCGGGGCACGCGGGCTCCGCTCCATTATGGAAAAGATTATGCTTGATATTATGTATGATATACCGTCAAGGCAAGATGTAAAGAAGGTTATGCTAACGCCGGAAACAATAAATGATGGGGCACAACCAGCAATGGTGCTCCAGGAGCGAAAAACAAAGAAACGGGAAGAAACCGCATAAACTATATAAATATCAGAAACATTATGAATCAGGCTCAGCTTTTGCTGGGCCTGATTCTCTTTTTAGCACTATGCTTAACAGAAAATCCGGTGGACATAATACAAATGAGACTTATAAGAAATGGAGCGGCTTTTGTATGGACTTTTCCAACGGTATTTTAGGTTTGATTAACCTATTTTTTGCTGCGATTATCGGAATGTATTTTTGGAATATGATGCGAACCCAGCAAGGTGGTAAGGTGGCAGTGGATCGTGAGTCTCGAAAAGAAATGGATAAACTCCGAAAATTGCGGAGTGTATCATTGACAGAGCCATTATCGGAAAAGACCAGGCCAAGTTCACTTAAAGAAATTATCGGACAGGAAGAAGGCCTGAGGGCTTTGCGGGCTGCTCTTTGCGGATCAAATCCACAGCACGTTATTTTGTATGGCCCTCCGGGAGTGGGAAAAACTGCAGCAGCCAGAGTTGTATTGGAGGAAGCCAAACGTAATCCCGGATCTCCCTTTAAACATATGGCAAAATTCGTTGAGGTGGACGGGACTACATCAAGATTTGATGACAGGGGAATTGCAGATCCTCTTATAGGTTCAGTTCATGATCCTATTTATCAGGGGGCAGGAGCAATGGGAATGGCCGGAATCCCCCAACCGAAACCGGGTGCTGTGACAAAAGCACACGGAGGCATATTGTTTATTGATGAAATTGGGGAGCTTCACCCAATCCAAATTAATAAGCTCTTAAAGGTACTGGAAGACAGAAAAGTGTTTTTAGAAAGTGCATATTATAACTCGGAAGATCCAGGCATTCCCCAACATATTCACGATATATTTCAAAATGGTCTCCCTGCTGATTTCAGATTGGTAAGTGCCACGACTAGAGTTCCAGAGGAAATCCCGGCCGCGATAAGATCTAGATGTATCGAGGTCTTCTTCAAATCTCTTACTGAAGAAGAAGTCGGGATAATAGCTTCAGGTGCTGCAAATAAAGCAGGGTTTAGATTAGAACATGAGGCACTTGACGTTATTAAAAAATATGCAAAGAACGGGCGGGATGCCGTTAATATTCTTCAGATAGCCGGAGGATCATGTATGTCCTCAGGAAGTTCCGTAATTTCTAAGAAAGACGTGGAATGGGTGGTAAATGCAGGCCAATATTGTCCCCGTCACAAAGTTGAGGCCCCTGTGAACCCTCGGGTAGGCTATGTAAACGGCCTTGCAATACACGGTCCCAATACCGGTTCATTGGTAGAAATTGAAGCAGTGGCAATCCCGGTCAGGGAGGGCAGGGGCCGGCTAATTGCTACCGGCCTTGTCGATGAAGAAGAATTGGCAGGCCGGGGTAGAACAATAAAGAAAAAGAGTATGGTCAGGGGGTCAGTGGAAAATGTAATTACTATCTTAAGGAGATTCTTTTCTTTAAAACCCGAAGATTACGATATCCATATAAACTTCCCCGGAGGTCTCACGTTAGACGGTCCTTCTGCAGGAATAGCTATTGTAACAGCAGTTTATTCTGCAATTACCGGGCATCCGATAGATAACAGGCTCGCCATGACAGGGGAGGTATCAATCCTGGGGGAAATCAGATCAGTGGGGGGAGTAGTCGCAAAAGTGGAAGCTGCAGCCAGGGCAGGAATCAAAAGGGTAATAATTCCCAAAGAGAATTGTCAAGAAATATTCATGTGTAGGAATGATATTAAAGTCCTCCCTATAACTAAAATCGAGGAGGCAGTAAATATTGCTACGACAATACAAAATTCACACCCGGATCTTTTAGATTTTGCCCAATCAATGACTAGTCCGTTATCTCCACCTGCTAATATCCAGCATATCAGCTTTTAATAATATTTTTCTTTATTATTCCATCATAATTACCATAGTCTGAGTGGAGGAATCCGGAACCCCGGCAAGAAATAAACTGAACATGCAAGGTGGTTTATGGGAAAAGCCAGGGGGGTGTAAAAGACTATGGTACAAGTCTCGGGTACAACAAAGCCAATAAGGGATGTGGTACCCCTTCTTCCGTTACGCGGAGTGATTGTCTTTCCTTCTACGACAGTCCCTTTGGAAATAGGGAGGGATAAATCCATAGCTGCCCTTGATAATGCAATGATTAACAACAAGCTTATTATGCTTGCCTCACAAAAACAGGCAAGGCTGAACAAGCCTGATCCCGATGATATTTTTGCAATAGGGACACTCTCTGAGATAAGACAGTTGGCAAAATATCCTGACGGAACTATCCGAGTGATCATACAGGGCGTGGGACGGGCAGAAATTCTTGAGTATATGCAAATGGAACCATTTTTTAAGGTGAAAATTAAAGATTTACCAATACCTGTTCAACCCGAAGAGGAACTGGAAACATTAATGAAGGATACCCTTAACTATTTCGGGGCTTACCTAAAATCCGGTAAAAAAGCTCCTAAAGAAGTTTTTGCTTCAATTCAACTTGTGGACAATCCAGGTAGGCTTGCAGATGAAATTGCATCCTATCTCCCACTGTGCCTAGAGGATAAACAGTCTATATTAGAAGCGGTATCTGCAAAAGCAAGGCTGAAACGGCTTTGTCGAGTCCTTTTAGAAGAAATTGAAATAACGGAACTGGAGGAGAAAATTAATATCCGGGTTAGGAGACAGGTGGAGAAAACCCAAAAAGAATATTATCTTCGTGAGCAGATGAAGGCAATCCAAAGAGAATTAGGTGAATACGACGAAAAACAGTCAGAAATAGATGAATACCGGGAAAAAATTGCAGACCGGAGTTTCCCGGATGAGGTAAAAGGGAGGATCATTCTCGAACTCGAAAGGTTGGAAAAGCTACCTCCTATGGCAGCAGAGGCATCAGTGATTAGGACCTATATTGATTGGCTTTTTGCCTTACCATGGTCGTTGGGAACCCAGGATTGCCCTGATATGGTAGAGGCAGCAAAAATTCTTGATGAGGATCACTATGCCCTTGAAGGGGTTAAGGAAAGGATTATGGAGTTCCTAGCTGTCCGGCGGCTTACCTGCAATTCTAAGGGTCCTATTTTATGTTTTGTCGGTCCTCCAGGTGTAGGTAAAACATCACTTGGGAAATCAATTGCCCGTGCTCTCAGAAGGAGGCTTATTCGATTTTCTTTAGGCGGAATTAAAGATGAGGCTGAAATCAGGGGGCATAGGCGCACGTATGTAGGGGCGCTTCCAGGTAGGGTTATTCGGGCTATGAGACAGGCCGGCACAAAAAACCCTGTGATTCTCCTGGATGAGATAGATAAGATAGGCAATGATTTTCGGGGGGATCCTGCCTCTGCCTTATTAGAAGTTTTAGATCCCGAGCAAAATATGGCATTTAACGATCATTACATAGAGATCCCCTATGATCTTTCCGATGTTATGTTTATTACCACAGCAAATCTTCTCTGTTCTATTCCGAACCCATTGTTAGATAGGATGGAAGTTATTACGTTACCGGGGTATACAGAGGAAGAAAAAATCCAAATTGGTAAAAGGTTCTTAATTCCTAAGCAAAGAAAAGAAAACGGTCTTTATGATCATTCTGTTTCCATTACTGATTCAGCCCTGAAAATAATTGTTCGTAATTATACACGTGAAGCCGGTGTGCGGGGGCTTGAGCGGAACATTTCTTCAATATTTCGAAAAATAGCCAGAAGGATAGTAACTGAAAACCCTGTGGACTTTAAAATAACAATCGATGGAGATGATGTTTTTCAATATCTTGGTGCAGCAAAATACAGGTACGGGATGAAAGAATCGGAAGATAAAATAGGGGTGGCTACCGGACTCGCAGTTACTGAGGCGGGCGGGGATATACTAGCGATTGAAGTTTCCGTGATGAAAGGTACAGGTAAACTTATACTCACAGGTAAGCTTGGGGATGTAATGAAGGAATCGGCTCAGGCAGCCTTTACTTATATTAGATCCCGTTCTGAGGCTCTGAATATAGATCCCGGATTCCACCAATACTGCGATGTGCATATTCATGTGCCGGAGGGTGCCATTCCGAAGGATGGCCCTTCTGCAGGTACAGCCATTACAGTAGCATTGGCATCTGCTTTGACAGGGACTGCGGTCAGATGTGATGTGGCTATGACAGGTGAAATTACACTTCGGGGGCGAATCTTAGCAGTAGGTGGAATAAAAGAAAAAATTCTTGCAGCGCATAGGGCAGGCTTATCTGCTATTATTATACCGGTTGAAAATAAAAAAGATGTTCGGGGAATTGCTTCTTATATTCTTGACGGCATGAAATTGATTTTCGCCAGTAATTTAGACGAAATTCTGGATTTCGTATTAGGGAAGGGAACAGAGTTGCCCTTACAGGGGAATAATTCCTTTCTGGTGGATCCTCCGGATGTGTGGGTTATATAAATATAACTGGACCATTAGATTGTATATGATGTAAGATACGGAAGAGGTGATGTTTGGTGGCTGAGAGAAAAATTGTAATTATGGGGGCTGCAGGACGGGATTTTCACAATTTCAATACCTTTTTTCGGGATAATGATGACTATAAAGTAGTTGCATTTACAGCAACACAAATACCTAACATTGAAGGGAGGGTGTACCCCCCGGGACTTGCGGGGAAGAAATACCCTGACGGAATTCCCATATATCCTGAGGGGGATCTCCCTTCTATTATAGAGAAGGAAGGAATAAACCAGGTAGTGTTCGCATATAGCGATGTATCTTATATGGACATAATGCATAAGGCATCACTTGTTTTTTCTAAGGGTGCTGATTTTTGGCTGATGGGCCCAGACAGTACAATGATTAGATCAAGCGTGCCTGTAATTGCGGTCACAGCAGTAAGAACAGGTGTTGGTAAAAGTCAGACCACCAGAAAAATTGCACAAATCTTAAAAGATCAAGGGAAAAAAACAGTAGTAATCCGTCATCCAATGCCGTATGGTGATCTCATGAAACAAAAAGTGCAACGTTTTGAAACCCTGGATGATTTAGATGAACATGAGACTACCATTGAGGAACGGGAAGAATATGAACCCCATATTGAGAGGGGATTCGTTGTTTATGCTGGGGTGGATTACAGTGCTATCCTGGAAGAAGCCGAAAAAGAGGCTGATATTATCCTTTGGGACGGGGGCAATAATGATCTTCCTTTCTACTATCCGGATCTTTTAATTACACTTGCTGATCCGCATAGGGCGGGGCATGAAGCCATGTTTTACCCCGGGGAAGCCAATGTGCGGATGGCAGACGTTATTATTTTAAATAAAGTGGATACTGCAAACCCTGAAGATGTTGTTAAGGTGGAACAGTCAGTGAAAAATCTCAACCCCGGAGCAAAGATTATTCATGCAGCCTCACCTTTGAATGTTGAGAACCCGGATATGATTACAGGCAAGCGGGTTCTTGTGATAGAGGACGGGCCTACATTAACCCATGGTGGGATGACATATGGGGCAGGGGTTGTTGCGGCTAGGAAATATGGTGCGGCAGAACTGATAGAGCCTCGGCCTTACGCTGTAGGTTCTATACAAGAAACTCTCAGAAAATATCAAGGGTTAGAACCCCTGGTTCCTGCAATGGGTTATAGCAAGGATCAAATAGCGGAACTGGAGGAGACCATTCATCGGACGCCTGCAGATGTTGTAATTATGGGGACACCTATTGATCTTCGTCGTGTGCTCAGTGTCAATAAACCTACCCTCCGTGTTGGTTATGAAATTGAAGAAATTACAAAACCCGATCTTCAGGATGTTATTTTCCAACGTTTTAAGGGCATTTTATTTTAAGTAAATGCAATTATAGTTTTTTAGAATAAAAGAAACGGGGTCTGAATATAAACAGATCCCGTCTCTTTAAAGTGTGTACCTTCTGATTTACTGCATAAGCAGTTTATTGTTCTTGTTCCTGTTTTAGTTTTTCCATCACTTGCTGGCTAATGGCAGCAGGAATTTCTTCGTAATGGGAAAATTCCATAACGAATAAACCGCGACCCGCTGTTATTGAACGGAGATCTATAGCGTATCTGAACATCTCAGCTAAGGGAGCCTGTGCCTTTATAACCTGATTGTTTCCTTTAGGCTCCATCCCCATGATTTTCCCCCGTCTTTTATTTAGATCACCCATTACATCACCCATCTGATATTCAGGAACCGTGACTTCTACATCCATAATTGGTTCAAGTAGGACAGGGGAAGCTTCCATAACTCCTTTCTTGAGGGCCATGGATGCAGCTATCTTAAATGCCATTTCGGAGGAATCCACAGGATGATATGAGCCATCATACAGGGTAACTTTTAAATCTACCAACGGGTAGCCTGCCAGTACCCCTTCGACCAGTGTTTCCCGCACACCCTTTTCAACTGCGGGTATATATTGCCGCGGTACGGCACCTCCGAATATCTTATCTTCAAATTCAAAATCGCTTCCTGGGGGTAGGGGAGAAATCTCAAGAAACACATGACCGTATTGTCCACGTCCTCCTGTTTGTTTCTTATGCCTACCTTCGACTTTTGAGGTTCCTCTTATTGTTTCCCTATAAGGTATCTTAGGTGTCTTTAAATTAACTTCGGCCCCAAACTTCCGTTTTAATCTGTCTGCAGTGACTTCCAGATGTACCTCGCCCATGCCTTCCACAATGGTCTCGGAAGTCTCAGCATCGCGCCGAACTATAATTGTAGGATCCTCCTCAGTGAGGCGGGTAAGTCCTGTACCGATTTTATCTTCGTCACCCTTTGTTTTAGGCTCGACTGCCATAGCAAGTGTCGGCATAGGAAAATCTATTCCAGGTAATATAATAGGATTGGCTTTATCACATAATGTATCTCCTGAAGCAGTAACTCCAAGTTTTGCTACAGCAACGATGTCTCCTGCATATATTCGATCTATTGAAACCTGTTGTTTCCCTCTCATAAAGAAGAGCTGACCCATTCTTTCCATTGAATCTTTACAGGAATTGTATACTTGTGTATCTGAGGCTGCAGTCCCAGAGAATACCCTGAAGAAACTTATTTTACCGACAAAAGGATCGGCCGTGGTCTTAAAAACTAAAGCGGAAAAAGGCTCATCTTCTTTAGGCATTCTTTTGACAGTTTCTTCGGACTGTGGTGCTTTGCCTTCAATCATATTGCTATTTGCAGGTGAGGGAAGATACGAGACTAAAGCATTAAGCATAGGTTGGATAGCGATGTTTTTTAGGGCGGAAACACATATTATGGGGTATGTATCTCCTGCCACCACTCCCTGCCTCAAGCCTCTTTTTAGTTCATCAACAGTTAATTCTTCTCCCTCAAGATATTTTTCAATTAATTCGTCATCACTTTCCACTGCGGTTTCAACGAGATCGTTGTGGAATTTTTCTGCTGTTTCTTTCAAATCATCCGGGATATCCTGCTCTCCAAATGTACCAGAAGAGCTTTTATCGTAGATAATAGCCTTCATAGTAATAAGATCCACAATTCCATGAAAGGATTCCTGTGAGCCTATGGGGATTTGGATTGGGATACATTTTGTTCCGAATGTAGCGCGAATTGAATCTACGGTTTTAAAAAAGTCAGCATTTTCCCTGTCAACTTTAGTTACTGCAATTATCCTTGGAAGGGGGGTTTCATCTGCAAACTGCCAGACTTTTTCGGTTCCTACTTCCACGCCTGCAGTTGCACATATTGCAACAATTGCAGATTCGGCTACGCGGAGACCGCTTTTCACTTCCCCAATGAAATCAGCATATCCAGGAGTATCTAGAAAATTAATCTTAGTGTCTTGCCATTCGCAATGTGCTACTGCGGTAGATATTGTAATCTTGCGTTTAATTTCATCAGGATCGCAATCAAGTGTGCTGGTGCCCTCATCGACCCTGCCAAGCCTTTCCGTTGTTTGAGTATTAAATAGCATGGCTTCACCAAGGCTGGTTTTTCCGGCTCCGCTATGGGCAATTATAGCGATATTCCGGATATCATCAGTCCGGTACCTTTTCAAAAGAATCTCCTCCTTGAAATCCTCTCACGGCACTTGTATACCTCCACCATTTTACACTTGCTCCATATCAATTTCAAGGATGCAAGCCAAGTATTGAATCAAAGCGTTTTTCTGTAGTTTGATTTTTGCTACCGGGTCCCCAATATTATCAGAACAGCCCCGCATAGTACCATTATTATCTTTATGGGGGATATGCGTCCGATAAGACTGCACAGACCCAAGCCGCTGACTCCTACCAACACAATAGTGCCTAGGAGCCCTAGGATTGCGTTAATTCTTAGGGCCGCCTGTATAGTATTTATCTTTAGCATAAGAATAACGGCTATTATTTCAATTCCTGCCCCGATAATGCGGCACCATGACATAAGAACCACCGGATTTTCACGGTAACCCATGGAATCACTGCCTTTGGAAAATACTTACGACGATTGAACGATTCTTATCTGGCTTTTTTCAACCAATATTATTTAATATTCCGGTTTAGTCCTATTTAGGTTTACAAAAACTATATATTGCTAAGAATCACCACCAAAATTGTCCGGTTCAAAGAGGGCTATGTATCCCATATCCATATACTGTCGGTAGTGTTGCAACAGGTATAAGCATATGTTATACTTCCTACATAGAGTCTGCTGGTTATCATTGCTGCAGGAGTTGTAGTCAGAGAGTGGGGAAGCCCACTCTTTCATGTTGTTAAGTGAATTATTGTTATGTACGGTTTTCTACTTGGCTATAAATAAGTGCCAATGGTAACTGCCAATTTAATTACAATATGCAGTTGCCACCGGACATATAGGGAGGAAGATGTAGTGAGACCCAAGGATATTGAAGCTATGGTAACCACAATGCTTGAAAAGATAGTGGAAGATGTAGACATCGAGATTGTTGATGTGATATTTGATAGAGAGGGAGGGCAATGGTTTCTGAGGGTATATATTTGCCGTCCTGAAGGAATTTCTATAGATCATTGCACATTCATTAATGAAGCGCTGGGCAAGGAATTGGATTCTCTTGACCCTATTCCTCATAGTTATATTTTGGAGGTTTCGTCCTCGGGAGAAAAACCCCTCAGAAAAGAATCAGATTATATCAGGTTCCGCGGTCGGCGGGTACTTATTAATACCTATGCACCGATAAACGGTAAAAAGTCATTAGAAGGTCGGCTGCTTGGATTAGAAGATGACACTATTAAATTAGATATCAACGGTGAGCATGTCCATATTCCCTTTGATAAAGTTAGCCGGGCCAGGCTGGTTGTGGAAATATAAAGGCTGGGCGGGACAGAGTTAAAATTAAAAATAATTCGCCTGGGACGAGGGGGATTAGAATGAATTTCGAGGTTGTCCAGGCACTTAAACAACTGGAAAAAGAAAGAGGTATTCCCAGGGATGCCGTAATAGAAGCATTGGAAGTTGCACTTGTTTCAGCCTTTAAAAGGCATTACGGGACTTCCCAGAATGTCAAAGTGCAAATTCATCCGGAGACGGGGCAAATATCTGTTTTTGCGTATAAATCAATAGTTGAAGAGCCCTGTGACCCCAGGCTTGAGGTATCATTGGATGAGGCTCAGGAAATCAATTCCGAATATCAAATCGGTGATGCTCTAGAAGTTGAAGTCACCCCGGGAGAATTCGGAAGAATAGCCGCCCAAACTGCTAAGCAGGTAATCGTCCAAAAAATACGCGAGGCAGAGCGGGGGATAATTTACGAAGAATTCAGTAACAGGGAAGGGGAAGTAGTCACCGGTATTGTGCAGCGCCGTGATGAACGAAATGTGATAGTGGATCTAGGCAGGATAGAGGCTGTGATGCCCATATCTGAACAGGTGTATCAAGAATCCTATTCCTATGGAGACAGGCTAAAAGTATATATTCTTGAAACACATAAGACTCCCCGGGGCCCTCAGGTTTTGGTATCACGTAGTCACCCCGCACTTTTGAAACGTCTCCTAGAACTTGAAGTGCCTGAAATTCATGATGGGCTTGTGGAAATTAAAGGTATTGCAAGAGAGGCGGGTAATAGATCGAAAGTATCAGTTCTTTCGTACGATCCGAATGTTGATGCGGTTGGCGCATGTGTTGGCCCCCGCGGAATGAGGATCCAAAGAATTGTATCGGAGTTGGGCGGGGAAAAAGTCGATATTATTCAATGGCATGACGATCCGGGTATATATGTTTCTAATGCACTTAGTCCGGCAAGGGTTATCCTGACGAGAGTGAATGAAGAGGATCATGTGGCAATGGCTATTGTGCCTGATAATCAATTATCTTTAGCTATCGGAAAGGAAGGGCAGAATGCACGGCTGGCTGCTAAACTTACCGGCTGGAAGGTGGATATAAAAAGCGATTCACAGGCCCGTGCCCTTGAAGATGAAGAAGAAAGGCTCGCTGAATCGGGGACGGAAGCACAAAATGATGTAATCATTACCGGGGAACCTGAAGATCCGGTTACATCGGAAGAAATTAATGATACAGTAGAGATAGGTAACGGGGAATTAATCTTCAAATCAGTTGATAAGGTGAGTGACACATAAATGACGCGGGGGGTATCTCAACGTAAAACCAGAAAAATCCCGCAGCGTACTTGTGTTGGATGTAGACTGGTAAAATCGAAATGGGATCTTATTAGAATTGTGCGTACTCCCGACGGGAATGTTGAAATAGATCCTACAAGTAAATTGTCCGGGCGGGGTGCATACATTTGCCCGGATCCGGAATGCTTTGATTCGGCGGTAAAAGGTAAACGCCTTGACAAAGCCCTGGGAGTCACAATTTCTGATGAAATTATCAATAAACTATCTGACGCATTAATTCGGTGGGGAAAATCTTAGTGTTGTTTATTTCGGAGGAGGAAGCTTCAAAGGTGGTGGGTGTATGGCCAAAAAAACCAGGGTATATGAATTAGCACGCGAACTCGATAAAACAAGCAGGGAGATTTTAGATTTGCTTGCAGACTCGGGTGTACGGGATAAGAATCACATGAGCGCCCTGGAAAGTAATGTTGTTAGGTTTATAAAAAACAGATTTGCTGAAATAGAAGGGAAAACACCTGTGGTGGACGTTGATAAAGATGATATTCAAGAAGAAGATCCTGTCATATCTGAAGAACTACCGGAGCCTAAGAGGCAGATAAGAAAAGCAAAGCCTCCAACTGCCCCGGGGATTCTCTCGGGCACGAAACATCCTACTGCAAGTGCCGATTTTAAAAGAATGAGAAGCCAAATGCCCAGTACGAAAGGAGGAAAGCCGAGCGGTGTTAAAGGACGGCTTGGTTCAAGTCCTGACGGTGCTTTAAGATATCAAAACGGCGGTCGTAAAACTACAAGATCGCGGCGTACCGGTGGCAGAGCACCTGATTCTAAGCGCGGGCAGAGAGCGAGGCAATGGCCAACTCAGATTGCACCTAAAATTTCACCACGGGCGGGATCAGGAAAAGGGAAGCCTCAGGCTGATGCAATAGCAAGATCGCGGGCTGCAAGGGCAAAGCAGTCAGCTGATAAGGCACATGAAAAGAAAAAGCCAGGGATACAGGAAGACGTAATTCCCGAAACTTCAAAAAGTATTGATTTATCAATTCCTTCATCCGACGAAAGGAAACCTGAAATAAAGGGCGGGGAAGTGGAAAGAAAAAAATCTATGCCGTCAGAAGCCATAATTGATAAAACTATAGAACCTGAAATCAAACCTAAAGAGATAGCGGGCGAAAAACCTAAAGATTCTGTTAAAAAAACCGCCGATAAAGCGCCGGCTACAGAAGTTAAACATGAAAGAAAAACAAAATCGGAAACGAGGGTAAAACCTGAAGATGTTAAGATGGTGAAACCCAAGCCTAAATCTCGGGAGAGGGTGGGTAAAATAGAGTCTATGTCCCGATCGGCAGCTGCTACTACACAGGTATTCGATGATCATTTAGAAAAAGTAACGAAGGAAACAAAGCGTAAAGACGAGCCTGAAAAAAGGCGAACTGGGGCAACTGATGAAAAGACGGGTGACGACAGAAGGCTCGAACTTATCAAAGGCGGAAAGGGTGCTGCAAAGCTCAGGGAGTCCCGGGCGGAAGCAATTATCAGGAGCCGAAAAGTTCAAGGCAGGGGAGCCCCTAAAGAACAAGTTGGGGATACGCCGCCACGACGGCGGAGTCAAGCCCTCAAGAAGAAGCTTGTTGCTCTTCCTGATAATATAACTGTGGGCGCCCTCGCGGAGCGTCTTAATATCAATCCTTCAGAAATCATAAAAACTCTTATGGATATGGGATTACTGGCAACCATTAATCAGGAGATTGATTTTGATGCTGCGGGCTTAGTAGCGGAAGAGCTGGGATTCCAAGTTGAACAGGTTGAAGAAAAAGAGGCAAGGGAATTCGGGATAGAGGCCAAACCTGATTCTGATGATGATCTTTGTCCAAGGCCTCCTGTAGTGACTGTTCTGGGCCATGTTGATCACGGAAAAACATCACTTCTTGATGCTGTCCGGAAAACTAACGTAATATCTGAAGAAGCGGGAGGTATTACTCAACATATCGGGGCTTATCAAATTGAATTTAATGGCAGGAAGATTACTTTCATTGATACACCCGGACACGAGGCTTTCACTGCAATGAGAGCACGTGGGGCACAAGTTACCGATATTGCGGTGCTTGTTGTAGCGGCGGATGATGGGGTGATGCCTCAAACTGTTGAGGCTATCAACCATGTCAAAGCTGCGGATGTGCCTGTTATTGTTGCCTTAAATAAAATGGATAAGCCTGATGCGCAACCTGACAAAGTAAAGCAGCAGTTGACTAAATATGATTTAGTGCCTGAAGATTGGGGCGGTGACACTGTCACTGTGGAAGTATCAGCTCTTAGATCCAAGGGTATTGAGGATCTTTTGGAGATGATCTTACTTGTTGCAGATTTAAGGGAACTGAAAGCTAATCCTGACAGGCCCGCCAAGGGGACAGTGATTGAGGCAAAGCTTGATAAAGGCAAGGGTCCTGTTGCTTCTGTTCTTATAGAAAGAGGTACACTGCGCATCGGTGATGCTATTGTTGCAGGCGGCGTATCCGGAAGAGTGAGGGCGATGAACAATGATAAGGGTGATCCTATAGAAGAGGCGGGACCTTCAACGCCTGTGGAGATTCTCGGATTTGCAGATGTCCCCCAGGCAGGCGATATTCTTGATGTTGTGTCTGAAGACAGGCTGGCGAGGCAGCTTGCATCAATACGATCAGACAGAAAACGGGCTGAGGAAATCCAGTCTTCACGAATTATAAGCCTTGATGATTTATTCGGAAAGATAAAAGAAGGGGAAATCAAAGATCTGAACCTTATCATTAAGGCTGATGTCCAAGGATCTGTAGAAGCATTAAGGCAATCTTTAGATGCCTTATCCAGCGATGAAGTGAGAGTTAACGTAATTCACGCAGGTGTCGGGGGTATTACGGAAAGCGATGTTATGCTTGCCTCGGCTTCAAATGCAATTATTATCGGGTTCCAGGTAAGACCGGACGGAAATGCAAAGGCAATAGCTGAACGGGATAAAATCGGTATCCGTCTCTACAGGGTTATCTATGACGCCACCCGAGATATCAAATCCGCTATGGAAGGTTTACTCGAGCCTGAGATCCGGGAAGTGGAGTTGGGAACGGCAAGTGTCTTAAAAACATTTAAAGTCCCGAAAATCGGGATGATTGCAGGATGTATAGTCAATGAAGGCAAGATTACCAGGGATTCTATGCTTAGGGTCATACGGGATAATATTGTAATACACGAAGGTAAGGTTGCGTCTCTCAAGAGATTTAAGGATGACGTTTCAGAAATCGCATCCGGTTATGAGTGCGGGATTGGTATTGCGGGATACCAAGATCTCAAAGAAGGCGATTTGATTGAGGCATTTAAAATAATTGAGACGCCGAGAGAACTCTAGGACGGTACGCGTCTATGCTGGTCGGTATTCTCAAGGTTGGTATTCTTATCAGATGGTCCGGTTCTTTAAAGGATAAAAGGCGGGTTGTCCGCGGTATTTGTGATAAGATAAAATCGAAGTATAATGTAGCAATTGCCGAGGTGGGTAATGCGGATCTTCGGCAACGCTGCAGTCTGGGAATAGCATGTGTCTCTAATAATATGAGGGTTATAGACAGCATATTGTCTAAGGTATTAACGGATATAGAGACGAATGCAGAAATTGAAGTGGTAGATATCGAAAAATCCGTGGTATAGGTTTGGCAGGTGGTTGTCGATGACACGTCTGAGAATAAAAAGGATTGCTGAAGCAATTCGATCTGAAGTTGCGGATATTTTAGCAAGGGAAATGAAAGATCCAAGATTGGGTTTTGCTACTGTAACAGGTGTTGAAGTTTCCGGGGACATACGGCATGTGAGGGTATTTGTCAGCGTAATGGGTGATGATACCCAAGTTGCCGAAACCATGGAGGCTCTTGAAGGTGCCCAGGGTTTTGTTCGGAGCGAGATTGGAAAACGAATAAGACTGCGACATACCCCTGAAATTTCATTCCGCCGTGATACTTCTATTCAAAAGGGAGCAAGGGTATTCCAACTCCTGCAAGAGATACAAAAGGAAGAAGGGGGCCCGGAATAGTGGTGAATCATGAGGAAATGGCACAGATCCTCCTAAGGCATCAAAAATTTCTTATAACCGCACATATAATGCCTGATGGGGATGCCATCGGATCAATGCTCGGACTTGGGTTGGGTTTGCAAAAGAAGGGACGCAGTATAACGATGATGTGTCCAGGGGGTGTCCCCGAAAACCTAAAGTTTATGCCCGGCTCTAACAGAATAATCTCCGATAATGAAATCAGTCCTCATGAATACGATATAGTTGTTGTTCTTGATTCATCGGATTTAGAACGAATTGAAGGGATATATGAGAGGCTTCCGAAAGATGTCGTCATCGCAAATATCGATCATCATGCAACAAACAAAGGGTACGGTACATACAACTACGTAGATAGCACATCTGCAGCTACAGGCGAGCAAGTTTATAAGATTCTTTTATCTATGGAAATTTTACCGGATCCGGACATTGCGACCTGCTTATTTACTGCAATTGCTACGGATACGGGGTTTTTTAAGTTTTCAAACACCACCTCCGCTGCCTTACGTATAGCCGCCGATCTGGTAGATAAGGGTGCAAGCCCGGATCATATTTCTGAGCAAGTTTATGAGGATAAGTCCTTGGGGAGCCTGAAAATGCTGGGTCGAGTCCTTGATACTGTCCAAGTTGATACAAGCGGCAAGATAGCCTGGGTGGAAGTTCATAAGGGATGGTTGTCTGAATTTTCCCTTGATGAAGGGCAGACTGAGGGGTTCGTGAATTATCCGCGTATGATAGAAGGTATTGAAGTTGCTTTTATTTTTAGGGAAAGCACCGAAGATAAAATTAGGATCGGCATGAGATCCAAAGGGAATTTTGATGTTGGCCTTCTTGCTGAAATGTTAGGTGGCGGCGGACATGCAAAAGCGGCCGGCTGCAGCTTAAATCATCAATCTATCGACGAAGCAAGGAAATTGGTATTTAGTAAGGTTTATGAATTGATGGAGTTGGCAGGTGGCTGATTTTTGACCATAAAAGGTATATTGCCTATAGTAAAACCGGCGGGAATGACTTCCCATGATGTTGTCAGATTTATCAGGAAAGCCTTAAATATACAAAGGGTAGGACATACCGGGACTCTTGATCCTGACGCCACAGGTGTACTTATCATTTTAATCGGTAAAGCAACTCGCTTGATGCAATTCATGGTTAATCTCCCAAAGGCATATGTAGCAGAGGTTGTGTTGGGTATTACCACTGATACACTTGATGCATCAGGAGAGATACTTTCAGAAATCAAGGATGTAAAGATACCAAAAGAGCGCTTTGTGGAAGCGCTTTCAGGTTTCCGGGGACAGATTGCGCAGGTTCCGCCTATGGTTTCGGCAGTTCACTATAAGGGGCAGAGGCTTTATTCCCTTGCTCGAAGGGGTATTGAGGTTCCCAGGGAAGTACGAAAAGTCCATATTTATGAACTTATGGTCCGGAAATGGCCTGAGAACGATCCCTTAGTATCAAAGGACAGAGTACTTATTTCGATACGTTGTTCCTCAGGCACTTATGTACGTCAGCTCGTATCCGATATAGGTGATTATCTTGGATGCGGGGCCCATGTAGGCTTGCTATGCCGTACTGAAGTGGGAGATATTGATATGGCTTCATGCCATTCATTGGATGAAATAAAGGCTGCTATTTCAGACGGAAGCTTTTGTAATAAGATTTTACCCATATCTACCGGGCTCTCTCATTTACCCACTGTCATACTGGATGAATATGACCATAGTGTGATGAAGAAATTGTCAACAGGTGCACGTATTCATTTGGGTGATCTAAAATCCCCCATTAGGAATTTACATGAAGAGCAAGTTAAAGAGGGGGATTTAATAGGTGTAATTACATCGTCAGGGAGTACTGTCTGTGTTGTTAAAGTAAGGACAATCCAAAATACAATATATTTACAACCATTTGTTGTTTTTGTTTAAGAAATTTAAAGACGGAGGTTAACAGGTGAGAGTATTTCGGAATCTATCAGGGATACGTCCTAATGATATACCCTGTTCAGTAGTGGCTTTGGGTACATTCGACGGTGTGCATTTAGGACATAAAAAAATCCTTGAGAAGTGTGCAGGAATGGGGATACAGCTAAATATACCCAGTGTGGTCTTTACCTTCCGTGAACATCCATTAGAAATTATAAGGCCTGGGCATGTTCCTGAGTTACTTACTGATGTTGAGGATAGACTTGCTTTTATAGAAAAAGCGGGTATAGAAAATACAGTTATGGTTGACTTCGACGAAAAAATGGTTAATTCCACACCGGAAGAATTTGTCCGGGAAGTTTTGGTAGATTCCCTCAGAGCCAGGCGGATAATTGTAGGCTTCAATTATACCTTCGGATTAAACGGTCAGGGGGATCCTGCCGCTCTGGAGCATCTGGGCAAGAAATACGGGTTTTGTGTTGAAGTTTTGGAGCCTGTGGTGATAAACGGAGAAGTGATTTCTAGTTCAATGATACGATCCGGTCTTATTAACGGGGATGTTAAAACTGCATGTAGAATGCTTGGAAGGCCGTTTTCAATTAAAGGGAAAGTAATTAGAGGGGAAAGCCGGGGGAAAGTTCTTGGTTATCCGACGGTTAATTTCGAAGTACCCCACGGGATGATTATTCCCAACCGTGGTGTCTATGTAACAAGCGTTTATATAAAAGGACAGGTTTACAGCGGCGTAACCAACATCGGTATAAGACCTACCTTTTCTAGACAAACAACAGGGGTTGAAACTCATATAATTGGGTTTGATGGGGACCTCTACGGGGAAACTCTGCGATTGTTTTTTATCGAGAAACTCCGTAACGAAATTAAATTCCCTTCAAGTGAGGCATTAGTTTCACAGATTTCCCGTGATGTAGAAAAAGCGAAAGCAGTTCTACTGCAGTGGGATACACTAAGCAATATTTCCGGAATCGGGATCTCAGGAAATACACTATGTGAGACACCGGTATCGTTTACTTTGGGGTATTCATGTGATAACATTAGCGAGTAGTAGTGAGTAGTAGGGTACCCACGTTTCAGGAGCCTGATGCTAGGATCCTTCGATTCTCCGGCGAATTTCTTGGCAACAGGCGGTATGTATGATTCTAGGAGGTGCGACGATATGGCTTTGCCCGTCGAAGAAAAACGTGTAATTATTGAAAAATACAGAATTCATCAGCAGGATACAGGATCCCCTGAAGTTCAGATTGCAATATTAACTAAAAGAATAAATATTTTAACTGAACATCTTAAAGAGCATAAGAGAGATCATCACTCCCGCAGGGGGTTATTGAAAATGGTAGGCCAAAGACGAAGCCTACTTAATTATTTAAGGCATAAAAATATTGAGAGATACAGGGACATTGTGGAGAAACTAGGTCTTAGAAAGTAACAATTCATTTGAGGAGGATAGATAAAATATGAAGAACCACTGCCTGGATATGATTCTGGGCGGGAGGAGACTTTCGCTTGAAGTCGGAAAAGTTGCCGGACAAGCTAATGGCTCCGTCTTAGTCCGGTATGGTGATACTGTTGTGTTGGTGACTGCATGTATGTCAAAGGAGCCCCGTGAAGGAATCGATTTCTTTCCCTTAATTGTAGATTATGAAGAAAGGCTTTATGCCGTAGGTAAAATTCCCGGAGGCTGGATAAAACGGGAAGGGAGACCTTCCGAAGTTGCTACCATTTCTGCACGTATGATAGACAGGCCCCTGAGGCCCCTGTTCCCTGAAGGGTTTAGACATGATGTGCAGATCGTTTGTACCGTGTTATCAGTTGAACAGGATAACAGCCCGGATATGGCTGCGCTTATTGGTGCATCTGCTGCACTGTCCATTTCTGATATTCCATTCGGGGGACCTATAAGCGGTGTCCGGGTTGGTAGAATTAACGGCGAGTTTGTAGTTAGTCCCACCCTTGCCCAGGCTGAAGAAAGTGATCTTGATTTGATAATAGCAGGGAGTAAGGATGCTATTATTATGGTGGAAGCAGGGGCAAATGAGGTGTCTGAGGAAACTGTTTTGGAAGCAATATCCTTCGGGCACAAATTTATTATTGGAATTATCCATCTAATTGAAGAACTGATGTCCAAATGTGGGAAACCTAAATGCAAAGTACCGTTATATTCACCCCTTGATATTGTTGAATCTAGAGTTAGGGAACTCGCCACAAAGGACGTATCCTCAGCTCTTAAGGTAGCAGATAAACTTACCCGGGAGGAACGGTTGGAAGAAATTCAGAACCGTATGGTTGAGGAAATCATCGGTGATTCTGATGATTTTGCAGAGGACACTGCCTCCATTGAAAGGGATATATCCGCCGTTCTTAAGATGATTGCAAAAGAACAATTAAGAAGAATGGTTGCGGAAGAGGCTGTTCGTATTGATGGGCGTAAATGTGATGAAATCCGGCCGATATCGTGTGAAGTAGGCCTTTTGCCCAGAGTCCACGGAACAGGCCTATTTACTCGAGGCCAGACTCAGGTCCTGACTAATGCAACCTTAGGGGCAATCGGTGATGAGCAGCTCTTAGACGGACTCGGCGATGAAGAATCTAAGCGCTTTATGCATCATTATAATTTCCCGCCTTTTAGCGTAGGCGAGGTAAGGCCTATCCGAGGTCCCGGTAGGCGGGAAATAGGCCACGGTGCCCTGGTTGAACGTGCATTATCCACAGTAATACCTGACGAGGTAGAATTTCCATATACAATCCGGCTGGTTTCTGAGGTTTTAGAGTCTAACGGTTCAAGTTCCCAGGCCAGCGTATGTGGCTCTACTCTTGCCCTAATGGATGCAGGGGTCCCGATTAAACGGCCTGTGGCAGGTATAGCCATGGGTTTAGTAAAGGAAAATGACAAAGTTGCAATTCTCTCTGACATACTTGGGATTGAAGATGCTTTGGGTGATATGGACTTTAAAGTTGCCGGTACTGAAAAAGGTATTACGGCCCTTCAGATGGATATTAAAGCCCACGGAATTACCGATGTAATTATGAGAGAAGCGCTTAAACAGGCAAAGGAAGGGCGTATGTTCATTCTTGGGAAAATGTTGGAGGTAATTCCGGAACCGCGGAAGGAACTGTCGCCATACGCCCCCCGGATTATTACCCTGAGTATTGATCCTGATAAAATTCGGGATGTAATAGGACCGGGAGGTAAGATAATCAGGCAGATCATTGATGAAACCGGGGTAAAAATTGATATTGAAGATGACGGCCGGGTATTTATAGCATCTTTAGATGAGGAAGCCGGAGAAAAGGCGAAAAAAATAATTGAGGACCTTACTGCCGAGGTAGAGGTAGGGCGAACTTACAGCGGAACTGTTACCCGGACTACTAACTTTGGGGCATTTGTAGAAATTCTCCCTGGGAAAGAGGGCCTTGTTCATATTTCACAACTCGCCCATTCTCATGTAGGCAAGGTGGAAGACGTGGTAGGAGTTGGGGACCCGGTTGTTGTAAAGGTAACTGAAATTGACGGGCTTGGCAGGATAAACTTATCACGAAAGGATGCCCTTCCAAGGGAAGATAGTTCTCAAGAAAACCGTCGGGGTGGACAACGCCGAAACCGCCCGGGATATCAGCGAAATAGGCGTAAGTAGTTATTCCCCGAATTTCCTGCGGTAAGGAATAGCGTGAATTACAACCATAAAAATGTTAACTGACGCATATGGGGATGCAAGGATATAGAGCCTGACCTAAGAGTATTTTAATTTGCTCCTATGGCGGGCTTTTATATTTTAAGGTAAAAGGAGAGAGGAGGAGCCTTATGAGGATATTTCATGAAATGTCCCGGTATGGGTACGAAGAACTGATTTTCGCCTACGATGAATTGACGGGATTACGTGCTATCATAGCCATCCACAATACAACCCTTGGTCCTGCTCTGGGTGGATGCAGGATGTACCCGTATAAATCTGAAGATGAAGCAATCATTGATGCTTTAAGATTGGCAAGAGGAATGACTTACAAGAGTTCAGCGGCAGGCCTTAATTTAGGAGGGGGCAAGGCTGTTATTATTGGAGATCCTGAAAGGGATAAGAATGAAGAGTTGCTAAAAGCGTTCGGGAAATTCGTTCATACGATGGGGGGCCGGTATATAACAGCCGCAGATATGGGAATTGGTTCGGAGGACATAGAAATAATACATACGGAAACTCAGTATGCTGTCGGGCTTTCTTCAGGCCCGGGGGCGGGGGGTGATCCCTCACCTATTACTGCATATGGAGTTATTCGTGGTATTACCGCATGCTTAGAAGAAGTATTTGGTGATGGATCTCTTAAAGGGAAAACTGTGGCAGTTCAAGGTATAGGGAAAGTAGGCTATTCTGTCGTAAGGCACCTTTTTGAGGAGGGGGCCGACATCTACATTACTGATGTATCCCAGAAAAGGGTAGATGCGGCGATCAGGGAATTTGGTGTAAAATCCGTCCCTCCTGACAGTATCTACAATGTTGAATGTGATATATTCTGCCCTTGTGCGGTAGGCGGCGTAATAAATGCAGAAACGATAATGCAATTAAAATGTAAAATTATAGCCGGATCTGCTAATAATCAACTCAAAGACGATGCTTGTGGTGATGCATTGGTGGATCTGGGTATTCTTTATGCGCCTGATTATATTATCAATGCAGGTGGGTTAATAAATGTAGCTGATGAACTTTCCGGTTATAACAGGGAAAGGGCGCTACGTAAAGCGGGGGGTATTTATGATGCAATAAAACGCGTTATAAAAATGGCAAATCAAAAAGGATTTCCTCCGCATTTAGCCGCATCTTATCTTGCAGAAGAAAGAATAGCGAAAGCGAGTGAGATAAAGGGGAGATTTGCACCTTCATAGGGTGCTTACAGCACTATCCTAAAAAGTAGTTTTCCCTGCCTTTGCCTTTAGGCTAATAGGCCTAATAGCTTATTGTCTGCTTTTCCGGTACTGTGCTGTTCCTGTCTATATATATAAAGCCTCATAAATCTCTTTATGAAGATAAACAAGCCCATTTAAAACTAGGAAATGCTTTTATCTAATACATGGGCATAATTACTCATATTATCTTCTTATAACCCTTAATTACGTGAGTACAATCCTGGGCCATATCTTGACTGCATTATGAATATATAATATATTTATACAGAAGATTCTTCATGAAAGGTAATTCCCCGGTATTCTGCTGTCAGCAGAAGGTAAGTGTTCTAAACAAAGGAGTGATCGCGTGACGTCAGACGAAGTGATTCTGTCTGCCAGGCAATTAAGTAAACACTTTGACGGTGTAAAGGCGATCACAGGATTAGACATAAATATAAAAAGAGGCAGTATCCATGGATTAATCGGTCCTAACGGGGCCGGGAAGTCCACATTTTTTAATGTAGTTTCAGGATTTCTTTCACCGAATGAGGGGCGGATTGATTTTAATTCTGTAGATATAACCGGCTTGCCGGCACAAACCATTGCCAGAATGGGGCTGGCAAGATCATTTCAGACTGCTAAAATGATGCCTGATACTGTATTAGAAAATGTGATGGCCGGCATGTATTATTATGCAGGTACTGATCCTATAAAAACATTTCTTTGGCGCCCCAATCTCTTCCGTATGCAAGAGAAGGAAATTAAAATAGGGGCCCTTAAAGCTTTAGAATTTGTGGGTATGGCTGATTTTGCCTACCGCTGGTCCGGGGATCTTGCTTGGGTAGAGCGGCAGTTGGTCCAAATAGCCAGAGCTTTAGTTTCAGATCCGAAACTGTTGCTGTTAGATGAGCCTACTTCAGGGATGGGTATCAGCGAGACAGATGAAGTAAAGGCTGTTATCAGACATATTAGGGATACAGGGGTTACCGTAGTTTTGATAAGTCATGATGTCAGTCTTGTTGTTGATTTGTGTGATTGGATTACAGTTATAAATTTTGGTAAAAAAATCAGCGACGGAAGTCCGGAATATATACAAAATGATCCGAAAGTGCTAGAGGCCTATCTCGGCGAGGAGGATCGCCGTGCTCAGAGTTGAAGACATTTTTGTATCCTATGGGCCCATAAAAGCACTCGAAAATATAAATATCAACGTGAATGCTGGGGAAACAGTGGCCTTGATTGGGGCAAACGGAGCGGGTAAAACAACACTGCTTAAGGCAATTATGGGTATCCAAAAAGTCAGTGCCGGGAAAATTATATTTCTAGGGGAGGAAATTACTAATGTCGGTACTGATAAAATCGCTAACCGCGGTCTGGGTCTTATTCCTGAAGGCCATTTAGTTTTTTCAACAATGACCGTCCTCGAAAATCTTCAATTAGGTTCATATAACAATCCTAACTGCTTTAATGATAATTTAGAAAGTGTATTCGAATCCTTCCCAATTCTGCATAAAAGAATAAATCAAATTGCGGGGACCCTCAGTGGCGGGGAACAACAGATGTTATCGATAGCCAGATCGTTAATGGCGAAACCTAAATTAATTATTGTAGATGAACCCTCGCTGGGCCTTGCCCCTAAAGTCATTGGTGAAATCTTTAATATTTTGCGCGGCTTAAACAAGAAGGGTTATACTATTTTGTTGGCGGAACAAAAAGCTAAGAAAGCCTTAGAATTTGTAGATCGTGCTTATGTCATGGAAATTGGCAAGATAGTATTGCATGGACCTGCTCAGGAACTTATAAGTAATCCTAAAGTCCATAATGCTTATTTAGGTAGCAAAATATAGTTGGAATTAAGTGGGGGAACGCAAACGATGGAAGTATTCATAGCCCAGTTGCTAAATGGGTTATCTTTAGGTAGCATGTATGTTCTGTTGGTATTGGGATTTAACCTAATGCTACTAGTTGCTAAAATCATACAATTTGCTTACCCCCATTTGGTTGTACTGTCAATGTATGTATGCTGGGGAATGCTGAAATATACAAGCAATGTGTTTTTGGTTATTCTTGCTTCTATCGGTAGCTGTATTGCAATAAACATTGCAACTGAACCGATATTTCGTCTTCTTGCCAAAAGGCATGGTTTAGATATCAATGTATCCTTTGTAGTATCCATGAGTATGACTTTAGTAATCACTGATATTATGTCTCATTTGTTAAACTATGGGTTCCCTATAGCTTTCCCTTCAAAATGGATCGGGAAAAGTGTTATCGGCTTTGGGTTGATCACCTTTTCTTCAGGACAAGCATATGCATTGTTTGGAGGCATCGCTGCAGTTTTAGCTTTCTTTTATCTTTTATATCGTACGCGTCAGGGGAGGGTCTTGAGGGCTATCAGTGAAAACAGTCTACTCTCATCTATTATTGGTATTCCCACCATCAAGACGCGGGTGATAAGCTATGCTATAGCAGGTCTTTTAGGGGGCCTTACAGCCATTATGCTTTCTAAGATGTTAGGATCGGCATCACCGGCTCTGGGTGATTTCGTAGGCATGAAGATCATTGCCACTTCCATAGTGGCCGGCCTGGGTAATTTGAAAGGTGGCTTAGTTTGCGGACTGCTTCTTGGGATTACTGAAAGTATGGCGATTGGGTACCTCCCGGGTTCATGGTCAAATGCTATTTCTTTCATGATGATGCTTATTGTTATGCTGATAAAGCCTGAAGGACTATTTGGCATTAAGGCGTAACTTATGGATACTAAGGGACGGGAGGACGGATAATTGTCACCGGTACTTTATTATTTTTTATCACTTACAGGTACGAATATACTTATGTGTTGGTCGCTTTATTTGCCGTACCGCGTCGGTCAACTTCATTTCTTGACTGTTGCCTGTATGCTTGCTTCCGCATATTTCTCCGGCTATGCCGCGCGGGAATTATCATGGCCGTTTGCCCTGATACTTATCTTCGGGGTGCTAATTGGTGCTTTAATTTGTTTAATTCCTTCATTCACCATTGGTGATGCACCTTGTTTTACTGTAGTAATTGTAGGGTTAACTGTCATCTTTATTTTTAAAACAGCTGTTGAAAATATCCCGGCGTTAGGTGGGACTATCGGTTTCTTTGGAATCCCTGAAGTTAAAGGCTTGCTGCCTTTGACTTACTTACTCCTTGCCGGTGCAGGGGTGTTAATATATAAAATAGATCATTCCCGCTTGGGGAGGGCGGCATCCCTCGTATTCGTAGACAAAGCTACAGCAGCCGCAACAGGAGTCGATATTAAGCGGTTGGGCATGTTCTTTCAAATCATTGCAGGAGGGCTCGCCGGCTTGGCAGGTACATTATACGCATTTCTTATAGGCAGTCTTTTTCCGGAGTTCTTCAGTCTTGGAATTATCGGGACCTTCATGTGTATGCTTTTCGTTGGCGGACACACCACTATGTGGGGAATAATTGCGTCAATTCCAATCCTAGAAGGTATGCAGCTGTTTCTTCCCAGCTCTGTTGCATCATGGCGCCAGGTTATTTATGCGTTAACCCTAATTGCAATTGTTCTGATGTTACCGGGCGGATTAATTACAAAACGGATGCTTATAAATCTGACAGCTAAAATGTTCAACAGAAGCGACACAGGAAAGGCATCGGGTACAATTGATAAATGCATCAAATAAAAATGGTTAGATAGGTAGAGTATTGAACAAAATTAGTGAGTATTTGGAATAGGGGGGAAAGGAAGAATGGGAAAACACACTAAATCAGTTTTAGGTCTTTTGCTTATTACCATTTTACTCCTTTGCTTTGGGGACTTTGGTTTTTGCGCACCTTTAGCTACCGAGGTTGCAGTGGATGAATGGGAGATACCTTTTCTAAATTGTCTGACAGGACAAATTGCAAGCATCGGTAAATATATGGCTTGGAGTGCGCGTAAAGCGGCAAGCGAAATTAATGCAGCAGGGGGTATTAAAGGCAAGCCGGTAAAAATTGTAGATTACGATACAGGGGTCAGCCCTGACAAAGCCATTGAACAAATGGCGAAAATAGCCAATAAGAGCCTTATATCATTGGGCCCTGTACCGGAGGCTTGTATAATGGCTGCAATGCCTATAGCCGTAAAACATAATCTATTTAGCATGACAGCTTCCACTACGTATGAATACTCAATTCAATTTTTCCCCTGGACTCTCTCATGGTCTCCGCCTACAGATAAGCATCTGCCACCTATTGCTGCCGCATGGGCGGAAGAACAACCTGAAATGAAGAAGGTTGTTCAATTTTTAGAAAAATGGGCTTGTTGGCCAGGTATGGCAGATGCCCATGCTGAGGGATTGGCTTCTGTCGGAGTGGAAACTCTCAATATTGAAGTGCCTACCGACGTGGTTACATTTGGTCCGTTGGTTGTCAGGGCATTGTCAAATAAACCTGATGGTTTTATATTGGTATGTACTTCTGAAAAAGCCGCGAAAATAATCATTGAATTGGAGAAATATGGCTGGAATGATAAATCTAAGATACTTATTTTTGGAAGTGCAGATGACATGCCCTTATATACTACCGGGAAAGAGAGTCTAAAGGGTTGCTATATCTATGGCTACTTAGATGCAGCAAAAGAAACACCGCGTTGGAAAGAATTTAGGGAGGCTTTTAGAGAGGATCATGGCGGACTCGACCCAACTTCTTTGTCGACTGTATACTATGATTGCGTTTACATGATCAAAAGGGCTATTGAAGAAACGGCCATAACAGGTGATCCCGAGAAACTAATGGAAGAGAGGGTTATGATTAGGGATCACATCAGAGAAATGCAGAATTTTGATGGAATTCAAATGTCCTGGTCAATGAAGGATGGTGTACCCTCCGATAAAGGCTCGTTTCTCTTTATTATCGGAGAAGGCGGGGAAAAGAAATTTATAAGATATGTAGATGTGTGGGATTAATTGGATTAATCTTCTAAGTTCTATGGAAATTACAATAATTGGAACATTAACCATATTGCTATAAGTAACAGGTTGCACATATTGTAAGTAGCCCGCGTCTAATTGCGGGCTACTTATAATATGTGCCGGCATGGTATTCGGAAGCCCATAAATCTCTTGCAATTTAATAAATTATTTATATCCTGACAGCAGGAAGGAATTGAGGCCTACGGGTAATAAGGAGGGAGACATATGGTAAAAACACTCAGAGATATTGTACAATTAGCAAAAACGCGGGGTCCTAAGACATGTGTGGTGGTAGCTGCAGAAGATCCCGAGATATTGCTTGCCACAAATGAAGCGATGATTCATGGAATAGCCAAGATCATTCTTATAGGGAATCTTGAAAAAATTAAGATAGCCGCTGATAATGCAGGCGTAGATATAACCGGGCACGAGATTATTGAAGAAAATAATCCATCTGTTGCAGCACATAAAGGCGTGCAACTGATATCGCAAGGAAAAGCAGATTTGCTGGTAAAGGGTTTAATTGGTACAGCTGACATTCTTAAGGCAGTTCTCAATAAAGACAGAGGACTTAAAACAGGTAGACTCCTTTCACATTTATCCGTGTTTGAGATGCCTGAAGATGATAAAGTAATTATATTCAGTGACGGGGCTATGAATATCGCGCCTTCACTGGAAGAAAAGGTTGAAATTACCCAAAATGCTATTAATGTAGGTCATACTCTTGGGATTGATAATCCCCGGGTAGCGATTATTGCTGCGATTGAATCTCTGAATAGTAGTATGCCTGCAACTATTGATGCCGCGTGCATTAGTAAAATGGCGGAAAGGGGTCAGATTAAAGGTGGTATAATTGACGGCCCATTAGCCTTGGACAACGCAATATCTCCTATATCCGCAAAGATCAAAAGGATTGACAGTCCCGTTGCTGGCCAGGCCGATATCTTGATAATGCCGGATATAGAGACGGGAAATGTGTTCTATAAAAGTCTTATCTACATGGCGGATAAATGCTGTGCAAGTGTTGTGGTAGGCGCAAGTGTCCCCATTGTTCTGACTTCCCGGGCAGATTCATATAAATCAAAATTTTATTCCCTTGCATTGGGGATTGTTGTCAGTTAACAGTGGAGTACCGGAAGCAATTCCGGGTGGGCGGGGGTACCCTCCATATTCAACCATAGAAAGGAGGCCTATTATGGAATTGGTTGAGCGACCTGTACTATCCGAAGGGGAAGATTATAAACAGGCTGCCTACAGGATACTTGTGATAAACCCGGGTTCCACTTCAACAAAAATTGCAGTATATATCAACAGAAAACTTGTTTTTGGGAAGATAATTAAGTACAAGCCTGAGGAACTCGCTATTTTTGGACAAGTAATGGATCAGTACAAGAAAAGGGTGGAAGATATATTTGAAGTCCTCATCAGGCGGGGGTGTCAGGTATCGGATTTTACGGCAGTAATTAGCCGGGGGGGGCTCCTAAAACCTATAGAAGGCGGGGTTTATGAAGTAAATGATAACATGATAAGGGATCTTATGGAGCCGGCTAAAATTCCCCATGCTTGCAATTTAGGGGCCCTTATTGCCTATGAAATTGCGAGTATTATAAATGCTCCGGCATATATTGCAGATCCCCCCGTAGTTGATGAATTTTCTGCATCCGCCAGGATATCAGGCCTTCCCGAGATACCACGGACTGCCATATTTCACGCGTT